>CAYRXO010000027.1:0-25104 GCA_964428215.1 uncultured Candidatus Accumulibacter sp. | reverse complement strand
CATCATCGCCAACAACCTGGCCAACGTCAGCACCAACGGCTTCAAGCAGGGGCGCGGCATCTTCGCCGACCTGCTCTATCAGACGTTGCGCCAGCCCGGCGCCCAATCGTCGCAGACGACGCAGATTCCCGACGGCCTGCAGATCGGACTCGGCGTGATTCCGGTGTCGACCGGGCGTATTTTCACGCAGGGTTCGCTGCAGCAGACCGGCAATACGCTCGATCTGGCCATCGACGGCGCCGGCTTTTTTCAGGTGCTGCTGCCCGACGGCACCACCGCCTACACGCGCGACGGCTCGTTTCAGAAAGATAATCAGGGGCAGATCGTCACCACCAACGGCTACCCGCTGCAGCCGGCGATCACCGTTCCGCAAAACGCCCTGACGCTGACCATCGGGCAGGACGGCGTAGTCAGCATCACCCAGCCGGGGTCACAGGCGACGGTGCAGATCGGCACCATCCAGGTGGCGACGTTCATCAATAACGGCGGCTTGCAGAGCATCGGTGAAAACCTGTTTCTCGAAACCGCCTCCAGCGGCACACCGACGCCGAACACGCCGGGCACCAACGGTTCGGGGACGGTGCTGCAAAATTTCGTCGAGGCGTCGAACGTCAATGTCGCGCAGGAACTGGTGATGATGATCCAGACGCAGCGTGCCTACGAGCTCAATTCGAAAGTGGTGTCGACCTCGGACCAGATGCTGGGTCGTCTGACGCAGTTATAAGGAGTTGGAGATGCGCCATCCGTCGACTTTCCCTCGCCAGTATCCACTGTGTCTGGCCGCTCTCGTGCTGAGCGCCTGCACCACGGTTCCGCCGACCAACGTGCATCAGCCGATGACCGCCCGCCCGCAGCCGCGCACCGACACGCTGGCGGCAAATCTGGCCGCCACCGGCAGCATTTACCAGGCCGGTACGTCGCGCACGCTGTTCGAAGACCGCCGCGCGCGTTACGTCGGCGATACGCTGACGGTGACGATCACCGAAAACACGGCGGCGACCACCAAGTCGAATACATCGCTGTCCAAGACCGGCAGCATCAGCGCCACGGCCGGGCCGATCACCGGCTTGCCCGGCAAATCTTTCCAGGGCATGCAACTCGGTGCCGACAGCGCCAACAGTGCCAGCGGCAAAGGGGAGGCGGCGGCGAACAACGTGTTCACCGGCACCATCACCGTCACCGTCATCGAAGTGCTGGCCAACGGCAATCTGCTCGTATCCGGCGAGAAACAGGTGGCGATCGGGCACGGGCAGGAATACATCCGCCTGTCGGGAATCGTCAATCCCTACTTCGTCAGCGCCGCCAATTCGATCGCCTCGTCGCAGATTTCCGACGCGCGCATCGAGTACAAGGAAAGCGGCGGCATCAGCGAGGCGCAGATCATGGGCTGGCTGGCGCGCTTCTTCCTCAACGTGCTGCCGTTCTGAGAGACAGCGATGCAATACGTGGTTCAATCATGAAGCTCTTCAGCGATAGACGCTGGCGACGGACGCTGTTCGTCCTGTTGATCGCCTGCGCGGCCCTCAGCGACCCGGCCGAGGCCGAACGGATCAAGGATCTGGCCTCGGTGCAAGGCGTGCGCAACAACCAGCTGGTCGGCTATGGGCTGGTCGTCGGCCTCGACGGCAGCGGCGACCAGACGACGCAAACGCCATTCACCACGCAGAGCATCATCAACATGCTCGCGCAGCTCGGCACGACCTTGCCGACGACCCAGGCGCTGCAACTGAAGAACGTCGCCGCGGTGATGGTCACCGCCAGCCTGCCGCCTTTCGCGCGCATCGGTCAACAGATCGACGTCACCGTGTCGTCGATGGGCAACGCCAAGAGCTTGCGCGGCGGCACGCTGGTCATGACGCCGCTGAAAGGCGCCGACGGACAGGTCTATGCGCAGGCGCAGGGCAATCTGCTGGTCGGCGGTGCCGGCGCCTCTGCTGGCGGCAGCAAGGTGGTCGTCAATCATCTGCTCGCCGGGCGCATCGTCGGCGGCGCGACGGTCGAACGGGAAGTGCCGACGGCGCTCGGCCAGGGACCGTACGTGCATTACGAAATGGGCAACACCGATTTCGGCACCACCCAGCGCGTCGTCGAGGCGATCAACCGGGAAGTCGGCGCCGGCAGCGCACAGGCGATCGATGGTCGTCTGATCCGTGTCACTGCGCCGGAAGAGGCCAACCGCCGCGTCGCTTTTCTCGGCCGCATCGAGAACCTGCAGGTACAGCCGGCGAAGAGCCTGGCGAAAGTGATCATCAACCCGCGCACCGGATCGATCGTCATCAACCAGACGGTAACCCTCGAAGCCTGCGCCGTCGCGCACGGCAATCTGTCGGTGACGGTCAATAACGAGCAGAAAGTCAGCCAGCCGAACGCGCTCTCCGCCGGACAGACGGTGACCACCAACCAGAGCGATATCGACGTCAAACAAGGTGGCAGCGCGCTGATGATGGTCAAAGCAGGTGCCAACCTTGCCGAAGTGGTCAAGGCAATCAACGCGCTCGGCGCCGCACCACAGGATTTGCTGGCCATTCTGCAATCGATGAAAGCCGTTGGCGCCTTGCGTGCCGATCTCGAAATCATCTGACGCTGGCTGAGCGGCGGCCGGCCGGCAAAAAAATCCGGCCGGCCGCCGGCAAGATCCGCCGCTCATTACGGAGAAATCGTCATGGCCATCATTCCATCCGGCACGCAAAGGCTGGTCGTCGATCCGACGATCGGCAACGATCTGCGCGCGAGTCTGGTGCGCGATCCACAGGGCGGCACGAGGCAGGCGGCCAGACAGTTCGAAGCGCTGCTGCTGAACATGATGCTGAAAAGCATGCGCGACGCCAGCCCGAGCAATGGCCTGCTCGACAGCGAGCAAAGCCAGTTCTTCAGCGCCCTGGGCGATCAGCAACTGGCGATGAACCTTGCCGCGCAGTCGCCGCTCGGCTTTGCGGCGCTGATCGAGAAGCAGCTCAATCGTCAGGGGACGTCAGCCACGGCTGCGCCCGCTAGCCGCAGCCCGACGTCAGCGCCCAGTCTGACAGCGGCGAATGCAACGGCGACGCCATCGTCGCGCACTGCCAGGCGGCTATCGGCCGGCGAATCCGGAGCGCTCGGCGAAACGAGCGTTCCGGGCAATACCGCGACCACAACGGTCGCCGATAACCGTCCAATGAGCAAGGCGCGCGCTTTCGTCGATCGCGTCTGGCCACACGCGCTGGAAGCCGCGGCGACCCTCGGCGTGCCGGCGCATTTCCTCGTCGCGCAATCGGCGCTCGAAAGTGCCTGGGGGAAAAGCGAAATCCGCGGCAGCAACGGCGCGCCGAGTTTCAACCTCTTCGGCATCAAAGCGGGAGGCAACTGGACGGGAGCGACGGTCGACATTCCGACCACCGAATACATCAATGGCGCGGCACAGACGGTGCGCGCCAAATTCCGCGCCTATGCCTCGTATGCCGAGGCGTTTCGCGACTACGCCAATCTGCTGGCCAGCAGGCCGCGCTTCGCCGCCGTTCTTGGCCAGCAGGATGGCACACAATTTGCTCGTTCCTTGCAGCAGGCGGGCTATGCCACCGATCCGATGTATGCCGACAAACTGGCACGGATCATCAACGGTCCGCTGTTGCGGCAGGCGCTGACCGGTTGAGCAGACGCTGACGGGTCAGGGAAAGAGAAGGTCCCGGACGCCAACGCTCAATATCCTGTACGAGCGTCCGTTGACCAGTAGTCGGAAAGGATTTCTCCCATGGCCACTTCAGGACTCATCGGCACCGGCATCACCGGTTTGATGGCGGCGCAGATCGGTCTGCAGACCGCCGAGCACAACATCACCAATGCCAATACCGCCGGCTTCACACGTCAGCGCAGCAGTCAGGCGAGCAATCTCGGCATGTCGACCGGTGCCGGTTTCATCGGCATGGGAACGCACGTCAGTACCGTCGAACGTCTCTACAGCCGCTTCCTGACCGACCAGGTCAATCGTTCGCAAAGCAGCACCAGCCAACTCGATACCTACCACCAGCAGATCAGCCAGATCGACAACCTGCTCGGCGATTCATCGTCCGGCTTGTCACCGGCGTTGCAGAATTTCTTCACCAGTGCGCAACAGGTGGCCAACAACCCGGCCGATCTGCCCAGCCGGCAAGCGATGATCGCGGGCGCACAGTCCTTGAGCGCCCGCTATATCGCCATGGGCGACCAGCTGGCACAGATGGCGCGCGCCGTCGATGGCGAGATCACCTCGACCATCTCCGGCATCAATGCCTTCGCCGAACAGATCGGCTCGCTCAACCAGCGCATCATCGTCGCACAGGCACCAACCGGGCAGCCGGCGAACGACATGCTCGACACGCGCGACCAGTTGGTCGCCGAACTGAACAAGCTGGTCAAGACGACGACGACGATCAATAGCGACGGCAGCTACAACGTCTTCATCGGCAACGGACAGCAACTGGTCGTCGGCGCACAGGTGATGGGCATGACCACGCAACCGTCGAACAGTGACCAGTCGCGTATTGCCGTCGGCCTGAAAACCGCCACCGGCACGCAGGAAATGCCCGAATCGCTGCTCGATGGCGGTGTGCTCGGCGGTCTGCTGGCCTTTCGCCGCGAATCGCTGCAGCCGGCGATCAACGAGCTCGGGCGCAGCGCTGCTTCGCTGGCGCTGACCTTCAACGCGCAAAGCGCACTCGGGCAGGATCTGCTCGGCCAATCACAACTGTCCAGCACGCCGAACTCCTTCACGCCGGATTTCTTCTCGGTCGCTGGCCCGCAAGTGCTGACCGGAAGATTGAATCCGGCCGGCAGTGCCGATGTCAGCGCTTCCTTCATCGATCCGCCACCGTACAGCGGCAATTTCTACACCGATCTCACCGGCAGCGACTATCAACTGACCGCCGATGCCAGCGGCGTCACGCTCAGCCGGCTGACCGACAACAAGCAATGGACGGGCGCCGACCTGACGGCGATCAACACGCAACTGGCCAGCGATCCGCAGGGCTTCACGCTCTCGGCCTCGGCCGCGCTGGTCGCCGGTGCGAGCTATCTGATCCAACCGACGCGCAACGCCATGCAAACGCTGCAAGTCAATCCGTCGGTGGCCATCGATCCACGGCTGATCACCGCCGGCGGCCCGCTCAGCGCGTCGATCAGTACCAGCAATCTGGGCTCAGCCAAAGTGAACAGCGGCCGCGTCGGTCCGGGCTATCCCGCTGCCGTGGCCTCCTTGCCGATCACCCTGCAATTCCAGAGCGGCCAGTTACAAAATTTCCCGGTCGGTACGCAAGTATCGATCGACGGCGGCGCGCCGGTGACCATCACTGCGCTGACCGACACCATCGCCTACAGCAGCGGCGCGACGATTACCCTGGTCGGCTCGTCGACCAGCACGCCGCCGACCGGTTTCAGCTTCACCATCACCGGCACACCGAATACCGGCGACACATTCGTCATTGCCCGCAACAGCGGCGCGACGGTCGATTCGCGCAATGCGCTGGCGCTGGCGCAATTGCAGACGCAGGACACCCTGTCCGGCAAGAGCAGCACGTTCCAGGAAGGCTATGCCCGGCTGGTCAATGCCACCGGCAACAAGGCCAGGCAGGTGCAGGTCTCGTCGGATGCGCAACAGGCCTTGCTGGCAGAGGCGCAAGCGCATCGCGATTCGTTCTCCGGCGTCAATCTCGACGAAGAAGCGGCGGATCTGATCCGCTACCAGCAAGCCTATCAGGCGTCGGCCAAATCCCTGCAGGTCGGATCGACGCTGTTCGACACCATCCTGCAAGTCGTCGCCCGCTAAGAACGGCGCTTTTTTCAAGCCGTGCGCAGAATGAAAACCCGGTCCTCACCCCTCACCGCCAAAGCCGCTTCGACCAGCGGCAAAGAAAGAATCGACAGTCGCTTGGCGATTTGCACGGCAAGGAGAACGTGATGCGTATCAGCAGCAGTCAGATTTACGATATCGGCTTGCGCAATATGGGGCGCAACCAGAGCCAACTGGCCCAGCTACAGGACCAGCTCTCCACCGGTCGACGAATGCTGACCCCGGCCGACGACCCGATTGCCGCTGCCCAGGCGCTGACGCTGACCCAGAGCAAGGAAGTCGCCAACCAATACGTCGCCAACCAGCTCGATGCGCGCGACAAATTGCGGCTGGCCGATACGCAGCTCGGTTCGCTGACCAATGTGCTGCAGGGTGTGCGCAGCCGGCTGGTGCAGGCCGGCAGCACGATCCTTTCCGACAGCGACCGGCAAGCGATGGCCGGCGAATTGACGGCCAACATGGAAGAAATTCTCGGCCTCGCCAACAGCCGGACACCGGCTGGCGAATATCTGTTTTCCGGCTATCAGGGCGATGTCGTCCCCTTTGTGCGTAGCCCGGCCAGTACCAGCACCAGCAGCACGCCACAAATTGCCTATCTCGGCGACGACGGCCAGCGTCTGATACAGGTCGCCTCGTCGCAGACGATGGCGGCCAACGTCGCTGGCAGCGAATTGCTGATGAACATCCGCGAAGGCAACGGCTCTTTCTCGACCGCGGCGACCGGCAACAGCGCCGGCATCGCCAACCAGGGCAGTGGCATGATCGACATCGGCAGCGTACTCGACATGCAGAAATGGCAGACTGCGCTCGAAAGCGGCTTTCCGTGGCAGGGAACGAGCAATCGCGCGCTGGAGATCCGCTTCACGGCGCCCGGCGGTGTGAAAAGCTATCAAATCTTCGACGTGTCGCAGCCGGTGCCGCCGGCCGCCGCCATCCCGGGAACCGCAGTCAGCGCCGTTACCCCGTTTGCTGCCGGGCAGGCGATTCCGCTGCTGACCACCACGCAGCCACCGGCGGCGCCAGTGAGTACCGATTTCGGCGCGCAGGTGGTGATCAGCGGACTGCCGGTCAACGGCGATACCTTCACCATCCGGCCCAGCGCCAACAAGAGCGTCTTTTCGACGATCCAGGACAGCATCGACCTGCTGAACACGCCGCTGACCACCAGCGACAAACGAGTCGAATATTCCGGCAAGCTGCAGAATCTGTTGACCAATCTCGATAACGCCCTGGCCAACGTCGGTCGCA
This sequence comes from uncultured Candidatus Accumulibacter sp., assembly GCA_964428215.1. GTDB lineage: Bacteria > Pseudomonadota > Gammaproteobacteria > Burkholderiales > Rhodocyclaceae > Accumulibacter. Next base: position 18,056 of record CAYRXO010000027.1, on the reverse strand, counting down.
CCCAGGCCAGCGTCGGTTCGCGTCTGCAGGCGTTGGACAGCCTCGGCGAGAGCGCCTCGTCGCTCGACATCCAGTACCAGCAGACGCTCTCCGATCTGCAGGACCTCGACTACGCCAAGGCGATCTCCGATTTCACGAAAAGCCAGCTCAGTCTCGAAGCCGCGCAGAAGTCCTATGTGCAGATCAGCGGCCTCAGCCTGTTCAAATACATATGAGCATTTCGCCGCTCGATACGCGCACCAAGCCGCGGCTGGCCATCGCTGCGCTGCTGATCGGCAGTCTGTGCGGCTGTCAGAACCTGTCCAGCAACGACTCGACACTCAACGTCCCGTATTCACTCAGCGGTGCCAACCGGTCGGCAAACGAACTGTCTCCCGACAAGACCGTCGCGCTGGCGGTCGCCGGCGTCTATGCGGCCAGTCAGCCGGCGGTCAATCTGAGCAACCTCGGTCTCGCCGCCGCGGCTGGCGTTGTCACGCACGTCATCTATGATCCGCTGGCGCCGAACTGGCGCATCGAAGAGAGCCTGCTCAGTCCGCGAATCTACCAACTCGCCCTGCAGGCCAAATCATTCCGCACCGGCGGCGACGGCGAAGCCAGCCTGATCGTCCAACGCCGCGCGCAGCAATTGCAGCGCGCCAGCGGCGCCAGCGGCTATCGGATTCGCGAGTACAGCGAAGGCATCGAATCGAGCACCCCGTTTACGCAGCGTTATGCGACCGGAGTGGTCGAACTGCTGCTGCCGTAAACCAGTGGCCGCCCTGCTTCGCCGGCGAACGCTCTCGTAGAAAATTCGGCCCGTGCGCCCCGTCTTTCAACCGTGCCCGGTACTACCGAAGCCGCAGTCGGCGCGCGGCGTGGTGACAAACTCATCGACGAGGTTGAACTGCAATTGCAGCACCGGGACGACGACCAGCTGCGCCAGCCGGTCGAGTGGTTGTAACGTAAATGGCGCCGTGCCGCGGTTCCAGAGCGAAACCATGATTTCGCCCTGATAATCGGAATCGATCAGTCCGACCAGATTGCCAAGGACGATGCCGTATTTGTGTCCCAGCCCCGAACGCGGCAGGATCATCGCCGCCAGGCCGGGGTCGGCGAGATGGATGGCCAGGCCGGTGCGGATGAGCACCGTTTCACCCGGCCGGATTTCCAGCGCGTCGTCGAGACAGGCGCGCAGATCGAGTCCGGCGGCACCGGCGGTGGCATAAGCCGGCAACTGATCGCGTAGGCGCGGATCGAGCAGCTTGACATCGACCGGACGTTTCAACGCCGTTTCTCCAGCAAGGTGGCGATGCGGGCAACGATTTGCCGCGCCAGGCGGATTTTCGTATCCGGCGGCAGCACGTGTTCGCCGTCGTCGTCGAACAGCTGCAGCGTATTGCGCTCACCACCGAAACCGTCGCTGATCAGATTGCCGACGATCAGCGGGATGCGCTTGCGACGGCGTTTTTCTTCGGCATACGTCGCCAGATTCTCGCTTTCGGCGGCAAAGCCGACGCACAGCGGCGGCTGCGGCAAGGCGGCGACTTCGCCGAGAATGTCCGGATTCAGTGTCAGCTCGATCGTCGGCGCGTCCGTTTGGGCGGTCTTCTTGATTTTCTGTGCGAAAGGCTGCGCCGGGCGGTAATCGGCCACCGCAGCCACGGCGATGAACACCGCCTGCTCGGCCACCCGCTCGATGACCGCGCGATGCATCTGCAACGCGCTGCTCACCGCAACCCGCTGCACCCCGGCCGGACAAGGCAAGGCGACCGGACCGGAAACCAGAGTCACCTGCGCACCCGCTTCGCGGGCGGCGCGGGCGAGGGCGTAACCCATTTTGCCGCTCGACAGGTTGGTGATGCCGCGCACCGGATCGATGGCTTCGAAAGTCGGACCGGCGGTCAGCAGCACTTTTTGCCCGGCCAGATATTTCGGTTGGAAGTAAGCGATCAGCTCGTCGAGAATTTCCGCCGCTTCGAGCATCCGCCCGGGGCCGTTTTCACCGCAAGCCTGGTCACCACTGGTCGGCCCGAATAGGGCGATGCCGTCAGCGATGAGTGTGGCGACGTTGCGCTGGGTCGCCGGGTTTTCCCACATCTGGCGGTTCATCGCCGGCGCGACCAGCAGCGGCACATCGCGAGCCAGCACCAGCGTGCTCAACAGATCGTCGGCGCAACCATGGGCCACTTTGGCCAGAAAATCGGCGGAAGCCGGGGCAACCAATATCGCGTCGGCATGGCGCGAAAGGTCGATATGCGCCATGTTGTTGGCCATGCGCGCATCCCACTGATCGGTGAACACCGGCTGGCCGGAAAGCGCCTGAAAAGTGACCGGGGTGACGAAGCGCGTTGCCGCCTCGCTCATCACCACCTGCACTGCCGCACCTTCCTTACTCAGCAGACGTAGCAGCTCGGCGGCTTTGTACGCGGCAATCCCACCGCTGACGCCGAGAACGATCCGTTTGCCCTGTAATTCCATGCGTTTGCTCGCTAGAATAAACGTGAAAGTCGCCAGGCGACCCGTTGCTCTTCCCGCGTCCTCGCCGCTTGGGTACGAGGACGGGGAAAACGGAGAGGACTGGTTTTTCAGAAGGTTGAAATGAAGCCCCTTCCCTACGTGGCGGCACATTCTACTGGAGAATGACGCATGGCGATCAGCGACTGGCCCGAAGACGAACGACCGCGCGAGCGTCTGCTCGGCTGTGGCGCGGCGGCGCTGTCGGACGCCGAACTGCTGGCCATCTTCCTGCGCGTCGGTACGCGTGGCAAGAGTGCCGTCGATCTCGGTCGCGAACTGATCGTCCGCTTCGGCGGATTGAACGGCCTGTTTGCCGCGACGCTGGACGAATTTTCCAGCGTTCCCGGCCTGGGACGCGCCAAATATGCGCAATTGCAGGCGGTACTCGAAATGTCACGGCGCGCACTTGGCGAGGAATTGCAGCAAGGCAGCGCCTTTTCATCGCCCGGCGTGGTGCGTGATTATCTGCGCCTGCATCTGGCCAGTCTGCCGCACGAAGTCTTTTTCGCCTTGTGGCTCGACGCGCAGCATCGCCTGCTCGCCGCCGAGGAACTGTTCCGCGGCACGCTGACGCAAGCCAGCGTCTACCCGCGCGAAGTGGTCAAACGGGCGCTGGCCCACAATGCTGCCGCGGTAGTGCTGGCGCATAACCATCCGTCGGGTGTCGCCGAGCCTTCCTCGGCTGACGAAGCATTGACCAGCGAGCTGAAGAAAGTCCTGGCGCTGGTCGAAGTGCGCGTTCTCGACCATTTCATCGTCGCTAGGCAGGCGCCGCCGGTATCGTTTGCCGAACGTGGGCTGTTGTAATAAGGCCAGTGGTTAAGTGGCGGTTTTGGTTTTCCCGGATTTTATATAAATCGAATGGCGCGCTGAGGAGCTTGTGGACAGCCGCCGGCTTATGGGCGGTGGGAAACGCCGCGCGTCTTTCACGGGCCGGGCCGTCCCCGTGATTGCGCGCAGCGCAAGGGCGGGGATCGGCGCGGCCAACTGTCCGCAAATCGACAGCGCACGGGGCAGGTGAACTTCGCCACGGCTTTGGCCAAGCCGCCGAAGTACGCCGCGTCCGGCGTCTGCCAGTCGAGAGACTGGTGTGGCCGACGGCAGTTGTACCCGTTGAAGCACTCGACAAGGCTTTTCTATTGCCCGCTGCCGTTGGCCGCCGGGCGCAGATAGACCCTTTCGTGCTTGACCGTCCACCACAGCCCCTCCACGAAGATGTTGTCGTGACACTGCCCATGGCCGTCCATGCTGATCCGGATGGCGTGGGCCTGCAAGACGTCGGCTCTCCTGACAATGCCGCTATCGCGACTTGCGCTTTGAATTGTGCTCCGTGTTGCTTGCGGTTCACGCCCAGCTTTCATTCCCTGTCGGTTCTCGCTGGTTCGGCTGTCCGAAAACCGGGGCCGCCGCACGCGCGGCAGGCGATCCTGATGGCTGCGAAACAGGCGCCTGGGGTGCCGCCGTGCCTGCGGGGGGTTAGGCGGGTCATCTCGTTCAGCAAACGTTGCGGGGCTGTTGGCAACAAATGGATTTGTCCGGTGTTGTAGCACATGAATTGACCGCTCTTCCCGGATGAGCTATTTTCGGCAGTTTGAATCGAGTTTTTTCGATGTCACGACAGAAATCCGACCAGGCCAGCAGCAGCACTCCTGTCGAAGCGGCCGAATCCGCTTCAGCCAGGCTGAGTTTCGAAGTTGCACTCGCCGAGCTCGAACAGATCGTGCAGAGCATGGAAAACGGGCGCCTGCCGCTGGATGAATCGCTGGTCGTATACCGGCGCGGCAACGAACTGCTCAAACATTGTCAGCAACAGCTTGCCGCAGCCGAACAGCAGATCCTGATTCTCGACAACGGTCTTCTGCACGACTTCGACAGCGAGAGTGGGGAGAAGTGATGAACGGCAACACGGTCGATATCTCCGCCGCGCCGCTGCCCGCCTTCGTCGACTGGATGCGCACGGTCCAGGCGCAAATCGAGGACGCTCTGGGCCGTTTTCTTCCCACCGGCAAGGCGATTCCAAACCGTTTGCATCAAGCGATGCGTTACGCCACGCTCAATGGCGGCAAGCGCGCGCGGCCCTTGCTCGTCTTTGCGGCCGGCGAGCTGGTTGCCGCGCCGCTGAGCCGTCTGGAAGTCGTCGGCAGCGCCGTCGAACTGATCCACAGTTATTCTCTGGTGCACGACGATCTGCCGTGCATGGACGACGACGTGCTGCGCCGTGGCCGGCCGACCTGCCACGTCGAGTACGATCAGGCGACCGCATTGCTGGTCGGCGACAGTCTGCAATCGCTGGCCTTCGAGCTGCTCGCACGTGCGGAACTCGGTGAGCAGCAACTGGCCATGCTGCAGCTGTTGGCCGCTGCCAGTGGTTCCTGCGGCATGACCGGCGGTCAGGCGATCGACCTCGAATCGGTCGGCAAGCCGCTGGACCTGCCTGAACTCGAGCTGATGCACGCCTTGAAAACCGGTGCGCTGATCCGCGCTTCCGTCCTGCTCGGTGCCTACTGCGGCCAACCGCTGCCTGCTGCCGAGCTGGCGGCTCTCGACCGCTTCGCCAAACGCGCCGGCCTGCTTTTCCAGGTGGTCGATGACATTCTCGACTGCACGGCCAGCACGGCGACGCTGGGCAAGACGGCCGGCAAGGACGCCGCCGCGGAAAAACCGACCTACGTCAGCCTGTTGGGCCTCGAGCAGGCGCGCGCTTTCGCCGCCGACCTCAAGGAGCAGGCGCTGGCTGCGTTGGCGATTTTTTCTCAACGTGCACGCCGACTCGGCGAATTGACGGAATTCATCACCCAACGCAAATTCTGACTGGCTGACCTCCAGTGCCGGCCTTCCCGACCGGCATTTCCGTGCGTTTCTGCAGGATTTTGACGACCAATGACCCGCTACCCATTGCTTGACACCATCAACGACCCCGCGCAAATCCGCAAGCTCGATCGACGGCACTTGCCGCAGCTGGCCGACGAGCTGCGCGCTTTTCTCGTCGAATCGGTTTCCCGAACCGGTGGCCATTTGTCTTCCAATCTCGGCACGGTCGAACTGACGATCGCCCTGCATTATGTCTATGACACCCCGCACGACCGGCTGGTCTGGGATGTCGGTCATCAGACTTACGCGCACAAGGTGCTCAGCGGCCGTCGTGCCGGGATGGCCAGACTGCGCATGCACGGTGGCGTTTCCGGTTTCCCGAAGCGCAGCGAGAGTCCTTACGACACCTTTGGCGTCGGCCATTCGTCGACGTCGATCTCGGCCGCCCTGGGCATGGCGCTGGCCAGCCAGTTGAAGGGCGAACGGCGCAAGGTGGTAGCGATCATCGGCGACGGGGCGATGTCTGCCGGACAGGCTTTCGAAGCGCTCAACAACGGTGGCGTAACCGATGCCGACATGCTGGTGGTGCTCAACGATAACGACATGTCGATCTCGCCGCCGGTCGGCGCCTTGAACCGCTATCTGGCGCGGCTGTTTTCCGGCAATACGTTCAACGCCGCGCGTAAGGCTGGCGAGAAGATCCTCGACTTTTCCCCCTCATTGCTCGAATTCGCCAAACGCGCCGAGGAACATGTGAAAGGAATGCTGACGCCGGGAACGATGTTCGAAGAGCTCGGTTTCAACTACATCGGACCGATCGACGGGCACGATCTCGAATCGCTGGTGCCGACGCTGCTCAACTTGAAGCATCTCACCGGACCGCAGTTTCTGCATGTAATCACCAAAAAGGGACAGGGTTACAAGCTGGCCGAAGCCGATCCGATTCTCTACCACGGCGTTTCCAGGTTTCGTCCGGAAATCGGCATCCCGGACGGGCAAAGCGGTGCCAAACCGACCTACACCCAGGTTTTCGGTGACTGGCTGTGCGACATGGCCGAAGCCGACCCGCTGCTGGTCGGCATCACACCGGCGATGCGCGAAGGCTCCGGTCTGCTGGCCTTCAGCGAGCGTTTTCCGACGCGCTATTTCGACGTCGGCATCGCCGAGCAACACGCGGTCACCTTTGCCGGCGGCCTGGCTTGTGAAGGCATGCGGCCGGTACTGGCGATTTATTCGACTTTTTTGCAGCGCGGCTACGACCAACTGATCCACGATGTCGCCCTCCAGAAACTGCCGGTTGTTTTCGCGCTCGATCGCGGCGGTCTGGTCGGCGCCGACGGTCCGACACATCACGGCGCTTTCGACATTTCATACCTGCTGTGCATCCCGAACATGGTGGTCATGACCCCAGCCGATGAAGACGAATGCCGCAAGATGCTGACCACGGCTTATCGTCTTGACGGTCCGAGCGCCGTGCGCTATCCGCGCGGCACCGGCCCCGGGGTGGTGATCGAAAAAAAATTGCTTGCGCTGCCACTCGGTAAGGGCGAGATACGCCGGCAGGGAAAACAGGTGGCATTGCTCGCGTTTGGCAGCATGCTGACGCCTGCGTTGGCCGCTGCCGAGGAACTCGACGCGACCGTAGCCAATATGCGCTTCGTCAAACCGATCGACGAACAACTGATCGTTGCCCTGGCCAGGGAACATTCTTTGCTGGTCAGCGTCGAAGAGAATACGCTGATCGGCGGTGCCGGTTCGGAAGTCGAACGCATTTTGCACGCCAATGGCCTGAGCGTCCCGTGTCTGCGCCTCGGTCTGCCCGACCGCTTCATCGACCACGGTGATCAGGCCTTGTTGCTGGCAGAACTCGGGCTGGATGCTTCGGGAATCGTCCGCTCCGTGCGCGCACAGCTTGAACAGCCTGCGGCCCCGCCGCCGCAATGATTCGAATTCATTCTCTGGAGTCGTAATGAACGCACCCGAAAACCGCCCGCCCGTCAGCATGATGATCGATGTCCAGGGTTCTGCGGACACGCGGCAGATCGCCATCAATCAGGTGGGCATCAAGGCGATCCGGCACCCGGTCAAGGTGCTCGACAAATCCGGCGGCGTCCAGCACACCATCGCCATTTTCAACATGTACGTCAGCTTGCCGCACAATTTCAAAGGCACGCACATGTCGCGCTTCGTCGAAATCCTCAACAGTCACGAACGCGAGATTTCCGTCGAGAATTTCCCGGTGATGTTGCGCGAGATGGCTCAACGACTGGAAGCGGAAAGCGGCCACATCGCGATGAACTTTCCCTATTTCATCAACAAGGCAGCGCCGGTCTCCGGCGTGCAGAGCCTGATGGATTACGACGTGACGCTGATCGGCGAAATCTGCCATGGTGAAATCGCTTCGACGATCAAGGTCGCCGTGCCGGTGACCAGTCTGTGCCCGTGTTCGAAGCAGATTTCCGAGCGCGGCGCGCACAACCAGCGCTCACAGGTGACGGTTACCGTGCGCATCAACGAACATCTGTGGATCGAGGAACTGGTGCAGTTCGTCGAAGAAGAGGCGTCGTGCGAACTGTACGGATTGCTCAAGCGTCCGGACGAAAAATATGTCACCGAGCGTGCCTACGACAACCCGAAGTTCGTCGAGGACATGGTGCGCGACGTCGCGGCGCGCCTGAACCTCGAACCGCGTGTCGACGCCTACATCGTCGAGTCGGAGAACTATGAGTCGATCCACAATCATTCGGCTTATGCGCTGATCGAGAACGACAAACGTCGCGCACAACGCTGACTTTGCTGACGGAAACGAAAAAAGAAGGGAGGCCACATGAGCCTCCCTTCTTTTTGCCAATGATCCGCTCAGACTGGCGGCAGCGCGCTTCAGCGCTGCTTGCGGACCAGCTTCTCCTTGATGCGCGCCGATTTGCCGGAACGCTGGCGCAAATAATAGAGCTTGGCGCGGCGGACGTCGCCGCGACGCTTGACCTCGATCGACGAGACCAACGGCGAATAGGTCTGGAAGGTACGTTCGACCCCTTCGCCCGAGGAAACCTTGCGGACGATGAAACTCGAATTCAAGCCACGGTTCCGCTTGGCGATCACCACGCCTTCATAGGCCTGCAGACGCTCACGCGTCCCTTCCTTAACCTTGACCTGTACGACGACGGTGTCGCCAGGGGCAAAATCGGGAATCGTTTTGCCCAGACGGGCGATTTCTTCCTGCTCAAGTTGTTCGATCAGATTCATTTTCTAACTCCATGCATGTGATTCACGCTTTATTTTCCTGACCGCATTGCTCCTGAAACTGCCCCAGGAGTTGCGTTTCCAATGTTGACAACTGCCGCCCGGCCAGCAAGTCGGGACGGCGCTGCCACGTTCGACCCAGCGCCTGCCGTAGACGCCAGCGTCGTATTGCTTCGTGATCGCCCGACAGCAGGACTTCCGGCACGCGCGAACCTTGGTAAACCTCGGGTCGCGTGTAGTGCGGACAATCGAGCAAGCCGGCGACAAACGAATCCTGCTGTGCCGAATCGGCATCGTTCAGCACCCCGGGCAACTGCCTGACGACGGCATCCAGTAGAGCCATCGCCGGGATTTCGCCGCCTGAGAGGACGAAATCCCCGATCGAAATCTCTTCATCGACGCAACGCTCGATCAGGCGTTCGTCGATACCTTCATAACGTCCACACACCAGCACCAGACCTTCAGCGGCCTGTGCCAGCGCCATGACCCGCTCGTGCGTCAACAAAGCGCCTTGCGGCGACAGGCAGATCACTCGACTGCGGCTGACGCCGTTCGCTCGCTGGCGGTCTTTCGCTGCGGCGATCGCATCCGTCAGCGGCCCCGGCATCATCACCATTCCCGGTCCGCCACCGTAAGGCCGATCATCGACGGTACGATGACGATCCGACGTAAAATCACGCGGGTTCCACAATTGCAGTTGCCAGCGTCCTGCAGCCAGAGCCCGCGCGCTGATCCCCGCAGCGCTCAAGGCGGCGAACATCTCGGGAAACAGCGTCAGCACATCGACGATCAACGGTCGCTGTGCAAGCGCACCATTTACCAATCGAGTTGCCAATCGACTTCGATTCGTTGCGCCGGCAAATCCACTTTCAACACCACGCTGCCAACGAAGGGCAGCAAACGCTCCGCCTGCTGACCATCACCGACCCGGAGCACGGCGTTGGCTGGTGTTTCGAGCAGGCCGAGAACGTGGCCGAGCGGCTGCTGCGCGACGTTGACCACCTGCAGACCGACCAGATCGCCCCAGTAATATTCCTCACTTTCCGTTTTCGGCATCTCCTCGCGCGGGACGCCAACCAGCCAGCCATGTGCGGCTTCTGCGGCCGAGCGGTCGGTGAAACAGGCCAGTTGCGCAAGCAGCTGTTCAGCGTGCACGCTACAACGTCGGACGGCGGTGCGTTGCCAGTGCGCAGGCGGATCGCCATCATGACCCAGCCACCAGTGCGACAAAGCAGCCCAGCTCGACGGATCATCCGCGTAGGGAAAAACCCGCACGACACCGTGCACTCCATGCGCACCGACGATCTTGCCGAGAACGACGATGTTGCTCGCAACGGCGACGAGCTCTGCCGTCGCAGAGTCGTCCTGCACCGGCAACTCAGGCGGTCGCTTTGGCCGCCTGCTTGATCAGACGGGCAGCGGTCGGGGAGATCTGCGCGCCCTGCTGTTGCCAGTAAGTCAACCGATCGCTGGCAATGTGCAAGCCCTGCTCGTTGCTGGCGGCGAGCGGGTTGTAATAGCCGATGCGTTCGATGAAGCGGCCGTCGCGACGTGCGTGCGAATCGGCAACCACCATGTTATAGAACGGACGCTTTTTCGCGCCGCCACGAGCCAAGCGGATAACGACCATGACTGCCTCTTCCGGATGCAAAAAGCTGAAATTATAGCAAGAACCAGTCGGTAACGGCGGCATGGCTTCAAATTGGCACGCCTTGGAAGCGCTGAAGGAGAGCATTCATTCAGCGTTACCTTTCCGCTTGTCCGCCGCTGACCCGTTCGATACCGCCGAGGTCCGTCCACGATTGAATCGCATCAAAACAGTGTTCGATCAATAGCCTGCGGACAGCTTGTGCCTGATCGTAGCCATGTTCGAGCAACAGCCAGCCCCCCGGACCGAGATGTTGCCGTGCGCCGGTGATGATCGATTGCAGGCAGGAGAGGCCGTCGGGATTGGCGACGGCGCCGGTCAATGCCCATGCCGGTTCGAAAGGCAGGCCATTTTTCAGCAAATGCGCGTCACCGTCGGCAACATAAGGGGGGTTGGCGACGATCAATTCGAAGCGTCGTTGGCCTAATGCGGCAAACCAGTCGCTGCAGTGAAACTCGACAGCGACAGCGTGTCGGACGGCATTGGCGCGCGCGATGTCGAGCGCTGCCGCAGACAGATCGATCGCCGTCACTCTGGCATGCGGGCAATGCTTGGCCAAGGTGATGGCGATGGCTCCGGAACCGGTGCCCAAATCCAGAACACGCGCTGCCGGGGCAGCAGTGAGACGCGCCAGCCCCAGTTCGACCAGCAGTTCGGTTTCCGGACGCGGGATGAGCACTGCCGGGGTGACCAGAAATTCGTCGCCGTAGAAGCCCGCCGAGCCGACCAGATAGGCGAGCGGCTCGCCCGCCGCGCGACGACGCACCAGCGCGAACAGTCGTTCCACTTGCCCAGTGGTCATGCGCCGTGTCGGCTCAGCGATCAACTGGGCATGTGTGCAGGCAACGACGTGTTCGATCAACAGCCGGGCGTCGAGGGGGTCGATCTGCTGCCGGGCGTCCCGCCAAGCCTCGCGCAGAGCCAAACTGCTGCTGTGGTCGACATCAGCGATTGCGGAAATAGCGCCCGTTCCGCCGGTCATCCGTTCTCCGCCAGCGTGGCCAACAGGTCGGATTGATGCTCGGCACTCAGCGCGGCGATCAATTCGTCGAGGTCGCCGTCGATGATGGTGTCGATCTTGTAGAGCGTCAGGTTGATGCGATGATCGGTCACCCGTCCTTGCGGGAAGTTGTAGGTGCGGATGCGTTCCGACCGGTCGCCGCTGCCGATCAGGTTGCGGCGCTCAGTGGCGATGCTGGCGTGTTGTTCGCTCTGCTGACGGTCGCGAATCCGCGCCACCAGGACCGACATCGCCTGCGCCTTGTTCTTGTGCTGTGAACGATCATCCTGGCATTCGACGACAATGCCGGTCGGCAAATGGGTGATGCGCACCGCCGAGTCGGTCTTGTTGATGTGCTGCCCACCGGCCCCCGAGGCGCGATAGGTGTCGATACGTATCTCGGCCGGGTTGATCAGCACTTCAGCCAGTGCGTCGGCTTCCGGCATCACCGCGACCGTGCATGCCGACGTATGGATGCGGCCTTGCGCCTCGGTATCCGGTACGCGCTGCACACGGTGGCCGCCGGATTCGAACTTCAGCCGGGCATAGACGCCGTGGCCGCTGATCCGGGCGATCACTTCCCGGTAACCGCCGAGATCGGAGACGTTGGCCGAAATCACTTCCAGTTGCCAGCGTTGCCGTTCGGCGTAGCGGCTGTACATGCGGAACAGGTTGCCGGCGAACAGCGCCGATTCTTCGCCGCCGGTGCCGGCGCGAATTTCGAGAAAGACATTGCGCTCGTCGTTGGCGTCTTTCGGCAGCAGCAGTTTGTTGAGCTCGTTTTCGAGTTCGGGCAAACGCTCTTTGACCGCTTCGATTTCAGCTGCGGCCAAGTCGCGCATCTCGGGATCTCCGAGCAGTTCACGGGCGGCGGCCAAGTCGGCCTCGTTTTGTCGCCAGGTCTGGTAAAGAGCGACCAGCGGACTCAGTTCGGCACGTTCGCAAGACAGCTTGCGGAACTCGTTTTGGTCGGCAATCACCTCGGGGCTGGCCAGCATCCGGTCGAGTTCGGCCAGCCGGCCGGTAAAAGTTTCGAGTTTTTCGCGAATGCTCTGGTTCATGCAGAAATCGGTTCAATAGGTGATCGCGGCGGAATGTCATGGCCACCTGGAAAGCGTGGCGTTGCTGTCAATCGTGCGCTCAGTTGCCCGGATGGGTATCGGGATGCAAGCGAAACAGCCGTTCGACCACTGCCGGCAAGTGACCTCGATCGCTGCCCGGCTGGCTCAAGGCCTGTGTCGGCGCGTGCAGGAACTTGTTGCTCAGTCGATGCGAAAATTCATCGAGCACCAGCCCCGGATCGTCGCCTTTCGCCAGCCGTTTCAGGGCGTGCTCCATTTCGTGTCGGCGCATGCGTTCCACCGCGTCACGCAGGGAGCGGATTACCGGTACTGTCTCGCGGGTGGACAGCCAGCGCACGAAGGCCGCCACCCGCTCGTCGATGATCGCTTCGGCGTCGAGCACCGCTGCCTGGCGCGATTCCAGCCCGCTTTTGACGACTTGGCCGAGATCGTCGATGGTATACAGAAAAACGTCGTCCATTTTACCGACTTCGACTTCGATGTCGCGCGGTACCGCCAGGTCGACCATGAACATCGGTCGGTGGCGACGCAGTTTGATCGCCCGTTCGACCAGCCCCAGGCCGACAATCGGCAAGGGACTGGCGGTACATGAAACGACGATGTCGAATTGTGCCAAACGGTCGCCGAGTTCTTCGAGCCGGATGACCTCTGCGCCGATTTGTCTGGCCAGCGCTTCGCCGCGTTCGACGGTCCGGTTGGCGATGACCATCTGGCGCGGTTGTTGCGCGGCGAAATGGCGGGCGCACAGTTCGATCATTTCGCCGGCACCGATGAAAAGAATTTTCTGATCGGCGATGCGTTCGAAGATCCGTTCGGCGAGCCGGACGGCCGCAGCAGCCAGCGACACGCTGTGCTGGCCGATGGCCGTCGTCGAACGCACTTCCTTGGCCACGGCAAACGTGGACTGGAACAGTTTGTGCAAGGTCGTGCCGAGTGTCCCGGCTTCTTCAGCGCAGCGTACCGCTTCCTTCAGCTGACCGAGTATTTGCGGTTCGCCGAGCACCATCGAATCGAGACCGCTGGCCACGCGGAAAGCGTGCCGCACGGCATCGTGCTCCGGATAGGTATAGAGGTAGGGCTCGAGCTCACGACGCAGCAACTGGCGATAGTCGGCCAGCCATTGCAGTGCCGATTCGGGTTGCTCGGTGGTGACGTACACTTCGGTCCGGTTGCAGGTGGATAGAATGGCCGCTTCGTGAACCGGCTGGCGGCGGGTGAGGTCGGTCAACGCCGCGGGAACTTTCTCTGCCTGGAAGGCGAGCTGTTCGCGGACGGCGAGTGGCGCTGTCAGATGATTGAAACCGAGGGTATACAGCGCCATTCTGTGGAAGATGGTCAGCAAGTGTGAAGGATAAAAACCGGTGGCGGATTATATCACCCGACCCGAACTGGTCCCGGGTGCGAAAATCAACGGCTTAACTCGAATTGCCGAGAGATTCAGATGCCGTGGCGCTGTTCTCTTCTCTCATGTCGCCGGTGCGAAGCGGGGGCAAGAAACGAAGGCAGCGGATTATTATTCGGGATGATCAGGTAGTGCCAGACGGTCAATCAACGTCCGGACGCGGTTTGCCGACGAAATATCCCTGCGCAAAATCGATGCCGAACTCGCGGACCATATCCAGCGACAGTTCATCCTCAACGAATTCAGCGACGGTTTGTTTGCCAAAACCGCGTGCCACTTCCGCCAGTGCGCGCACGAAAACCTGATCGTCGGGATTTTCTGCCAGCGTACGCACAAACGACCCGTCGATCTTGACATATTCGACCGGCAACTGCTTGACATAGCTGAACGACGAAAAGCCAACCCCGAAATCGTCGAGCGCGAAAGCGCAGCCGAGTTCACGGACGGCATTCATGAACGATCGCGCGGCCGAAAAATCGGAAACCGCTGCCGTTTCGGTGATCTCGAAAATCACCGCTCCGGGTAGCAGCGGATGACGTGCCAGCTCGTCACGAATGAATGCCAGTAGCCGCGGGTCGTTGATGCTCACCCCGGAAAGATTGATTGAAAACTTGTAATGTTTACCGACGGCGAACAATTCTTCCAGCTTGCTGAATACTTGGCGGATCACGCAGCGGTCGATTTCACGGATCAGACCACTGTTTTCGGCGATTTCCATGAACATGCCGGGCAGAATCACCGGACCACCCAGCGTTCGCATGCGCACCAGCGCTTCGAAATGACTGACACGCTGCGCATGAATGTCGAGAATCGGCTGGTAATAGACGATCAGACCGTTGTCGGTCAATGCATCGTTGATCATTTCTTCCCAGTACAGACGGGTCTGCATTTTCTCCTGCACACCCTCACCGTCGGAATAAATATGCCAGCCGGCGCCACCAGCAGATTTCGCCTGATACATGGCGATATCGGCATTGGCCAGCAAGGCCTTGACTTCCGTCTGCGTTTCCGAAAAAACGACGATGCCGATACTGGCTGAAACCCGATGATTGGTGCCAAATCCGGGATACTTGATGTCGGCCAGCCTGCGGTTGATGTCTTCGGCGACTTCGATGGCCCGCTCACGATGACCTTCGCGTAGATAGACGCCAAGTTCGTCTCCACCAAGACGTCCCAACAAGTCGTCAGACTCGACAGCATGCCCGACTTCGTCGGCGACGATACGCAACAAGGCATCACCGGCCTGATGGCCGCTGAGATCGTTGACGTATTTGAAACCGTCGAGATCCAGATAAAGCAGGGCACCGTCCGGTTTCATGTAACGATTGCTGGCCAAGGCATGTTGCAACTGGTCCTGAAAATGCTGGCGGTTGATCAATCCGGTCAAGGGATCGTGTTCGACGAGATAACTGACATGTGATTCCGCCCGTTTGCGCTCGGTGTGATCGATTCCGACAGTGAGGATGACCAGATTTTCTGCGGCACGGCCGGAAAGACGCGAGTGGTTCCAGGTGATTTCGTACGATTGACCGCTGGCACCGATCAGAATCGACTCCAGCTGGATATGCGGGTTGCCTCCGCCGGCCAGTCCGCGCAGCGCTTGCTGCATGCTCAGATGCGATGACTGCCCCGGGCCGATGACTTCAAAAAAACGCTTGCCCAACAATTCATCGGTCCCCCAGCCGAAGAGCATTTGTCCATAGCGGTTGAGACTGAGAATTCTTCCTTCGGCGTTCTGGGTGAGAATGATTACTTGCGCGGTGTCGAGGAGATTTTGTCTGAAATCGCGTTCGACCGAAATGCGCTTGAGAACCGCATCCATTTGTGAATCATGCTCGGTGACACCCTTTTCCAGCGTTTCGAGCCGATGCGAGAGCGCAATCGCCGCTTCATCAAGGGTATCGATTTCGTCGGACAGCAGACGCTGCGAGCGCGGAACGATTTGCTGTCGCGCTTCGGCGAAAGCGCTGCGCCCCAGCAAGGGGATGGCCCGCACCGCCTTGGTCATCCGTTGCAAGGGCCCGTGCACGAGCATGCCCAGGAGGACAAGCGACAACAGGGAGGCCAGCAGTTCGCCAAACAGACGGTTCCAGACAGCGGCCCGGATATCGGCCAGAGCTTGCGTCAGATCATCGACGATCACCAGTACGGCAGGCGTAGACTGCCGGTCGGTATCGTCGAGTGCCAAAAAGGACAACTCGTAATCCTTGCCTTCGTGATTCAGCGCCAACCATGCTCGACCATTGGATAAGGATGGAATCTCGGTTAACCTGCGCAGCAGGGGTAGATTGCGTTCAGCATTGCTCAGCCCGACCACCTGGAAGCCGATCGCTTTCAGCGTATTTTCATTATCTCCAAGAGCGGACGCGGTCAGCACGCCAAGATCGGCACCGGAAATGCGGTTGAACGAAACGACCAGATCGGCTAGCGAACTGCTGAGAACAACCGCGCCACAGGCTTTCCCGGTCGACAGCACCGGTGCCGCAGCGAACTGACTGCAAACGTTGCGACAGCTGGTCCAGTAAATTGCCCGCTCGTGGGCAATCACGTTACGGACATAGGCTTCCTGATCACGAACAGCGCCGGCATCGTTGCTCCAGCTGCCGATTGGCGGACCATCGCCGGAATATACCTGCAAGGAGTCGATTCCCAAATCGAGCTGCATTGAGGACCAGTAGCTTTCGAACAGTCTGTTGAGCAGTTCTCGACCCGATTCCGTCTGCAACAGGACGCCGTCGACGGAATTCAGGGCAGCCAGCATGCTTGCCAATGCTTGCAGATTCCGGCCGAAATCGGTGCGTAAGGACAGGGCTTCGTTGACCAGGCGCTCGCGGGCAGCGGCCCGCTGCGTATCGAAGCGGCTGCGCAAGTCGCTGAAATGCTGCCACGACAGCGCACCGTTCACCGACAGCATGATCACACCGAGGATGAGCAACACTTTCCATTTCAGGCTCAGGAAACGTGCGCCGTCTGTCACTACTGGCGGACCGGTTTTATCGAGCATGAAACGCAGCGGCGATGAAAAAATCAGAAACGGTAGGAAGCGAGCAGCAGGTATAAATTCCAGCGCTGTTGCATGGCGAAGGGATTCGGGTTGTCCTGCACCGGAAGAAAACCTGTCCCATTGATGCGATGGATCTCGGCGCGCAACATGAATGAGGAAGTAACGTCATAACGAATTCCAGTGGTCCAGTCCTTGGCAAAACGAAGATAACCGGGCCAACGTGTTGCCGCGGAGAAAGTTTGCCCGTGACGATCGTTTCTGTCGGCATAAAACACATCGTAACGAAGCAAGGCCTCCCAGCGTGGGGTGATCCGGTAAGTACCCTGGAGGTAGTAACTCTCACCTGCCGCATGACCATTGTAGAAAGCCGGGCCGAAATTGTTGATCACCGTGTTACGCCGTGCGTATTCACCGGTCAGGCTCCAGTTCTCGTCGTTATATTGAGCCGAAAAGACCAGCGGCCGCAGTTCGAAAGTGCCGGCCTGCAGATTGTCTCCCGGTCCGGGGTGGTAATGCAGCTTCAGTCGGGCAGCGGTGAATCCCAGGCGATACTTGCCGCCATCGGTCTCATAGAGCAGATGGAAATCGGGCGTCGGATCGGATTCGAGATGGCCGTTGGCAGCCAGTCCTACCAACGCTATTTTTGCTGCGCTGGTGTCGGCTTGTGGTCGGCCAAGAGCAAAGCTGGCCGAGAGCAGCGCACCGTCGCCATAGCGCTCAAGATAGATTTCGCCGCCATCGGCAGAAACGGTCAGATTCCGCGTCCGTTCAAAGTAAATCGATTGCGGCAGGATGATGCTCGGACGGGTAAACGGCACATCTCGCGTCGTATTGTACAGACCGTATGCGGCCTTGAGGCGGCCTAGACGTACGCCGCTGCGGCCACTTTCGCTGGTATGTACGGTCCAGTCAATCAACCCGTAATCAAGTCGCAAACGGCCATCGTCCGTCCCGCCGGCTCGGTGCGACAACAACTCGGCCGAGAGTTGCAGTTCCGGCTTCAGCCGCCAGGAGGCGTTAACGCCGAACTCGCGAAAATCGCTGCTGATCCGATTGTGGCTTTGTCCAAAAAAATTGTTGTCGCTCGTATTGACCAGACCCTGCATGATGAAGCCATGCAACTGCATTTCCCCGTCCAGGAGTTCCACCGCATGCGCGAATCGTGGCGGCAAACAAGCCAAGGGCAGCAGAATGATAGACAGCAGCATCTGGCGAAGAAGGTGCCGAATGAATGGCTGAGCGTGATGAAACGCGGGGTGGCGAGCGCCGCGCAACGCCACGATTCGCCGACGTGGCCATTTGGTCAGCGTTTCCCTAGGGAAACGCAGAACAATTCAAGTGCTGCGAGAATTCGGCTGTGATTGCCG
>CAYRXO010000026.1:0-25281 GCA_964428215.1 uncultured Candidatus Accumulibacter sp. | reverse complement strand
CCATCACCTGTCCGGCTCCGGTCACCAACAGTCAGCCAGTCGCTACTTGCTCGCCGGTAGAGCCAACCGCCGAGAACAACTATGTCCGCGTCACCTGCTCGACCGACAATATATCCAGCAATGCGGTGGCCACCTGCACGGATGGTATCGATGCCACGATGACGAACATCACTTGTAAAAATGTGCCCCTGATGCCCGACACCCCGGTCAGTTCGTGCACTCCGGTTACGGCCAGCGCGGAGAACAATTTCATCACGGTAAACTGCAAAGACAAGACCGTAACCGATACGGCAGTGGCCAGTTGCACTCCACAAACTGCCAGTTCGGACAATAACTGGGTCACACGCACCTGTCCGGCACCCAAAACCAGTAAAGTGGGTGTGGAAAGCTGCACAGAGCAATCGCCGTCGGCAAGCAATGATTTCATTACTGTCACCTGTTCGGGTATGGACCCCGACCCGACCGAAGTGGCGAACTGCACACCGGTCAATGCGTCGCCAGAAAACAACTGGAAAGCCACCTATTGCAACTTCTTGCCGGGACACATGTTGCAACGTCGCTTGCGCACTTCGCAATCAACGGTTTCTCTGAGTAGCGGTACCATCGTCGGACAAACGTCCCCGGCAGATACCTACGACGAATGGGCGAATGTTGACGGCATCTGTTACCCCGACAACTCGACGCTCGCCCAAGCTCTCGGCACCATTCCGGCAAATCAGCGAGTCACCGCCGATCAGATAACACCACCGGGCGATTGTAATGCCTGGCCGTGTACATTGGAGACACATACGGATCAGGGCAGCCACAACTCGCTGGCCGATGTCGCACAGTACTACTATGTGACCGATCTGCGCCCGGATATGGTTGACGATGTCCGGGTCAAAGGCTCCGGTCCGGAAGAAGACCGGGCAACTCACCAGCACATGACGACCTTTACCCTGGCGCTTGGTGTTTCGGGCACCTTGAACTACAGTAAGGACTACATGCTCGATACGGTCGGCGATTTCGCACGCATCCGCTGCAACCCCTTGACGGGTGGATGCAACAATACTTGCCCGAGTAGCGACCCGAGTTATCCGAACTGCACGCCGAAACGCTGGCCACTCTGGCCCGACCCGTCGATCAATTATGCAAGCGACGGCAGCCTGTATAGCGATCCACGTTCGATCGACGACTTCTGGCATACGGCCGTCAATGGACGCGGGCAGTATTTCAACGCCAACGAAACGGTCGCCGTGGTCGATGGATTGCAGAAAGCGCTGGCCGGCGTTAAAGCCCGTCTGGGTGCCGGCTCCGCCGCCTCGGTGTCGTCCGTTGATCTGAAAGAGGACAACAATTTTGCCTATCGCTCAAGCTTCATCACCGAAGAATGGGTCGGCGAAGTCACTGCTCACACCATTGACCCGGCCACTGGGCTGCTGAGCGCAATTCCCAGATGGAGCGCGCGTAGTTTGCTCGACAGCAAGGTCGGCGTTGGCTGTGACCGTCGGAAAATTTACCTTTTCCGTTCGGGTGCGACCAACAACCTGACCAATTTCACTTTCAACACCAATACCTGCAACGATTCCAATCTGCCAGACGGAAGCGCCACCACCGATCTCAATGCCGATGAACAAGCTTATTTTGGCTCGAGCAGCATCACCCAGCTCAGTCAGTACTCGGCGATGAGCGACGGCAGCAACGGAACGGTAAACCAGCGGACAGCCGCTCAAGGAGCCAATCTGGTGAACTTCCTGCGCGGTCAGCACAATCTCGAAGGACCGACTCTATTCCGCAGCAACGATCTGACCTCTCTATACCGTAGCCGTACGCATGCCCTGGGCGACATCATCGGCTCACAGCCGGCCTATGTCGGCGCACCCGGCGCCTCGTACGTCGACAATGGTTACAGTGCGTTCAAACTGGATAACGCCAAGCGCTCGCCCACCATCTATGTCGGCGCCAACGACGGCATGTTGCACGCGCTGAACGCCAGCTCCGGGCAAGAACTCTGGGCCTACATTCCACGTCTGGTGCTGCCACGGCTGTACAAGCTGGCCGACAACAATTATGCAAACACCCACCAGTTCTATGTCGATGGCACACCGTCGGTTGCCGACATCAATACTGGCACCGCCAGTGAATCGAGCTGGAAAACGATCCTGGTTGGTGGACTGAACAAAGGCGGTAAAGGTTATTACGCCGTCGATGTCACCGACCCGGCCAATCCCAAAGGACTCTGGGAGTTTGGCTGGAGCACGACTTGCTGGGACGGTCATTCCACCACAGCCAGCGGCGATTGCCACGTCGGCTACAGCTTTGGTCGACCGATCATTACCAAACTGCAGGATGGTCGCTGGGTCGTGATCGTCGCCTCGGGTCTCAACAACGTCAACTCACCGGTGCTGTCGGGCGATGGGCAGGGTTATCTCTATATTCTCAACGCCACTTCTGGCACATTGATCGCCAAAATCGCCACCGGTGCCGGCGATTCGAGCACACCGAGCGGTCTGGCACATCTGACCAATTTTGTCGACAACGGGATAGTCAATAACACCAGCCTGCGCGTCTATGGCGGCGATCTGCTCGGCAACATCTGGCGTTTCGACATCAATGACAATCTTCCCCCATCCGGACTCGAAGCGACGCGGATCGGTACCGCCACCGATTCAAGCGGCACAGCGCAACCAATCAGCGCGCGTCTGGAGTTGGGTGAAATTGAAGGTAAACCATGGATCTACGTTGGCACCGGCCGTTTGTGGGGCGTCTCTGATGTTTCGAACACCCAGCATCAGTCCTTGTACGGAATACGTGATCCTCTGAGCGGGTCACCGGTCTACCCCGACCTGCGCGGCAGCTTGAGCCTGCGCACGCTCACACAAGTCGGCAGCGGGAGTACGGCATATCGCACCAACGCCTGCGCCACGACCTGCTCCAGCCCCAACGGCTGGGTGATCGATCTGCCCGATTCAGGGGAACGGGTCAACCTCGCTCCGCAATTGCAACTGGGAACCATCGTCTTCCTGAGCAACGTTCCCAGCCCGTCAGTGTGCCTTACAGGCGGTTATGGCTGGGTTAACTTCATGGACTATCGCACCGGCGGAACGGTCGCGACTTCGCCCGATCTCGCCTCGTCACGACGTTTCGATACCACCATCGATGTTGGCGGCGTGATTACCCGCCAAACGGATAAGACGGTGATCATCACGGTACGCGGGGCCGACAGCGGCGGAACGGGTAAGGATAGTAGCGACAGTGATAGAGTAAACGATCCCAGATATGCCTTACCCTACGTCACGCCACCTCCAAGCGGCAAACGCGTCAGTTGGCGGGAGATCATCGAGTAAGCGAAATCAGTGATTCAGCTTGGCTGGTCAAACCGGGCGGAGTCGATCCGCCCGGTTATTTTTTCGGCGCGCCTGCGTCTGGCTCTGGCCGGTTCGCTGGCTTTGCACCTGTTGCTGCTCGTCGTCCTATCCACCGGGTCGGCAAGTGTCGGCGGCCGTGTGCCCTTCATTCATGGTGAGGGCATCTCGGCCGATACCAGTCTGGTCAAACGAGTGCTATCGGCACGCTTGTCGGCGGTAGCACGCCACTTGCCAACGGTCGACGCGCTCGTCCCCATCGACAAGCCACAGCCGAAAATCGTCATCAACGAGCCGAATCTCGCCGAAGGTCACAGCAACACCCCGCAAATCACCGTTCCATCGCCAGGCATTGCCTCTGCCCCCGTTCCAGCGGCAACGATTCACCCTGTCCGGCAAGAAACCCTGCCTGCCCAGCAGTCCCCCCCTGCAGCAGCGTCCCCCTCCCCTACCCTGCAGGAAAACTCCGCTGATCCTGCAGAGACCGCCGCTCGGCGCGCCGGCTATCTGACCGGCGCAGAGCTTGACAAGAAGCCGGGACTGCTGAGCGCAATCGATATCGAATACCCGGAATCAGCCGGCGGTCAGACGGGACGGGTAGTCCTGCAACTGTTCATCGACGAACTCGGTTACGTCAAGGAAACGATCGTCGTCCAGGCCGTACCCCCCGGTTTTTTCGAGCAAGCCGCAATCTCAGCATTTTCCCGGGCACGCTTTTCGCCAGGGATGCTCGGCGGTCGGGCAGTCAAAAGCCTGTTGCCAGTCGAAATCGACTTTTCAGTGTTCAACCGTCCGACCGCAACCAGCGGCAAAACGGCATACTGAGCCGCGTTTATTGACAGGCTCGCGAACGGCCAACGCTTCCCGGATCACCATCGGCACAAATTGCCGCATCTCTGCGCCAGAAACAATCGGCCACACTCCCAGCGATCCGTCCGAATCAGCGCGTTGCGGTCGTCGAAGATTCGTTACCCAATAGGAAATTGCCGATGCGCCGCAAGCGTCGTTCGGCAGCTTCTCCGTTGAGCCCGGCGGTCAGCGGACCAGCGACGCTCGCCAGTTCGGCCGCGCGCTCGGGAGTCAGCAAGTGCGCCCGTTGGCTGAATTCGATCACCGCCAGTTGTTCGTCGCGCGTCAAAGCGAACGGAGGCGCTTCGCTACCGACATCGGGCCCTTCGCGTGCAGCACGTGCCGGTCTGGCGACATGAACCACCAGGGTGCCGGCCGCCAGATCACCCAGACGTTTGCCCTGTGCGTTGAGCAGCGTGCTGACGAAACCGGCCGCATAGAGAAATGGGAGAAAATCGACGGCGCGCAAGGTATTGCGCATGAAAGCCGCGCTCCAGCCGACTGGCCGGCCATCGTCATGCACCACCGCCAAACCGCATGATTTTTTGCCCGGCGTCTGACCCTGACGATAGACCTCGAACAACAGCGGGTAGAACCACTCGAGCAGAAAAGCGCCCAGCAGGATCACCCCGGTACCGAAATCGCCGATTTGTTTCGATACGATGCCGAGCAACAGCCAGCAACCCAGTCGAATCAGGAAATCGAGAAACCAGGCCCGCGCCCGTGCCACCGGACCGGCAACCCGCAAATCGATTTCACAACCTTCTGGAGTGGCAATACGGCGGACGGTGTCGAGGCGTGCGGCGGCAGAGCGGCTGTTCATGCTTCGTAAAACATGTCGCGATAGGCCGCGTACAGAGAGGCGTACAACACCGGCAACAGAACCAGCCAGCCGAGTAACAAGGGCAGACTGGCGATCACCGCCGCCACCAGAACCAGCAAGGTATACACCGTGAAGGGCCCGATGTTGCGCATAGCGACGCGCAAGCTGCCCTTGATGGCACGAAACGCCGAAATTTCGTGAAAGATGACCAGGGGCGGCGCCAGCCAGACGGCCATCGCTAACGAAGCGGAAGCGACGAAAACCAGCGCCATCAACATCACCATGCCGAAAGACCAGGCTTCTGTCGCCTCGACACCGTTATTGATCACCGCCATGGTCATGCCGACGCCGAACATGCCGGCAAACACCACCAACGCCATCGATACGGTATATAACAGGCCGACCACCAACAGCGATCCGGGTTGCCGGGAAAAGCCGGCGAAGAGGTGGTCGAAGCGCAAACCGTCGCCGCGTTCGATCGCCCGGCAGCCGACGCTGATACCGCCGATGAAGATCGGGATCAGCAGATTGACCGCAATATTGATCACCGGGATCATGCCGACGATTAGCATCAAGGCCATGAATGCGACGGCAATGCCGATCCAGGTGCCGGGAGAGATTCGAAAGATTTCCCAGCCGCGCTGCAGCCAGCGATAGCCATGGCGAGCCGGCACCCGACGCCCATCGAGAATGAAGCGCCCCATGCTGGTTTGTGCGTGGTCATAAACCTTCGCTTCTGGCGGTCTGAACGGATTTTGATCGCTGTTCACCTGCTTCCCTCCGTGATCCGGCGTAGCAAAAACATCGTTTCGGACTCCCCGCACGCCGCGGCGCACACTATAACGCGCCCGCCCGCTTGCGTGACCAATAATGGTTGATCAAGGCCACCGGCAAATCGCGCGGCGCGACATCGAGAATCTGCACGCCGTCGTGGCGCAGCAGCGCCAGTTGCCGACGACGGGCATACAGATAATCGAGCCCGGCGGCACGGGTCAATGCGGCGTCGAAATCGCGCACCGGCGCAGCGAGCAGTTCGTCGAGCACCGGTTCACGCAGACTGGCGACGGTCACCGCATGCCGCCGGCGCAGATTTTTCACCGCCGGCAACAAGGTCTCGTCGTCTTCATCGCGCAGATTGCTCACCAGCACCACCAAGGCGCGTTTGCGCAGATGACGAGTCAGATTTTCGACCGCGGCCAGGTAATCAGGCACCTGCAGCGACGGTTCGAGGTCGAAAACGGTATTCATCATCGCCTGAACGGTATTCAACGACTTACCCGCCGGCAGCACCCGCGGTTGTCGATGGCCGAATGTCGCCAGACCGACAGCGTCGCCCTGGCGCAGCGCGACGTAGGCCAGCAAGATCAGCGCGTTCAACGTATGGTCGAAATGCGACAGATCGCCGTCGCGGGCACGCATGCGCGCACTGCAGTCGAGCAGGAAGACGATTTGCTGGTCGCGCTCGTCCTGGTGCTCGCGGGTGATCAACCGTCCGACACGCGAACTCGCTTTCCAGTCGATCAAGCGCGGCGCATCGTCCTGGCGATAATCGCGCAACTGATGGAATTCCATTCCTTCACCGCGACGCCGTCGCTGCAGAATGCCCAGTTGTGACAAGCGGTTGTCGGTAGCCAGCAGAGTGTAATGCGCCACGCGCGCGAAATTGGGAAAGACGCGCACTTCGTCGCGAGCACCGATCGATTCCTGGACCAGCCACAGCCGCAGCGGCGAGACACAACGCAAAGTCACCCGATCGAAGATTTGCCGGCCGCGCTCGCTGATCGACAGGCGGTAGGCGACGCGTTGCCAGCGATCGGTTTCGACCTTGAAACGCAAGGGCAGACCTTCACTGCGAAACGCCGGCGGATGACCGTCGGCCAGCCAGCCGCTGGCACCGTCGAAAGCACGTCCATCAACGCGCGACAGACGCAGGGCGATGGTCTGCCAAGTGCCGACCGGCATGATATGCGCCAGTTCGCGGCGCACTGTCAATCGGCCGCGCCGCCGACGGCCGGCCAGCGCGTCGATCAGCGACAAACCGAGCAGCGTCATTCCCAGTGCGCGCCACCAGTCGAGCAAGGCGGGCCAAAAAGCGACGGCAATGCCCAGGATCAGCCACAGCGCGGCCGCGAGCAGCAATCGGCGGGCGGGAATGAGCATTTACCAGCGCGGCGCCGGAACACGTTCGAACAAGGTACGCAGCAGGTCGTCCGCCGTCATCCCCTCGATCTCGACTTCGGCCGACGGCGTGACGCGGTGCCGCAAGGCCGGCAGGGCAACGACCTTGATGTCGTCCGGCATGGCATAGCCACGCCCTTCGAATAATGCGCGGGCACGCGCCGCGCGTACCAGCGCGATCGGTCCGCGCGAACCGGCGCCGCTGGCGATTCCTGGGGTGTCGCGGGTGGCTCGCACCAGCGCAACCGCGTAGGCGATCACCCGATCGTCGACGGTGACATGCGCCGCCATCTGCTGCAAAGCGAGCACTGTCGACGGCTGGATCAGCGTCTGTACCGCTGCGACGTCGAGATCGGCGCCGGTCTTGGCCCGGGTCACTTGCCGGGTGAGCGCCGCTTCTTCTTCCTCGCTCGGATAATCGATGCGGATTTTGAGCAGAAAACGGTCGAGTTGCGCTTCCGGCAGCGGATACGTGCCCTCATGTTCGATCGGATTCTGTGTCGCCAGGACCATGAACGGCCGTGGCAGAGGAGAAGTCTCGCCTTCGAGGGTAACCTGCTTTTCCTGCATCGCCTCGAGCAGCGCCGATTGCGTTTTCGCTGGCGCGCGATTGATTTCGTCGGCGAGCAGCAAATGAGTGAACACCGGGCCCTGCCGGGTGACGAAGCGCGCCGTCGCGGTGTCGAACAGCGTATGACCGATGACATCGGACGGCATCAGATCGGGCGTGAACTGGATGCGCCGGGTTTTGCCGCCGAAAGTGCGTGCCAACGCCTTGACGAGCAGCGTTTTGCCCAGCCCGGGAACGCCCTCGATCAGGACATGCGCGTCGGCCAGCAGACCGATCAGCACCTCGTCGATCACCGTTGTCTGGCCGATCACCGCCTTGGCGATTTCGGCGCGCAAGGTGCCCAGGATCTGGCGCGCTTGCTGCAGTTTCTCTTCCGGCAGGGTGGAAACAGAGGATTCACTGGCTGTCATGGGCGTCGTCTCAAAATTCACGTTCCAGTTTGTAGAGAGTACGCAGGGCGTCGGTAAACGCCTGCGGATTGATGGCAGAACCGTGCAGGGCGCTGGCGATGCCTGCCGACGGCAGACCGCTCAATTCGCTCAAAGCCGCCGCTTGCTCTGCGGGAGGCAGTGCGGCAATTTTCGGATGGCGAAACGCCAGGCGGTTATGAAAATGCTCGCGCACCGGCACCAGCAGGCTCGGCAAGGCGCCGGCACGCCACAGGTAACGGCCGACGGCAGCCAGGTGTTCGCGCAGTTCGCGCCGGGTTGGCGGCGCTTCCGGCGCGCAATCGGCAAAACGCGGCACGATGCGCCACAACCAGAGCAACAGCAAGGCAATGGCAGCGATACACGCTTCCCAGGCGTTTTCCCACAGCCAGACGAACAGGCCCGGCATCTGCAGATGTGAGAGCAGCAACACCTGCGGTTTCGGCGAGTGATCGTAACGGCTCAACAAGGTCCAGAAAAGTTCGGCATGATCGAGCTCGCCGATGCGGCTGTTGCTCAACTGGCTGTCGAGACCGACAGCGACGGTCAGGTTGCCGCGTCCAATCGCGTAATGCAGCCATTGCGCCCCTTCGTCCGCACGACCGGCTGACCAGAGCGGTGGCCGACTGCCCGAGCTGAGAACCGCTTGAGCGGCATCCACGCGCAGCTTGCGCTCAACCTCGGGCAAGCTGACTTCGAGCACCCGCGGCCGGTCAGCCAAAAAAGAGTCCGCTTTTGCGATCGGCTTCGTCAGGCGCTGGATTCCGAAATGCTCGAGCAACGGATCGTCGACATCCGGCCGCTCGGCGACGACCAGCAGATAACCGCCGTCTTCGATCCAGCTCAGCAGATGCTGCAGTCGTTCCAGCGGCAACCACTGCGAGCGCTGCCGATCAAGCAACACCGTTCCGCCGGGAGGCAGCCGGTCCAGCGCCCCCGCGTCGGAACGACGCATGAACGACCCGCCCAAGCGCTCGGTGAAGCGCTCGAGAGCCAGATAGCGGTTGCGCCGCGCCGCCGCCTGCGGCGGCTCGTGGATGGGTACCGTTTCACGTTCGAGTCGCAAGGCCAGCCAGGCAAGCAAAGTCAACAGGAGCAGCAGCGCGACGATTCCCCAGATCAGACGCCGACTCACCGCCGCACCTCCACGGGAGCGAAACAGCGCTGCCAGGCGGTTGCCAACGTCGTGATGTGCTGCGTGCTGATCGCTTGCCGACCATAAGCCGCCAGGCACCAGGCGGCGACGATTTCGCCCAGACAATGCTGCGTGTCGTCGGGAACATGTCCGGCGATACGGCGCAGACAATCGTTTTCGGTATCGCCGATACGGAATTCGATCTGCCGATCGTCGATCAAGGCGACCAGTGCGCCGCGATAGAGCAGACTCAGCGCTTCGACCGTCTTTTCTTCCGCAAGACAGGCGCGCACCGCCGCCAGAATATCCGGCGGCAAGGACCCCGGACGCAAGTCGAGACCGAAGAGAAAATCCGGCGGCGACTGCCGGACGCTCGCCGCATCGGTGAATAAATGTCGATAACGGATCGCCAGACCGATGATCGCCAGCAACAGCAATCCGCCGAACAGCCACAACATACCGCGCAATATCTCGGCCAGAAAGTCGAAAAAGCGGGTCAAACCTTCGCCAATTCGCTGATACGCCTGCCACAATGCATCGAACCAGCCACTCTCCGTGGCGCCTGCCGTATCGTCGGCCGATCGCCAACGCCAGCGCCAGTCATCGCGCAGCCGACCGAAAACCGGGTCGTCGAGGACGGCCTGGATCGCCACTTTCGCCGGGCTGCGTGGCCGGGCGGCCTCGGCGGGCGACGCAGCCGTCGACGGCGTCGCTTCCTCGTTCAGTGGCGCCTCCAGCGGCGGCTCATCCTGCGCATCGTCGGCTGGCGGTGTTTGCGTACATGTATCCCCGGCAGCGCAGGCGGCCGGCGGCAGCGCGGCGTTGGCCACCGGCATGTACAGCGGCGCCAGCAGCAGCACGCTCAACAACAGCAGCAACGGAGTCGCAGCGGATGTCGAACGACGTTCCGCCAGACGCCGCAAATCGAGCTCGACGTCCCAGGCTTCCAGCTCGCTGCGCCGGTTGAGATAGAGCGAAAAACCCGAGGCGACATACAACGGCTCGATCACCGTTTCGGCAAGCATGTACAGCAGCGTACTGGCCAGATGCTGCCAGCGCGGCGCTTCTTTACTGAACAGCTGCCACGACGACAGTAAATCGTTGTCGCCGGGTGCGAGCAGCGCCAGAACGATCAGCAAGGAAAACATCAGGATGGACGACATGTTGGCGCAGAAAAAAGTCAGCCAGACGGCATGGCTGCGATATCGCCGCGCGAGCAGCTTCAGACGCGCCCGCGCCTGATCGCCACGTTGTTCCTCGAGTTGCCAGACCGGCAGCAGAAAGGAGCGCACTAGACTGAAGCGCCGCAGGCTCAGGGTGGACAGCACGCCGGGGCTGCGGCACAACGCCGGGAAAGCCCGCCAGACATCCTTGACGCTCGTCTCCTCGCCAAAGGCCGACCGGCTGCAGACCCACAGCAACACCCGGTCGAACAGCGGTTTCAACCACCACAGGGCGAACAGCACATATTGGGGCCATGACCACAGCAACAGCGTCAGTGCCACGCCCGCCAGCCAGTAACTGGCAAACCAGGCGCGGTACAGGCGGGGCGCCCAGGCACGCCACATGGCGTGCCCGAGATCGAGCGCTTCCCAGGCACTCCGCCGGCGCAAATGGATGGCGATCGATTCAAGCCGCACGGGATGCGCGTCCGGCAAAAAGGAGATACAGAATGGTCAGCAACCAAAAAACCGCACCGACCGCCAGCTTGATCGACAAAGGGAGTTCACGCTGCGGCGACCAGAACGATTCGATGAATGCTGCGAGAAAAGTCAGTGTCCCCGCACCATACAGCAGCTTCACCGCCACCCGGCTGTTTTCCTTCAGTGCCGCCAGCCGCGTGCGCCGCCCGGGTGCGAGCATCGCCTGACCGATTTTCAAGCCGGCGGCACCGGCGAGCACGGCGCCGGTCAGTTCGAAAGCACTGTGACCGGCCACAAACCCCCAGAATGTCACGCCAAAACCGATTTGTGTCAGATGACCGGCAACCGCGCCGATAAACAGGCCGTTATAGAGCAGATAGAAGATCGTGCCCAGACCGAAGACGAGACCGCCGCTGAAAGTCTGGAAATCGATATGCACGTTGTTGGCGATATAAAACGCCCACATCGCCCATTCGCTGCCTGCCGAGCGCTCACGGCCGATATTTTCGGCCATCGGCGAGTACATCGTTTCGACATCGTTGATCGTCTCCGGGGACAGCAATAGAAAAACCGCATCCGGCCAGAACTGCACCGACAGCAACATTCCCAGCAAGGGCAGGAAAAACAGCAGCGCCGAAACGACGACCAACGGCCATTCACTGCGCACCAGCGCCGGCAGCTCGCCGGCAAAAAACCGGCGCAAGGCATTGCCTTCCGGCCTGGCCGCGCCATAGATCCGCTGATGGACGGCGAGGACACGCCGATGCAGATCCTCGGCCAGTGTCGCCGAATATTGCCGATCACGAACCAGCGCCAGATCGTGACACAGTCGACGAAAGCGGTGCGGCAGATCGTCGGAGGTGATCGACTCGGCAGCCACATTACCGGCCGCTTCATTGCCCGGTGACTTTTTCCCCGGTGTCAGCCAGCGGTCCCAGGCCAACCATTCCGCCTGACGGTGGGCAACGAACTGTCGCTCTTTCACCACGCGCTTCCCGACAGCGAGCGGCTGACCGATTGTCCGGCTGAACGGCATTTTCCAGTCGGCACGTTGCGATCAGCGATTCTTTTCAGCAGCATTCTATAGACCGACAGTACGGCGTGATGAGCGGTTCAACGGAGGGAATGGGCTTTGGTGGTCTCAAACGGGCAAACAGGCACAAGAGCGACGCTTATTTACTCAACAACTGCATCCCTCGAGCCAGACCGTCGAGCGTCAACGGGAACATCCTGCCGCCGAACAGATTGTGGATCAGTGTCGTCGATTGACGATACGTCCAGGAATGCTCGGGCTCGGGGTTCAGCCAGATGGCGTGCGGCCAAGTATCGACCAATCGGCGCAGCCAAGTGGCGCCCGGCTCGAAATTATTGTACTCGACGCTGCCGTGCGGAATGAGGATTTCATAAGGACTCATCGCCGCATCACCGACCAGGATCAGTTTGTAATCACTGCCGTATTTGTGCAAAACGTCGTGCGTGGCGATGCGCTCGCTATGCCGACGGCGGTTGTCTTTCCAGAGAAAATCGTAGACGCAATTGTGAAAATAATAATATTCGAGGTGCTTGAATTCGCTGCGGCAGGCCGAAAACAGCTCCTCACAGATGCGGACGTAGTCGTCCATCGAACCGCCGATGTCGAGCAACAACAAGACCTTGACGGCATTGTGCCGTTCCGGACGCAGCTTGAGATCGAGCCAACCGGCGTTGCGCGCCGTGCCGGTGATCGTGCCGTCGAGATCGAGTTCTTCGGCCGCCCCTTCGCGCGCGAAGCGGCGCAAGCGGCGTAAAGCCACCTTGATGTTGCGCGTGCCGATTTCGACGCTGTCATCGAGGTTGCGGTATTCGCGCTTTTCCCACACCTTGACTGCCGAACGGTTTTCGCTGCGCCCGCCGAGACGGATACCTTCTGGGTGCGTGCCGCCGTGGCCGAAGGGCGAACTGCCGCCGCTGCCGATCCATTTGCTGCCACCCGAATGGCGCTCCTTCTGCTCGGCCAGGCGCTGCTTGAACGTTTCCATCAGCTTTTCCCAGCCCAGCTTCTCGAGCTTGGCACGCTCGGCATCGCTGAGATGCCTTTTCACCGCGGCGCGCAACCATTCTTCGGGGATCAGCGCCTCCATTCCCGGCAAGGCTTCGACACCCTTGAAATACTCGCCGAAAGCACGGTCGAATTTGTCGAAATGCGTTTCGTCCTTGACCAGAATCGCCCGCGACAGCAGATAGAAATCGTCCAGACTGTGTTCGATGACGTGTTTTTGCAGTGCCTCGAGCAAGGCAAGCAATTCCTTGATCGATACCGGGACCTGGCGGGCCTTGAGGTGCAGGAAGAAATCGATCAGCATCGCAGCGGCGATCCGGCGAATCGGCTGACAATCAGCGGTTCTGGCGGGCCATGAAAATCAGCCGCTCGAAGAGATGCACGTCCTGTTCGTTTTTCAGCAGCGCCCCGTGCATGGGCGGAATGGCCAATTTGTGATCCTTGCTGCGCAACGCTTCCGGCGGGATATCCTCGGCGAGCAACAGTTTCAGCCAGTCGAGCAATTCCGAGGTCGAAGGCTTCTTCTTCAGCCCCGGCACGTCGCGCAACTCGAAGAATACTTCCAGCGCCTCACGCAGCAAGGCCGGTTTCAGCCCCGGGAAATGCACGTCGACGATGCGCGTCATCGTCTCCTTGTCGGGAAATTTGATGTAATGGAAGAAGCAGCGACGTAGAAAGGCGTCGGGAAGCTCCTTTTCGTTATTCGAGGTGATGAACACCAGCGGGCGGTGCCGCGCACGAATATTCTGACGTGTTTCATAGACGAAGAACTCCATCCGGTCGAGTTCGCGCAGCAGGTCGTTCGGAAACTCGATATCGGCCTTGTCGATTTCGTCAATCAGCACCACCGATTGGCTTGCGCATTCGAAAGCCTGCCAGAGAACGCCCTTGACAATGTAACTGCCGATATCGGCCACCTTCGCCTCACCGAGCTGCGAGTCGCGCAAGCGCGAAACGGCGTCGTATTCATAGAGCCCCTGTTGCGCTTTGGTCGTCGATTTGACGTGCCACTCGAACAGTGGCCAAGCCAAGGCGGCCGCCACCTCCTCGGCCAGCATCGTTTTGCCGGTTCCCGGTTCGCCTTTGATCAACAGCGGCCGTTGCAGGGTGATCGCCGCATTGACCGCCAGCGTCAGGTCACGGGTGGCAACATAATTTTCGGAACCGGTAAAGCGCATGACAGACTCCTGCATAGCAAGGACAGGCGTGTGAGGTAGCCGGATTTTATCAGTTAGCAGAGCGCCGTACGCTCGCCGACAGGACTCGATTACAACAAGCTCCCGAAGAAGGATAAGCCGGTCCATTCACCCTCCGACTCATTGCAACGAGAAAAGAAATACAAACTGAGCGCCGTCTGACGCACGGCATCTCACGGGTAAGCGGTATGCCAACCCGATGACGCCACTTTATCGAGCCAGCTCAGCAGGGTGCTGTAAAGCACTTCCGGGGCCACCGGTTTGCCAATATGGTCGTTCATGCCCACTTCGAAGCAACGTTCGCGATCATCATCGAAGGCATTGGCGGTCATCGCCAGAATGGGCACGGCCGCCAGATCCGGCAAGGCGCGCAACTGGCGGGTCGCTTCGAGACCGTCCATTTCCGGCATCTGCAGATCCATCAAAATCAGCCGGTAAGCTGTCTCCTTGGCCATGGCCACCGCCTCGAGACCATTATTGGCAATGTCGACGCGCAGCCCCGCCTGCTCCAGCAAGGCACGCGCGACCTCCTGATTGATGATGTTGTCTTCGGCCAGCAATACCCGGCAACCGCGGTGCCGATCGAGCAATCGCTGGCACGCCGACGGAACGCATGCGTGATTATTGTTTTGCTGAGTAGGCTTGCCCGGCCTTAAACAAGCTGTAAACCAGAACGTGCTGCCAATCCCCTTTTCACTCTCCACGCCGACCTCGCCACCCATCATCTGCGCCAGATGCCTGGAGATGACCAGCCCGAGTCCGGTACCGGCGTGTTGGCGGGTCGTCGATGTATCGGCCTGTTCGAAACGGTGAAACAACCGCTGCTGATCTTCATTGGCGATGCCGATGCCGGTATCACGCACTTCGACCCGCACCAACAGTGACTGCTCCGGATTATTTTCGACGACTCGCACCTTGAGCATGATCGTGCCGCGCTCGGTGAATTTGACTGCGTTGCCGACAAAATTGAGCAGAATCTGCCCCAGACGCAACGGATCGCCATACAGCCCGCCCGCCAGCCGAGGATCGATGTCGCTGTGTATGCCCAGACCCTTGGCACGCAGCCGCTGATCGACCAGGCTGAGCACATTATCGACCACTGTAGAGAATTCGAAATCGCACTCGGTCAATTGCATCTTGCCGGACTCGATTTTCGAGATATCGAGAATGTCGTTGATCACCTGCAGCAGGTGCTGTGCCGCCTGAGAAATCTTGGCAAGTCGATCGCGGACCGGCGCTTCGCTGGATTGACGACGCGCCAGGTAGGCCAGTCCGATGATGCCGTTCAACGGGGTGCGTATCTCATGGCTCATATTGGCCAGAAAAGCGCTTTTTGCCCGATTGGCCGATTCCGCCTGCGCTCTGGCATCGACCAGCGAACGCGTGTAGGCATTATGGTGGCGGCAGAGCAGAATCGCTTTCGCCAGATTGGCCATCACCGGCTGAAAAACCTGGGTGATCGGCAACGTCGTCTCTGGCTTCGCCGGGGCCATCAACAAAATCGCCGCGCCGCTGTCAATCGGCAGACGCAGACAGACGCGATATTTGTCGCAGCCAGGCAAAGCGCTCAGCAAGCGCGGGTCCTCGAGCAGCGCCCCGCCGCCGCGCGTCAGGGCGCTCGGCAAGGCGATGGTTTTGCCGAGCTGCAATGACAATTCAAAATTGCCTATGGCCGTCGCCACTTCGGCCCGTGTTTGCCGACCACTGTCGTTCAGTTGCAACAACACCACGCCGGAAGGAAAGGAGGTATGAAACAGCAGGCGCTGCAGCGTTCGCGTCAGCAGCGCTGACAGATCCACCTCACTACCAATGACCAGCGCCAGATCGTAGAGGATGGTCAGAATGCGTTCACGTTCCATGTTCACCCCACGGCCGACAGACGAGTGTGGCATTATGAAACAGAGGGTAGCCCCAGTTACTGAGACTACCGATTTCTCCCAGCGACAAGGCACCGATGACATTTGCTGCCCGCGTCGCCTCGCCAAGAAGATGCAATTCCTTGAGCGCATCATCACCTAGATGCAAACGCCGGCCGGCACAATAGAAAAGCAACAGATCTCGGCTACCCAGCGGGCCAAAATCCTTTTGCAAGATGTGCTCGAGTCGGTTAACGCTACGCACCGAGTCGACCTGCGGTGCGTACAACAAGGTCAGCATCGAATTCGATGGTATCTCGCCAACACAGAACAGCGAGCCGTCTTCGGCCAGAACGACGGGGATACGCACCAGCAGCTCATTGTTCGCCAGAACGATACCCAAAGGAAAATGTGAAGCGTATTCGTAGAAATTATCCGCGGTCAGATCGAGGTGATAGAGATGACGCACCTGTTCCTGATAGACCTCGAAAGCCGGCCGCCAGTCGATGCTCAGGATATGGTTGCCGACCGTCGAAGTCGCGGTGATGATTTCCTTTGGCGCCAGATAACCATGATCGATCGCCGCTCCTTGCTTGCCAGGCAGCAGCAGGCAAAGAACGCCATCGCTCACGATTCGGCAGTCGTCGAAAAGACAGTGCATCGACTCGAAGGTTTCACTGCCGGCATTCACCCCGGCATAAGCCAACCGATCGGCGAGGAGAAGATACAAAGCATCCAGGATCGACGCGATATTCGGCAGCATGCCATCGAAGATCAGAAACAAGGTGTAGCTGTTGCCATCCAGCAGCGGTTCGACAGCATTGGCAATTTGCGCCGCCGCCGCGTTGGCATCGCTCGGCAGGAGCGGCAGCAGCGCGGTGTGCGGCATCTCGTCGAACGGCAGCAGCAACATACCTTGCCGATGAAATTGCCCACCCGCGATAATCGCCGGAAACAGGGCCCCGACCAGATCCAGCCCATTGGCTCGGCACATCGCTTGCAGTTGCGGCAATCGCTCCTTTTCTGATTCGGGAAGCAAGGCCAATGCTCCCATTGGTGATTCTTCCCGGCGCCATTCAAGCAACTCATCAAGCAGGGTAGCCAGATCGGTTTCAGGACAATACAAGGTACGCAATCCGCTCATCACGCTATTCCATCCATTTCGCCACCAGCTGAACGCTTGATAATAAACAAGTGGCTCGTCAGAAAATTCTCTGCAAACTTCAATGATCGATATTAATCGACTGACAAATTCCACTCACTTCCACACGGCAGGAAATCCAGCAATAACCCGAAATTCCTCTTATGCGGAAATGACCACCTTGTCGACCAAGGCTCGTCTCATTGCCGGAAATCTTATCCTGACAATGACGTTGAACAAGACCTGCGGTAAAGGATTCGCATTGCATACCAACAGAGCAATTTAACAGCTAACACCGTGGCACAGCCAAAAAAATCTTGAATCGAAGCCTGTCAAAGACCCTTCGGCACCCCGTGCAAACATTATCGACACCCCAAATGCAAAATTACTGCGTAGCACTTGCAGGCGACTTGGCCACACGTCCCAAGCAAGAACATACAGATGCAGCGCGAACCTGGTGTCAGCGTATTCAAGAACGATCGTTGGCAAATAAAGCCAGGGTTATCTGTTCGCCAGTAGCAGTACCCGATAAATCAGCTCATTCATGATCTGTTTGAGCAGCCAATGCCCCTTTAAATCATTATATGAATGTTGGTCCGCCAATGCTCGGATTCCATGCCACCCGAGTTCGATAAATTAGGCGCAACAACGACATGACCTGGCGATTACGATCTGGAAATCAATGGCTTGGCAATTTGACCGCGTGGACGTGTAGTGACGCGTCAAGCTCCAAATGCTCTGAGGCCAGGACAACGCTGGCAGCAGGAGACCCGGATCCAAGAAGCGCGCACAGAATCGCTGATGCATCAACATCTTCTACGCACGCAGGGAATGCTGACCGACTGGGCAAAGACACTACCGACCAGCGTCAACCATTGACTTGACAGGAGTTAGCGATCGTTTTCAACGACTTGCAGATGATCGGTTGCGAAGGGCGTTGGTGCATAAATGTCCCTCGTTCCCAGCGATCGATCGTCTGCCAGCCATGCTTCGTTTACTTGAAGATTCCCCCGTCGCCTTGCTCCGCTGCGTCGGTAGAGTTTAGACTCTGAGGTGAAGGCGCCCAGAGAAAGCGACGAGGAAATCCGAATCCTGCATGTCAATAGCCGAGTGATCATTGTATTAAGCAAGACCTGACCGTGGGGGTGCTGCGGGGGTAGTCAACAAGGAGAGTCCAACGATGAGCAAGTACTTGAAGATCGTGGGAAGTGCAATGATGTTCACGCTTTCGAACGCCATGGCCCAGACCCAAGCGCCCGCGCAAGCCGATTTGCCGGCGCCAAAGATAGGCGAAGCGTGGAAATATCGTACGATCGATAGATGGAACAACACCGAAACCGGGTCCTATTAAGAGGAACTGGTTGAGATTCAGCCTGATCGCCTGGTTTTTCGTTCCCGTTCGTCGCCCAACGCTGAACCAAAAACCCTCTATTATGGGCGTGGTCTTGCTTCTTGCCGGCGAATGCATGACAGTAAAATAGAGATGTGCGACGGATCGCTGACCTTCCCGCTCCGCGTTGGTAATAAAACCAACTACGATAAAAGGCCATGGCGTAACGGAAACGGTCACGATTCTGCCACGTGTGCAGTGAAGGCCTTCGAAGAAGTGACCGTTCCGGCAGGAACGTTTGAAACCTTTCGTGTCGAGTGTGAGGGAAATTGGATTCGGGTGACAGTGGCTGGACCAATGCAAGGGAATGCCGGTCGATATGAAGAAACCATCTGGTACTCTCCCAAAGTGAATCGTTCTGTCAAATCGGCTTATACGGCTTATGGAACTAGCGGCAGATTGGACATCAAGAATCAAACTGAATTAGTCGAGTTTGTCGCGAAGTAATCATCTGCCCATGCTCGCTGACGCCGCATCCAGCCCGGAATCGGCTATCCCGCCAGGCGGAAGAATTCGACCGCCGGGTTCTGCCGCAGCAGCCGGCGCACCTCGCGGTCATCCGCCAGGAAAGGCGGCACTTCGCGCGTCGGTGTAAAGCAAAAGCGGCAGGGAAGATCGGTGTACAGCGAGCGTGGCGGTGCCGAACAGCGGATGCCCTTCAGCAGCCGACCGCCCGTTTCGCTATGGTAGAAAACCACCGGCAAGCCAAGTTCTTCCCGGATGAACTCGATACTTGCCCACAACATGGCCTCGGACCAAATCCCGGCGTAGTGCTCCAGAACGTAGCCGCAGTACGCCTGTGCGGCAGCCAACGGCAAGCGCTGACCCGCATAGGCAATCGACCCCGTCGCCGGCTGACCACAGGCGAGTTTCTTCTCCACCCGCTCCGCCAGCCAGGCGACACGGCGTATCCAGTCGGACTGGATCTCCTCGATCAACGCACAGTTGCTCGCCCAGTCGAGGTCGATGCGCGCCCACGCCAGGGTATTGCGGCAGCGCGAAACCGGATGACCCTGGTAGTTGAACAGCGCGTTCCGGCAGCCCAGCTTCCCGTAGCGACGATCGTGATCATTGTTGAAATTGAGCTGCAGCACGAGATTGAAGCCCGGTCGCGAGGTCTGCCGATTCGCTCGCCCCGAACGCTGTTCGCTGCCCCAGACATCGAGCGTCAGGACAAAATATTCCTGTTGCGGATCGTGATCGTGCGCTGCCAGGAACGGCTCGTTGAGCGGCTGCTGCCCCAGCCGGGCCAGGGCGGATTTGACGCGCGGCTTGTGCAACAGCGGTGCGTAAGACGATTTCCTGACGGCGGCGACGCTGAGCGCTTCCCTGTCCCGACTGTGGCGGCTCAGGTAGCGCAACAGTCCAAGGCTGTAGCGGTCGCGGTAGTAGGAATAGACGGTACGCTCACCGCACAGGCAAGCGACGATTTCTTCGATAGCGTGACGGTCCATGTCGGGATTCCATAAGTTGGTCGGTTCTTGAGAGCCAGTGGGCAATAACTCGGGCAATTGGGGGTTGCATCGTTTTCTCCTTGAAAAATAAGTTTGCCCGGCAGCGGGGCGGACAGGTGTCAATCGATATCGAACTTGGCAACTCAATGAGAAGGCTCTTTTTCCTCGCCATCGTTCACCCCTTGACACAGAGGACTTGTCGCAGGGTGTGCACGGCTTCGACCAGATCGCGCTGGTTGTCCATCACCTGATCGATGTCCTTGTAGGCTTGCGGGATCTCATCGATCACGCCGCCATCCTTGCGACACTCGATGCCGCGGGTCTGCGCCGCGAGGTCGAAAATGCTGAAGCGACGTTTGGCAGCGCTACGGCTCAAGCGGCGGCCGGCACCGTGCGAACACGAGCAGAACGACTGGGCATTGCCTAGACCACGCACGACGTAGGAACGCGCGCCCATACTGCCCGGGATGAGTCCCAGTTCGCCGGCGCGCGCCGAGATGGCGCCTTTGCGGGTGATGAACAAGTGTTCGCCGAAGTGCACTTCACGCGCCACATAGTTGTGGTGACAGTTGATCGCTTCGTCGACCAGCCTGAAGGAAGCACTGATTTAATCGACCAGTGGGATTTCTGCAGAAATGAAATCAATTAGTTGCGTGGTAGATCGAAGTGAGAGAGCGATTAAATCAGCGCTTCCTGAATGGCGGCAACTGCGGCCGCAAGGCTTCGACGATGGCCGCCATCATGCGGTCACGGTTGAGCCGCGAGTAGTCCTGCGCCCACTCCACCGCCGCGACGTAATCGGCGAACAATGTGGAACCTTCCGCCAGATAGGCCAGATCCCGGTCCGGCAACTGGACCTGGTGCCGTTGCATATCCTTCTGCGCCGCGGCGATGAAATAGCGGCCGAGCACGTTGCCGATGCCGCGCGAACCCGAGTGCAGCATGATCCACACGCGTTCCAGCTCGTCGAGGCACAACTCGATGAAGTGGTTGCCACCGCCCAGCGTCCCGATCTGGCACAGCCAGGTTTCGCTGAAGCGGCGCTGCATCTTCAGCAGACCCGGATGTTTGCCGACGATGACGTCCAGCCGATCACCGAGCCCGCGCCCGACACGCTGCAGGGCGCTGCCCCGCATGCGGCTGGCCGCGTGCTGCTTGAAGCCGACCGGCACTGCTTCTTCGATCGAAGAACGCAGTCCGCGCAGGCTGTCCGGTAGATCGCCGGCCGTCAGCGAGGTCCGCACGGCATGCATGCCGCAGCCGATGTCGACGCCGACGGCGGCGGGGATGATCGCACGCAGCGTTGGAATGACGCTGCCGACGGTCGCCCCTTTGCCGGCATGCACATCCGGCATGGCGGCGATATGGCTGCGGACGATCGGCAACGCGGCGACGTTCAGCAGTTGCCGGATGGCTTCCGGCTCGATGTCGCGCGTCCAGACTTTGACCGGGACGCGCCCCTTGTTCAGTGCAAACTGTATTCCCATGATGATTCCAGAATTTCTTGCCGCGTTGACGCGGCTGATCGAGGAATCCGGGTGGGAAAGCGGAGGCCAAAAAACAAAACCCCCGGCAACGGCCGGGGGTTACTTTGCTTCCCGGCCCGGATTCGCTTCGCGCGAGCTCCGGGCGGCACGATGCCTACGGTCTCAGCGCATGTACTCCTTGTGGTTGGCTGTGGCAGGCATGTCGTGCTCCTTGTGGCAAAAATTGAACTTGATGAAGCCGGAAGTCTGCTGCGCTACGGCATGAATGTCAATGCGGCGGGGCAACGTTCGAGGCAAGCGGGCAATGCCGTGTTGCCCGTTTGCCAGCGCGTAATCATCGGGCTCCGGCTGCTGACCCGCAGAGCAATTGGTCTACCGCCGAGATGCGCACAGCACTGGTGGAACATTGCCGCTGCTCCGCCCCAGTGAACCCGGTCGGCAACTTTGCCGCATAAACCTCTGATCAGGAAAAGCATTTGAATTTCAAGTCCGAATCGTGCGTGCACAGCGGCGAAAGAGCGGCCAAAAAGACTATAATTCCCCGTTTTTTTCGGCCTGCCACCGTTTCCGATGCTCGTCTATCGCGGCTTTTCACGGACAGCACAACAATCGACCGTGCTCACTGTCGGTAATTTCGACGGCGTTCATCTCGGTCATCGCGCGCTGTTGGCCCGTTTGCGGGCAGTGGCGGTGCAGACCGGCCTGCCGTCGGCGGTACTCACTTTCGAGCCGCATCCGCGCGAGTTTTTCGCGCCCGACTCGGCGCCGGCACGGCTGTCTACCTTGCGTGAGAAGCTCGAACTGCTGGCCGACGACGGCGTCGATCTGGTCCATGTCTGTCACTTCAACGCCCGTTTCGCCGCGCTGACCGCCGAAGAATTCATCGAGCGCGTGCTGGTCGATGCGCTGCACGTGCGTTACCTGCTGGTTGGCGACGATTTCCGCTTCGGTGCCCGCCGCGTCGGCGACTTCGTGCTGTTGCAGCGTGCCGGCGAACGTTACGGCTTCCGCGTCGAGGCGATGGAGAGCGTCGTCGCCGCCGGCGAGCGCGTTTCCAGTTCGGGGGTGCGCGAAGCGCTGCAGTCGGGACAGATCGATCGGGCGGCGCAACTGCTCGGCCGCCCGTACTCGATCGACGGCCGGGTCGTGCGTGGCGAGCAGATCGGTCGCCAGCTCGGTTTCGCCACCGCCAATATGCGCATCAAACACGCCAAGCCGCCGTTGCAGGGCGTTTTCGCCGTCGAAGTGCACGGCTTGCCGAATGGCCCGCATCGTGCGGTGGCCAATCTCGGCGTCCGGCCGAGCGCCGGTCTGGTGCATCGCCTGCTGCTCGAAGTGCACCTCTTCGATTTCGATGCCGACATTTACGGTGCGCACCTCAACGTCCGCTTTCTGCATAAGCTGCGCGACGAGATGAAGTTTCCCGATTTCAATGCCTTGAAGGCCCAGATCGCCCGCGACGCCGAGATCGCGCGCGCGTATTTCCAGTT
The DNA here is from genome assembly GCA_964428215.1 of uncultured Candidatus Accumulibacter sp. Taxonomy (GTDB): domain Bacteria; phylum Pseudomonadota; class Gammaproteobacteria; order Burkholderiales; family Rhodocyclaceae; genus Accumulibacter. Next base: position 2,258 of record CAYRXO010000026.1, on the reverse strand, counting down.
GTGAGACCTGCCATGGCCGATTACAAAAACACCCTCAATCTGACCGACACCCCGTTTCCGATGCGCGGCGACCTGGCCAAGCGTGAGCCGAAGTGGGTTGCCGAGTGGCGCGAAAACGGGCTTTATGCGCGCATCCGCGCGCTGTCCGCCGGGCGTCCACGTTTCGTTCTGCACGACGGCCCGCCCTACGCCAACGGCGACATCCACATCGGCCATGCGGTGAACAAGATTCTCAAGGACATCATCGTCCGCTCGAAAACGCTGGCCGGCTTCGACGCGCCTTACGTTCCCGGCTGGGACTGCCACGGCCTGCCGATCGAACACCAGATCGAGAAACAGCACGGCAAACATCTGCCGGCCGACAAGGTGCGCGAATTGTGCCGCGCGTTCGCCCGTGAACAGATCGAACGCCAGAAGAAGGATTTCATCCGTCTCGGCGTGATCGGCGACTGGGATCGGCCGTATCTGACGATGGATTTCAAGACCGAAGCTGACGAAATCCGCACCCTGGCGCGCATTCTCGAGCAGGGTTACCTCTATCAGGGATTGAAACCGGTCAACTGGTGTCTCGATTGCCGCTCGGCGCTCGCCGAAGCCGAGGTCGAGTACGAAGACAAAAGCTCGTCGGCGATCGACGTCGCCTTCGAAGTGCATCCGAATCATGCCGAGAAGCTGGCGCATGCCTTCGGCCTAGCGCATCTGCGCGGACCGGCTTTCGCGGTGATCTGGACGACGACACCGTGGACGCTGCCGGCCAACGAAGCGGTCAGCGCGCATCCCGATTTCGACTACGTGCTGATCGACACGCCGAAAGGCAATCTGATTCTGGTGCGCGAACTGGCGATGAGCTGCCTGCAGCGCTACGGTTTCAGCGGCACGATTCTCGGTACGGCCAAGGGCGCGGCGCTCGAACACCTGCTATTGCGGCATCCCTTCCAGGAGCGCGACGTGGCGCTGATCTGCGGCCGGCACGTGACTCTCGAAGCAGGCACCGGCCTGGTGCACACCGCGCCGGCGCACGGTAGCGACGACTATCTGATCGGCAAGGTCTACGGGCTGCCGGTGAGCAACCCGGTCGGCGACGACGGCCGCTTCAGCGCCGACATCCCGGCGCTCTCGATCGGCGAACTGGCCGGCAAGTCGGTCTGGGAAGCCAACCCGCTGGTGCTGCAGCAACTCGCCGCCGGCGGCCATCTCTTGCACAGCGAAACCATCCGCCACAGCTACCCGCACTGCTGGCGGCACAAGACGCCGATCATTTTCCGGGCGACGACGCAATGGTTCGTCGGCATGGAGCACCGCGCGGCGGCTGACGCAGCAAACGCGGGCGGCGAACAGGCGCCGACGCTGCGCTGGCGCGCCGAACGCGCCGTCGACGAGACGCAGTTTTTCCCGAGTTGGGGCCGCGCCCGTCTCGAAGCGATGATGCGCACCCGCCCCGACTGGTGCGTTTCCCGGCAACGCAACTGGGGCGTTCCCTTGCCGTTTTTCCTGCATCGCGAGACGGCCGCCCTGCATCCGCGCACGCGGGAACTGATCGAAGCGGTGGCACAGCGGGTCGAAAAAGCCGGCATCGAAGCCTGGTTCGCGCTCGACGCGGCCGAATTGCTCGCTGACGAGGCCGCCGACTATCGCAAGATGAGCGACACGCTCGACGTGTGGTTCGATTCCGGCGCCACGCACGCCAGCGTGCTGCGCGGCTCGCATCAGGCCGATCTGGCGTATCCCGCCGATCTGTATCTCGAAGGCTCCGACCAGCACCGCGGCTGGTTCCAGAGTTCGCTGCTCATCGGCTGCGCCACCGACGGCCGCGCGCCGTACGACGCGCTGCTGACGCACGGCTTCGTCGTCGATGGCAAGGGACTGAAAATGTCCAAATCGATGGGCAACGTCATCGCGCCGCAGAAAATTGCCGATACCCTCGGCGCCGAAATCCTCCGCCTGTGGGTGGCGGCGACTGATTATTCCGGCGAACTGTCGATCTCGGACGAAATTCTCAAACGCGTCGTCGAAGCGTACCGTCGTATCCGCAACACGCTGCGCTTCCTGCTGGCCAACACCGTTGATTTCGACCTCGCGTGCGACCGGCTGCCGGTCGAGGAGTGGCTGGAAATCGACCGCTACGCGCTGGCGATGACCCGCCAACTGCAGGCGCAATGCGAAGCCGATTACGCGCGTTTCGAATTCCACCGCGTCATGCAGGCGCTACAGACCTTCTGTTCCGAGGATCTCGGCGGCTTCTACCTCGACATCCTCAA
>CAYRXO010000025.1:0-25668 GCA_964428215.1 uncultured Candidatus Accumulibacter sp. | reverse complement strand
CAAGGTTCTTCTTCCAGTTAAACGACGGCGAGCAGTTGTAGGCCAGCATCTTGCCCGGATGTTTGGCGTGCACCGCTTCGGCGAATTGCCGCGCGAACTCCAGATCCGGCGTGCCGGTTTCGCACCACACCAGGTCGGCGTAATCGGCGTAAGCGACGGCGCGCGAGATGGCCTGATGCAGACCTTTGCGGGTCTTGTAGAAACCTTCGGAGGTCCGTTCGCCGGTGACGAACGGCGTGTCGTTCGAGTCGCAGTCGGAAGTCAGCAGGTCGGCGGCTTCGGCGTCGGTCCGCGCAATGACCAGCGTCGGCACGCCGCAGACGTCGGCGGCAAAACGCGCGGCGATCAGCTTCTGCACCGCTTCCTGGGTCGGCACCAGCACCTTGCCGCCCATATGGCCGCATTTCTTGACCGATGCCAGCTGGTCTTCCCAGTGCACGCCGGCAGCACCGGCGCGGATCATCGCCTTCATCAGTTCGAAAGCGTTGAGCACGCCGCCGAAACCAGCTTCAGCGTCGGCAACGATCGGCGCGAAATAATCGATGTAGCCTTTGTCGCCCGGGTTGACGTTCTTCGAGAACTGGATTTCGTCGGCACGGCGGAAGGAATTGTTGATACGCTCGACGACCTTGGGTACCGAATCGACCGGATAGAGCGATTGATCGGGATACATCGCGGCATACGAGTTGTTGTCGGCGGCGACCTGCCAGCCGGACAGATAGATCGCCTTGACGCCGGCCTTGACCTGCTGCATAGCCTGACCGCCGGTCAGCGCACCGAGGCAATTGACGTAGGGTTCGTTGTTGACCAGATTCCACAGCTTTTCCGCACCACGGCGGGCGACGGTGTATTCGATGGGGAAAGAACCGCGCAGGCGGACGACATCAGCGGCCGAGTAACCACGCTTGATGCCCTTCCAACGGGGATTTTCGGCCCAGTCTTTTTCCAGTTCGGCGATCTGCTGCTCTCTTGTGCTCATGATAAACCTCGCGAAAGATTGACTACTGACAGTGGGAACTATGGTCGTCGTTGAAGCTTGTCAACGTGACGTCCGCGATGCTGTCCTCAACGCAACCAATGGGGCGCAGTATAAAGAGCTTTATCCTTTCGGGCAACAGTCTTATATAAGATATAAGATATTTTTTACTTTAATTTACCACTGATTGATAGCGATTTTTCATAATTTGAAAATAATTTTCATTAAATGAAATACAAATATCCGCCAAGCCAGCCGTCACGCCATGCGCATGTGCGGCCCGACTGTCGACACCGAAATGGCTTGCGGTCTAGCACGGAGACGCCGGATGAACGGCCGGCGACCGTTGCAGCAGGCAGTGGCCCGCCGCGGTCATCCGTTATCGAGGCGATAAGCGGCCGAACGGGCATGCGCCGGCAGTCCTTCGCCTTCAGCCAGCGTGACGGCAATGCGCCCGAGAGCATCGGCGCCGGCCGGCGAAACGCGGATCAGGCTGCTGCGTTTCTGGAAATCGTAGACCCCGAGCGGCGAGGAGAAACGTGCGCTGCCGGAAGTCGGCAGGACATGGTTCGGCCCGGCGCAGTAGTCGCCGAGCGCTTCCGAGCTGTAAGGGCCGATGAAAATGGCGCCGGCATGGCGAATGTGCGGCAGCCAGTCCTCGGCGTCGCGCAACGACAGTTCGAGGTGTTCGGGAGCGATGCGATTGGCCAGTTGACAAGCTTCATCGAGATCGCGCACCTGGATCAGCGCCCCACGCTTTTCCAGCGCCGCGCGGATCACTGGCTGGCGCGGCATGCTCGGCAGCAGCCGCTCGAGCGCGGCGGCGACCCGTTCGAGATAGGCGGCGTCGGGCGTCAGCAGGATCGCCTGCGCCAGTTCGTCGTGCTCGGCTTGTGAAAAGAGATCCATCGCCACCCAGTCGGGATCGGTGTGTCCGTCGGCGATGATCAGGATTTCGGACGGCCCGGCGACCATGTCGATGCCGACGATGCCGAAGACGCGCCGTTTGGCTGCGGCGACATAGGCATTGCCGGGACCGACGATCTTGTCCACGCGCGGCACCGTCGCCGTACCGTAAGCCAGCGCCGCGATCGCTTGCGCGCCGCCGATGGTGAATACCCGATCGACGCCAACCAGCGCCGCCGCCGCCAAGACCAGCGCATTCTGTTCGCCGGCCGGCGTCGGCACGACCATGATCAGTTCGCCGACGCCGGCGACACGCGCCGGGATGGCGTTCATCAACACCGACGATGGGTATGCCGCCTTGCCTCCCGGCACGTAAAGTCCGACCCGGTCGAGCGGCGTCACCTGCTGTCCGAGTAAACTGCCGGCGCCTTGCGCGCTGTCGTCGAAATACTGCCAGCTTTGCAACGGCTGCTGCTGGTGATAGGCACGCACGCGTTCGGCCGCCGCTTCCAGCGCCGTCCGCTGCCCGCTCGGCAGCCCGTCGAGCGCCTGCTGCAAGCGTGCCGAAGACAAAGTCAGCTCGTCCATCGACGCCGCTGCCAGTGCGTCGAAACGACGCGTGTAATCGAGCAGCGCCGCGTCACCGCGACTCTTGACGTCGGCGAGGATGCCGGCGACCGTCTGCTCGACCGCCGCATCCTGCGCGGATTCGAAAGCCAGCAGTTCGTCGAGCCGAGCTTGAAAATCGGCGTCACCGCTATGCAGACGCTTGATGTCAATCATTGTTCGACCACTCCGGCGATCGCGGCGAGGATCGGTGCCAGCGCTTCCCGTTTCAGTTTCAGCGCGGCCTGATTGACGATCAGGCGCGAGGAAATGTCCATGATGTGCTCGCAGGCCACCAGGTTATTGGCTTTCAGCGTGCTGCCGGTGGACACCAGGTCGACGATGGCATCGGCCAGCCCGGCAAGCGGCGCCAGTTCCATCGAACCGTAAAGCTTGATCAGATCGACGTGTACGCCTTTGGCAGCAAAGTGTTGCCGGGCGATATTGACGTATTTGCTGGCCACTTTCAGCCGGGCGCCCTGGCGAACGGCGTTGGCATAGTCGAAGCCGGCGGGAACGGCGACCATCATCCGGCACTTGGCGATGTGCAGATCGATCGGCTGATACAGTCCTTCGCTGCCGTGTTCGAGCAACACGTCCTTACCGGCGACGCCGAGATCCGCCGCGCCGTACTGCACATAGGTCGGCGCGTCGGTGGCACGCACGATGACGATACGCACTTCTTCGCGATTTGTCGGGATGATCAGGCGACGCGAACTTTCCGGGTCCTCGGTCGGCACGATGCCGGCCGCAGCCAGCAAGGGCATCGTTTCGTCGAAAATCCGGCCTTTGGAGAGAGCGATGGTAATGGGGTTCACGTCTGACTTTCCGCGTAGCGAAGGCGGCATTTTACCGTAAGGCCGCTAGCGGCTGCGCGGTGCCCATTGGCCAGCACGGTAGAGAGTGGCTTCTTGGCCAATGTACCGACGAAGTGATCAGGGTATACTCGCTTTAATACAATTGTCCGATGGCTGCTGTCCATTCGCAGATGAGCAACAGCAATGATGAAGAGGGGTCTGGAAGATGAATCACGTGATCATTGGTCTGGGAGGAACCGGCGGCAAGATCATCCGCGCCTTCCGGAAACTGGTTTTTCAGGAGTTTCGCCGCGAGCAGCCGGACGGCGTCGATCTGGCCTATCTCTACGTCGATTCGAGCGACGAGATGATGAAAGCCGACGATCCGACCTGGAAAACGCTCGGCGTTTCGCAGCAGTTGCCGGCCGCCAGCCAGTTGCTGATCACCGACGCCAACCTCAGCGCGCGCCTGGAACACATCGACAGTTATCCGGGAATCCAGCCGTGGATCGGTTCCCATGAGCAATGGCGCGACATCCTGAACAGCATCGTCGGCGTTACCCTCGGCGGCCAGAAACGGCGGCTGGGCCGCTTTCTCTTCGCTTGCAAGGTCGATATCTTTCGCGAACGCGTGCAATCGCTCGTCCGGCGCGTGCAGGCATCGAAAAATATCGACACCACTTTTCATGTTCTCTGCGGCCTGGCCGGCGGTACCGGCAGCGGCAGCGTCATCGACGCCGTCGCGCAACTGCGCGAAATGTATCCGGACGCCAATTCTTTCCGCATCCTGTTGTATACCCTGTTGCCCGACCCGTATCCGGTGCCGAGCTGGGATACCGGCAACTACCACGCCAACGGTTACAGCGCGCTGCTCGAACTGAATGCACTCTCCGCCGGCGCCTGGCAGCCGCATGACGTGCAGGGGGTCAAAGGTCGGCTGTCGCTCGGCGATCCGTTCAATGGCTGCTATGTCTTCGGCAACGAAAACGACAACGGGCTGACCATCGACGTCGACCAGGAACTGCCGGGCATCGTCGCCGAATTCCTCTACCAGAAAATCGTCCGCGCGCGTCAGGTCGGCTGCCCCGGTCTCGGACGCATGGAAACTGCCGAAAATGGCGACGGCGCCCCCGAGACGGCGCCCGGCAGCACGCGCGGCGAACGCGCCAAACGCTTCCTCTCCTTCGGCATCAAGCGCATCGCCATCCCGGAAGAGGAAATCGGCGAATACCTGGGCTACGGCTTCGCGCGCCAGGCCTTGCTGCAACTGGCGTTCAACAACTGGCATGAGACGCTGGGCTTCGCCGGCGAACTGCGTGCGCAGGATTTCAACAGCTTCGTACGGCAAAAGGACGTTCAGCACCGCTGGGCGCTCGACGACGATCACCTGCTGATGAACGTACCCATTCTGCCGGGCGACGGGCAGCGGCCGAAGTGGCAGTCGCTGACCGCCGAGTGGGAAGCGGTGATTCCGCATTTCAAATCGCTGGTACGCGATCTCGAGCGCACGACCTGGCTCGACGAACTGGAGCGCTTCTGCCGCAAGCGCTGGGACGAGGATTTCCGCGACCTCGGCGTCGTCGCCTTCTACGAAACCAAGCTCAAGTCGCGCAAGCAGATTGCTCGTGAAATCCGTAATCGCATCGAACGCGAGTTGTGCAACGAATGGCGCATCGGCGCCCGCGGCATCGAGGAATGCGCGCGTTTGCTGGCCAGCCTGATCGCTTATCTCGATGAACGGCTGAGCGGCATCGGCGAACGCCTGGCGAAAGCGCGTGCCGCCGAGGACGAAGCGGCCGCGCGGCTGCAGCAGAACAGCCGCCGCTGGAGCGAGATGAACCTGTTCGCCAAACTGGCCGGCAGCCCGGCCAGCCTGCTCGACAGTCACGCGGTCTATCTGCAGGAACTGTACGTCAACCGCAGCCGCGGCGTGGCGATCAACGGCGCCAAAGTGCTGCTGCAGGAAACGCTTGCCGAACTCGCCGAACTGAAGAGTGAACTCGAGCAGGCGGCCGGAACGGTACGCAGCGCGCTGGAACGATTCGGCAAGCAGATCGCGCAGCGGCTGGACAATGCCGATGGCGACGGCGACCTGCGCCGGCATCTGATCCGCTTTTACGATCCGGGCAAGGTGCGCGCCGTCGCGCGGACGCTCGATCTCGACGGCGACGTGCAGCGCACGCAGAGCGGTGGCGCCCGCGCGGCGCTGTTCGACCGTCTGGGCGAAACGCCGACTTTCGCCGCTTTCAATCAGCGCGTCAGCTTGTCGGCATTGCTCGACGCGCTGGAAAAAACCTGCGAACAGAGCGCCCGTCTGGCGCACGCCAGCCTGATCAAGGAAGGCCCGCAGCGCGTGCTCGGCGTATCGATCATCGAACGCCTGGCCGAACGTTTCGCCGCCGACCCGCAGGCGCGGCGCAGCTGGGTTACCGAACTGGTGCGCCAGGCCGGCGTGTTCATGCGTTTCGAACCGCTGGAAATGCAGCGCGTCGCGCCGGGAATACCGGCCGGCGTGCCGACGGCGATCGCCAAGTTGACGGTGATCATGCCGAAGAGCGCCACGCACGGCGAATTCGTCGCCGCGCTGAAAAAGGATTTTCTCGAAGCGAATGCCGGCGACACGGAAATCATCGACGCCGATGGCCGCGCCAGCGAGATCACGCTGGTGGCAATCGTCAATCTGTTTCCCCTGCGTTACCTCAAACCGCTGGCCATGCTGCGCGAGCGCTACCAGCGGCGGCTGGCGTCGGGCAACAGCAAGCGTCTCAGTCTCGAACTGCATTGCGAGGGCGATGCCTCGCTCTTCCCACCGTTGTTCGTCGCCAGCCCGGAAGAGATGCGCCGCGACGGCCTGCCGTACGTCCTGCTGGCCGCCGCCTTGCGCATCATCCGGCAGACGACCAACCCGCAAACCGGCGACGCTGAAGTTCTCCTGCTGTCGAAAGACGCCGACGGCTTCGACAACCCGCCGCTGCTGCTCGGCAAGACGCTGGTCGGCGCGCTGGAGTCGCTCGATGCGATCAAACTCAACAAGCTGCGCGAAACGGTCAACGCTCAACTCGGCAACGACGCCTGGCGGCACCGCGACAAACGGCAGGAATTGCAACAGGCCGTGCTGGCCACAGTCGAAAAAATCCGCAGTGACTGCGGCGACAACCTGCGCGACCCGGTCTATCTGCGTTTTCTTGACGCCGGCAAGCACGCCGTGCGACTGCTGAAAGGAGAGGAATCCTGAACATGGCCAAGAACGGCATCTGCGTCAACGTCGGCAATTGCGACAACGCCAACCAAAAAAAAGTGCTGGAAATCGGCACCGGACAGGATTTCGTCTGTCCGCAATGCGGCAAGTCCCTGGTCATTTACGCGCCCCAAAAAGGGAAATCACTAGCACTGCTGGCCGTGATCGGCGTGGTGGCGCTCGTTTTGCTCGTCGTTGCCTGGCGGATGTTCGCCGGCAACAAAGAAGCCGCCACACCGCCAGCCGCCGCACAGCCCACCCCGGCACCGCCAGCCGCCGTGCCACCCCCTGCCCCGGCCGCCACGCCGGCGGCCGCCCCCGCAGCGCAGGAAAACACGCCGCCACGGCTGCCACCTTGTGGCACCAACGACGACGAACGCCGCCGGCTGAAACTTTGCGATTGAGCCCTGTTCAGACAGCCGAATAATGGCTCATCGTCGAACCTTGACCGATCAACTATTGGAAAGACCGCAATGAAGGCATTCATCCACAGTTTCCTGGCGGCTTCGCTCGCCCTGTCGGTAGCCGCTACGCAGGCCGCACCCTCCGACTATCGCATCGTCACCGGCGGCACCACCGGCACCTATTATGCGTTCGGCCAAAACCTGGCGACGCTGATCGCGCCGGACGCCAACATCAACCTCGGCGTCCTCAGTTCTGCCGGTTCGGTACAGAATGTGCGCGACATGCGCTACCGCGAAAAAGTCAAATTCGCGCTGGTGCAATCCGACGTCTACCAGGCCTACATCCGCCTGGCCGACCAGGGCGACAAGGAGGCGCAGGATCTGATCCGGCCGCTGCGCGTCGTCTTGCCGCTGTACATGGAAGAAATGCACTTCGTCGTCGCTGCCGATTCGCCGCTGAAATACATCGACGAAATCCGCGGCAAGAAGATCTACATGGGTCCCGAAGGCAGCGGTGCCGCCTTGTCGACCACCACGCTCTACGGGCTGATGTTCGACGGCGAACGTCCCAACCGGGTCGACGCCAGCGCCGACCACAAACAGGCGCTGAACAGCCTGCTGGATCGCGACGGCAAAGTCGACGTCGTCGTCTTCGTCGCCGGCCAGCCGATCTCGCAACTGGCGGTGGAAACCGAACTGGGCCGCAAACACTATCGCCTGCTTGCCGCACGTCCTGAACAGGCGGCGATGCGAAAAGCACTGGATGTGTATTACCCGACTGAAATCAGCAAACAGAGCTACGCCTGGCTGGCAGCCAACGTGCCGACGCTGAGCGTCAAGGCCTATCTGATCACGTATGATTATCCACAGGAATTCAATCGCACGGCGATCGCCGGCTTTGCCCGTTCCCTGTGCGGTAACTACGACAAGCTGCTCAACCAGGGTCACCCGAAATGGAAACAGGTCGCCTGGCGCCCCGACAAGCCGAATCTGGAAGCGTTGAAAGCCGGCTGGCAATACTACAACGTGACGCAGAAGGTCCTGTCAACCTGCAGCAGCGCGGCCAAGCAAGGATCGGTGTGCACGCCGGAACGGAAAATGCTCGGGCTTTGCTGAGCGGCCGGCTGGTGTCGGCGCGTATCGGCGGCGGCAACGCCTTGAAACAGCGCCTCAAGACGATGCCGCCGAGAACCACCTCTTGAGAGGCACAGGGGCCATCAGACACTGATCGCCACAGCCACGCCGGCAACGTCCCGGCGCAGGGTAGCAAGTAGAACCCGCCGCAAACCATTGCCAAAAATGGATTTTCTGCGTTATTGGCACTCGCGGACCACGGTTTCCAGGATGATTGTGCTTGGAAGAAAACTCACCTGTCCGCAGGCAAGCGCTTGCTGTCCGCGATCAATGCTCCCCTGAACAGCGCTTCAATCACTGGCGGCTGATGCCAGCGTTGCTCGAGATATGTCAGTTCAACAGCCTCGGCGAGTTCGCCTTGCCAATAGTAACTGGCGATCCGATCGAGTTCCTCCAGACTCAGACTGTGCGGCAAGCGTAAATATTCGAGCCAGCTGGCGTCGTGAAATGAGCAGCAATAACTTCCCTGACTGCGAATCTGCAGCAGGGATTTCGCCGCCACACGTTCCGGATGCCAACGAGCGTAGGCTTCAGCATCGCTACGGGTAGCAAATAAGGAAACGGCATGCAGGCGACTCGGGAACTGTTGGAACGCGCGTTGCCGGAAATACTCGAGATGATATTCGGCAAAGTAGGCGCGGACGGCTGTCGACTGATTCTGCAATACCGCCGGTACGAGCGGAATGCCGAGCAAACTTTCTTCAACTGAGGTCAGTTCGTCTTCGCGCAGAAAGGCGTACAGTTCGATAGGAGCGTCGTTCTCGAGCAGGTGTCCCATGGCGCAAATTCACCGGGCAGCAGGATGCCGTAACTGTTGTCGACAAGCCGGCACTATGTCGCTCAAAAGCACAGAATAAAAACCCTGACCGGCTCTCTTCACCACCGATTCCCTTTCCACGAAAGGCGGGGAAACGCTTGTGAATTGCTGGCCGATGTGCATGTTATCGGCTACGGGAAAATTTTTCGACCAGTTGCCCGAGCTTCTGCGCGCGCTGTTGTGCAATCGCTTCGGCTTCCCGTTGCGCTTTTCGCTGTTCAGCCTGTTTTTTCAAGCGCTCCCGGATCAGCTCTGCTGCGTGTTGGCGATGCTCCGCCGGCACCTCGCCCGCCGGCTGGCCGTCGAGTTGATAACGGACGCAGGCTTTCTCCATGGCTTTCAGGTAGCGTAAAGAATGCGTATGCATACCGAGAGCGATACGCAGCGCTTTACGATCAATGTCCGGGTGCCGGGCAAGCAATTGTTTGTCGATGCCGATAGCCAACGGCAGCGCATCCCTGAAAACCGGGAATTGCTGTCGTAGCCGTTCGAGAAGCTCACGCGGATCGGAGGGGGTGGCGAAGCTGGAAATGACGATGTCCATGGGAAGTGAATTGGTAATCGAGGCGGACATTTTAAGACACTTGGCCAGTCGGCAGTCATCCGCCAACATCAGTCGCTGCGCAGGAAGGGCCGACGGTCATCGGCTTTCACCCATTCCGAGCAAATATTCACGACAAGCGGCTGGCAACATGAACCAAGACGTCTCAACCGCTCGGCAGACTTGCGCCGGCAACGACTTGATGCGGGGAAAAACGATCTCTGCCAGCTTGCGACCGGAATTGCGCTCTCCCTGCCCTTGCAAGCCGCGAACGAAGCGTATTTTTCTTTCTTGCCTGCAGCAAAGCTGAGCAACCCGATCGAACGCAGCAGCGTCATGATTCATGACAAAAAAAACGGCAAGCCGACCGCAACGGCCGACTTGCCGGACTCTTTGGCAAACGGAGTCGATCAGCAGAGTTTGACGACGATGTCCAGCAAGGTGCTGTTGCAGATGTTCAGCCGATCACCGGCGCCGATCAACAGGCTGTAGATCTCCTTGCGACGGAAAATGTTGTGGAAATCATTGTCCTGAAAGAGTTCAGCCAAGGCGCGGCGGTGCGTGCGAGTCAGGTTGCGCTGTGCCTTGTCGGCTTTTTCGGCGTCGCTGCGGCCCATTTTCGGATCGCTGCCCAAACGGCCATAGCCGGCGGCGATGGCTTCAACACCGTCCTTCAGATAGACCGACATTTCCAAGCAATGCTTGTCCGGACGCAGAGCGAGCATTTCGCCATCCATTTCGACGACGATCGAGTTGCAGCTGTTGATGATCTCGTCGAGGTTGATGATCGCGCGGTGCAAGTCCTCGCGGTCGATCGGCGTCGAGAACGCTTCGTTGAGCAGCGTCAGGTTGCGGATTTTCAGGCGATCGCCTTCGTTTTCCGCTTCGCTGATCCGTTTGGCAATTTCGGGGCTGCCCGAACCCATGTATTCGACGAGCAGTCCGGCCGTCACCGCCACTTGCGCGCTTTGTTCGGCAAGCAAGGCAAAGAAATTGGGAACCTTCGGGAAAATCCGCTGCAGGATTTTGCCGGAAAAAGAGGTGGGGGCATTCGTGACGTCTGACATGATCAGGCCTTTCCGAGAAAGAGATTAACGATAGCAAATGTTTGTATGGCAACCAGCGCCGAACCGGGGATGGTGATCACCCAGGTGATGGCAATATCTTTGGCTTTTTTCCAGCGCACGGCTTTCGGCCGCTCCGATGAACCGATGCCCATGATCGACGTGGCGACGACGTGCGTGGTCGACACCGGTGCGCCGATGACCGAGGCCGTCAGGATGACCACCGCCGAAGTCAGTTGCGAACTGAGGGCATGGATCGGCCGGACGCGGAAGATGGCGAAGCCGAGAGTGCGCACGATGCGCCAGCCACCCGACAAAATGCCCAGCGTGATGGCGATGGCACAGGCGAGCATGACCCAGAAAGGCACTTCGAATTTGGGAATGAAACCGCCGAGCACCAAGGCCAGCGTCAGCATGCCCATGCTTTTCTGCGCGTCGTTGGCACCATGCGAGAACGCCAGACCCGCCGCCGTGACGAACTGGGAATAGCGCAAGCCGGTGTTGGCCGACGGTTTGGCGGCATACAGCATCCCGCGCAACAGCCGCAGGACGATGAAGCCGACCCAGAACCCGATCAGCGGCGAAAGCACCAGACTGGCGAGAACCTTGACGATACCGGTCAATTCACCATGCATCATCTTTTCAAACCCCCAAACGACGTGGTCGACGCCAGCCGAAACGACCACCGCGCCGATCAGACCGCCGACCAGTGCGTGCGAGGAAGAAGAGGGAATGCCGAAATACCAGGTGGCAAGGTTCCACACGATGGCACCGACCAGTCCGCTGAGCAGGATGCTCAAGGACAGGATAGGCGCCACGTCACCGAGAGTGACGAATTTGCCGATGGTGTTGGCCACCGCGGTCCCGCCGAGTAACGGCCCGAGAAACTCAAAGGTGCCGACGATGATCACCGCCTGAATCGGCGTCATCGCCCGCGAAGCGATGATTGTCGCCACGATGTTGGCTGCATCGTGGAAACCGTTGGTATAGTCGAAGAACAAGACGATCGCAACGGTGGCAATCGTCAGTATTAACAATCTACTCATGAAGCGGCCCCGTCCTGGTGGTGGTCGTGAGTGGAGAAAACGCAGCCACATTGCTGCGCAAAAAATGTGAAGGAATCCGGCTGCCGGGATGTCTGAGAAGTGGTATCCGTGGGGGCGATCCTCCTTGACGACGAAGTCGTGCGCCGGTCAATCGAGCGTGACGGGTGACGAACAGGTGAATGGGAAGAGTAAAAGCGGCCACTCCGAGGAGCGGATAGAAATGCAGACAGGACAGGCCGTTGTACGGCCCGTGAGTCGTCTAGAAAGCCAGGGTTGTCAGCTTTCACGACCGAGGTACAGAAGCAAGGGATGCGATCAGATCTCTGAGAAAACCTGCGCCCTGTCCCGTAAGCCACATTGACACCCCTCCCCGATATCTTTTTTTATCCGCCTGTTCGCACTGCAGGAATCTCGGCGAGCGCATCGGCTAAACCGCAACGATGTGAATCCTCAGTTTACAAGCATAAAGTGTGCCAGAAAAGAATTTTTCGGGGTCAGATAAAGCAAGCACTTGGCTGAAACAAGTACTGAGCCGCCGCACTACCGGGTGCAACAAAACGTTACACAGCGAAGAAAATTAACAGCAAACCAGGCAACTAACAGTTTAATTACATATTGTTACGCAACAACCCATCAACAGAAACAAAATGTCCATATGTAACACCCTGTTACGCGTCGTAACAACCATCGACCCAGGGGTTGCTAACAGCCTTACGATTTGACTGGTCAAGACATCAGCATGACCGGGGAACATTCCTTCATGCAGGATTTCGTCCGCCCTCACTCGCGCTGCAGCGAAGAGCCATCAGCACATTGCCGGACGATTTTCACGTCAGGACGCGTCGCGCCAGTCGGCGATTGAGTGCGGGTCGGGACAAACCGAGCAGTGTCGCCGCAACGCCTTGATTACCTTTCGCCCGCCTGAGCGCTTCGCGCACCAGGGCTTCTTCCGCTTCATCCAGCGTGGGAAAGCGTCCGGGTATCAGTATCGGCAGTCCGTCGGCCGGTGGCGCCGCGGACTCGTCGCCGGAGGTTTTCTGCTGCTTCTGAATGGCCTGACGAAAAGCTTCCATCGCCAGCACGTTGCCACCCCGATGCAGGGCCATCGCGTTGAACACCATCGCCCGCAGTTCACGAACATTGCCGGGAAAATGGTAATTGGCCAGCAGGGTGAGCAGTTCATTCGACGGTTCCGGTGCCGGCTTGTGGATCGCCGTCGCCGCTTCTTCGAGAAAGTGCTGCAGCAACAGAGGGATATCCTCTTTGTGCTTGCGCAGCGGCGGCACTTCGATCTGGTGCACCGACAAGCGGAAAAAGAGATCCGAGCGGAATTGATTCTGGCGCATCATCTGGGCCAGATTGCAATTGGTCGCGCAGACGACGCGCGCATCGCTCGGACGGGCGACATCCGAACCAAGCGGATAATACATGTGTTCCTGCAACAGCCGCAGCAGCTTGACCTGCGAGGCCATCGACAGATCGCCGATTTCGTCGAGAAACAGCGTCCCGCCGGCGGCTTGCGCGATCAAGCCGGGGCGGGTGTGGTCGGCACCGGTGAAGGCGCCTTTCTTGTGACCGAACAAGGTATCGGAGAACAGCGTGTCGTCGAGGCCGGCAACATTGACCTGGACGAACTGGCCGCTTAGCCCGCTCAGTTTGTGCAAGGCATGCGCGAACATTTCCTTGCCGGCACCGGTTTCGCCGGAAATGAGCACCGGCTCGGCGGAGACGGCGACCGCTTCCAGATACTGGAACAGCGCCCGCATCGTTCGGCTATGCGTGATGATGCCGGCAAAAGCGTCGCGATTTTCCAGACAGTCGGTGAGCAGATAGTGCTTGAGCACACCCATCTGACGGCGCAGCGAATGCACCTCCAAGGCATGCCGCACGCTGGCCACCAGCCGACTTTCATCGACCGGTTTGACGATGTAATCGAAAGCGCCTTCCTTCATGCTGCGTACGGCGGTATCGACATCCTGCGCGGCGGTCATGATGATCACCGGCACTTCCGGGTAGAGATTGACGATTTCCGGCAGCAGCTTGGTGCCACTGACCTGGGGCATCAACAGATCGAGCAGCACGGCACCCGCCGCTTGCCGTTCGAGCGCTGGCAGCAGCTCACGGCCATCGCTCACCATCTCGATTTTGGTGACCCCGGCGCTGCGCAATACCGCCACCGTGGCATGCAATACCGACTCCTCGTCATCGACGAGAAAAACCGGCAGACTGGCGAACGATTTCTCTTTCATCTACTCCTCCACGATGGCCGGCAGTTCGATCGTCACCCGCGTCCCGGCCTGACCACAGGATGCGAATCGGATTGTCCCGGCGTGGCGTTCGACGATCGATGACGAAATCGACAAACCCAGCCCGGTCCCTCCCTGTTCGGCCTTGGTGGTCAGGAACGGCTCGCCGATATTGGCCAGCACGTCCCGACTGATGCCACGGCCTTCGTCTTCGACGCTGACGATGATCTGCCGCCCGTCCGTTGTCACCCCGGCTGACACTTTCACCGCCCGATCTCGTTCCGGCAGCGATTCGAGCGCATTGATGATCACATTGATGAACACCTGTTCGATTTGCTGAATGTTGCCCCTGACTTGCGGCAAACTTTCAGGGAGTACGAGAGTAAAACAATCGGTATGCTTGCCGATACGACTATCGAGCAAGCGCACCGCCGCCTGCAGGACATTTCGCACATTCACCACCTCGTCCATGTGCCCCTGGTCCTGCTTGCCGAGATGTTTGAGGTTGTCGATGATGCGTTGAATCCGGCGCGCATTGTCGGCGATGTCGTTCATGCCGCGGCTGACGGTTTCACTGGCTTGTGCGAATTGCAGGCCGGCAAGGACAAAACTGCCCTGCTCCTGCTCGTATTCATCGAGGATCGGCAAGGCATCTCGCCAGACGCGCGCCAGCAGGGACGCATTGGCCAGTATTGCATGGTTCGGATTGTTGATTTCGTGCGCAATGCCGGCCGACAACACCCCCAGCGACGCCAGTCGCGCGCTGCGGATCGCCTGCCACTGCAATTTGCGGTTCTCGGTAATATCCGTGAGGACCACCATCGTCGCCAACACGTTTTTCGCCGAAACGATCGGCACCATGCGCACTTCCCACCATGTCGCGTCGCCGGACTGATATTGAAAATGCTCGACGCGACCGCTGATAAAAACCTCGCCCAGCCGTTCAAGATAGCGTTCACGCATTTGCGGCGGCAAAATCATTTCCGAGCGTGGCTCGGCCGTCGTACCCACCGGATAGGGCAAATGACGATTGGCCAGCACGATGTTCGCCTCCCGGTCGACGGTGAAGATCAAGTCCGGCGAATGCTTGAACAGCGTGCGCAATTTGGCTTCGGAATCGCGCAAGGCGTCTTCGGTCTCCTTGTGTTCGCTGATATCTTCGAAGAAGCCGACCAGACGGGCCAGCGAGCCATCCGCCTGCTGCACCGGAAAACCACAAACGCGCAGCCAGCGCTGCACCTGTTCATTTTGACGCACGGGTAACACGAGGTTGAAACGTCGCCCCTCGTGCCGCAGGCATTCGACGGCGGTATGCAGGAGATGTCGCTCTGCGGAAGCGAAAATATCAAAAATCGGCTCCGTACCGCCCTCATCCACTATCAGGTCGCGGCCCGCTATCCGGCGGAATGCCGGTCCGAGATATTCCAGACGGCTGGCATCGGCATTGGTCGCCCAGAACACCACCTCGACAGTTTCGGCCAGCTGGCGAAAAATCTCCTCGCGTTCGCGAATCTGCCGGTTGAGCAGCGCACGATTGTCCAGTTCGCGCCGGTTGCGCGCCAGATAGAGACTCAGCAGACCGGAAAAAAGCAAGCCGCCGATCAATACCGTCCAATGCGCTTTGGTCAAGGCTTCGGCGCTGCGAAAGGTATCGCTGGCCACGCAACGCACAGCCCAAATACGGTCACCCACTTCAATGGTCAACGCTTTTTGCGGCGGTTCTTCGCCTTTCGCAGGCGGATTGCCACGACCCAAGCGGCTGCCGTAACGGTGCAGGAATTGCATCTCGCCACCCGTCACATCGGAAACCAGCACGTCCACGCCACGCGGCTCGAGCAGACTAATCGCCGAATGAACCAGTTCTTCGATCAGATAGACGCCAACCAGGAAACCCGTCACCGCATGCGCGTTCTGTTTCCCGCCGGGAACGGCGTTGCCCACGGGTAAAACGGCATAAATCACCTGCAAAGCCGGTTTGCCGGGTTGAAAAAGCTCCATACGACCGCTGACCGCCACTCGCCCCGTCACCGTAGCGCGATCGACAAGGGCAGACAGCTGACGATCGGCCCGCAAATCGACACCGACAGCATAGTCGGTGCCGGCACGCGAGGCCGACAAACGCACCAATAACGAGGTGGCCGAGTCGTCTTTGCCCGACGTCGGCGTCTTGCTGGCCCACAACAGACCATGAATGTAAGCCCGGCGCTTGAGCAGCATATCGGTAAGAACGCGGAAATCGGATTCGTTGATCGTCCGGGATGCTCGGTAAATGTCGCGCACCTCGTACAGCGCGTCCAGCCCCTGGTCGACAGCCACGCGCACAGCCTGAATGCGGTCGTCTGCCGCCCACTCGAATTCTTTCAGGTGGCTGCTTTGCAATTCTTGCCGCACGTTCCACGACGACAGGCAAGTCAGCAAAACACCGCCAATTGCCACCAGATAGGCGATGGCATATTTGCGCAAATTGTCCAACATCGGGTCTTATCGAAGCTTTATTGCTCGGCACGCCCGGTCAAGCGGAGCGCCCGATCGAGTTTCAAACTTTCAGAGCTTAGCAGAGTACCCATCTATTGACGACAAACCATTGACAGAAAATCGATTTTTCTGGCACGGCAAAGGAGACGGTCTCTTTGCGGGACATCGAGCGATCGCGTGAGAGATCGCGGCAATCAAGCACCCGTCCGTGGAAAACGGCCTGCTTCGCTGGCGTTTAACGGACGTGCAAAAAAGTATCCCTGTCCGGTATTGCACCGATGACTGGCCAGAAAGTGCAACTGCGTTTGTGTTTCCACACCTTCGGCTACAACGGTCATTCCCATCCCGTGCGCCAGCGCAATGGTGCCGCGGACGATCGCCGCATCGTTGCTGTTGCTGGCAATACCGTTGACGAAGCTCTTGTCGATCTTGAGTTCGCTGATCGGAAACCGTTTCAGATAGGACAAGGATGAGTAACCGGTACCGAAGTCGTCCACAGCGATACCGATGCCCAGTTTGCCGACACTGTCAAGCAGCGTGGCAACGAAATCCGGGTTGAACATGGCCGTTGATTCGGTTAATTCGATTTTCAACAATGCGGCTGACAACTGCTTGTCGGCCAATGCCCTGCGCATGTTCAGGATGATGCTCGTATCCGCACATTGACGTGCCGAGATATTGACCGCCACAGGTACCGGCGGCAAGCCGGCACCCTGCCAGCGGGCAAGTTGCGAAGTGGCCTCGTCGATCACCCACTCGCCAATGCCACGAATCAATCCACATTCTTCAGACGCCGGTATGAACTGATTCGGTCCCATCAGCCCGACGCCCGGCCGACGCCAGCGGATCAGTGATTCGAAGCCAACCAGCCGACCGCTGGCAATGGCGATCTGCGGCTGATAAAACAGCTCGAACTCGTTATTGGTCAGCGCCAGTCGTAGCGCGCTTTCCAGGCTCAAACGGTCGCGCGACCAGCTGTTCATCGCCGAAGAATAGAAAGTGATACTGCCACCGCCTTCCTGCTTGCCGCGATACATCGCCTCGTCGGCCATCGACAACAGCGTGTCGGCGTCCTCGCTGTCCTGCGGTCCGATACTGATGCCGATACTCCCCGAAAGCAACAGATCGTGCCCATCCTTGCTGGCCACTTCCCGGTCGAGCAAGTCGAGGATTTTGCTGGCGACGCTGGCCACGGCGCCACGATCATTGAAGTCGTTCATCAGGACGATGAATTCGTCGCCACCCCAGCGAGCGACCGTATCCACGGCGCGAACGGCGGCTACCAGCCGTTCGGCAACGATTTTCAGCACCCGGTCGCCCCATTCATGGCCAAGACTGTCGTTGATGCGCTTGAAGCGGTCCAGGTCGACGAACAGAATGGCCACCAGATGCTCCTTGCGGCGTGTCGTGGCCAGCGATTGTCGCAACCGATCGAGCAACAGCGTGCGATTGGGCAGACCGGTCAAAGGATCATGCGTTGCGTCGTGCAGCAAGCGGGAGGTAAGCATTCGCGCTTCGGTGACGTCGCTGAGTGCCAGAACCGCACCGTGGCGACCGTTGTCGATCGGCGTCAAGGTGAGACGCAAATCGTAACGACGGCCATCCGGACGCATCCAGGCAAAGGATTCCGGTGGTCGCAGAGTCTGCCGCTCGGCAAGACAGACTTTCAGCAAGCGCTTGATTTCTGAAGCTTCAGTACAACAGGGATCGAGCAGACTATCGATCCGGCTCCGAGTCGTCTGCAGCAGGGTTTTCCCGGTCAGCTGTTCGGCTACCGGATTGAGCAGCACGATTCTTTCCCGGCTATCGAGAGTGATCACGGCATCGGCGATCGAACGCAAGGTGGCGTCAGCATTGCGGCGCGACACGCCCAATCGACGACGGGTACGCTGCAGATACGAGGCGAACCACCACAGATAGGCGGCAATGAAGGCGAGCATGGCCGAGGCAGGCGGGAACCAGCTGTCGTATTCCTTCAACAGCAACGTACTGACCAGCAACGGCACGAGCAGGTATGAACCCGCAAGCAAGGCATGGCATTGATGTAGCCGCGGGGAAAAGATGATCGTCGGCGGGAGGAGCAGGAGCAGGGTTAACAGCAAGGCCGTCCAGGGCGTGACTGAACGATAAACCTGGCCGTTGCGCAGCGCTTCGTAGGCGCGGGCATGAAATTCGACTGCCGGCATGGGTGAAACCCGATCGGCATTCGGAGTCACCAAGCCGGCGGCCAGCCCGGTCGCCGTCACGCCAATGAACACCGTCTTGCCGCGCAAGCTGGCGGTCAATTCGTGGTTGCCGAGTACTTCCAGGGCGGAGAACACGGGCAATGCATGCTGATCGTCGGGAAAAGGCAGCAGCATTTCTCCCGAACGCACCCAATAACCGGCGTCATGAATGTTCGTCAGCGTCGGATTTTCCCGTCGAACCGTCTCCTCGTGTCGCCCAGCGGCAAGTTCATACACTGCCAGCGACAGGGCGCTCCATTGCGCCGTGCTGGCGCCGGCATGACGAAACGTACGTCGCACGAGGGCATCTTCATCCAGTTCGACGTCGACATGGCCCAGTGCCGCCGCACCGGCTGCCAACTGTGGCACCGGCAAGATTTCACGAATTCGCGGCTGATCGGCGGATCCTTTCCCCGGCGCAACTGCCAACACCACACGACCCGATCGGGTCAGCGCACCGGCCAGAAGTGCGTCGCCGGCAAAGGGCTCCGGGAACAATACGGCGACCCCGATAGCCAGCACACCGGCATCGCTCAGGCGATCGATCAGTTGCGCATGGATTGCGCGCGACCATGGCCATCGCCCGAGTGCCGCCAGACTCGCCTCATCGATGGCGACGACCGCCGTTTGCATTGGAGCATGCGCTGGCCGCGCCAAGGGTTCGATGTTGTCGTAGAGCAGCAGGTCAATACGCTGCAGGGGAGCCAATCCGGCCATGCCGGCAATGCACACCAGCAGCACGGCGATCAGCCAGCCCAATCGTCCGACAAACCACTGATTGAGCGGCGTCAATTTCAAGGCAGAATCAGCAGGACGGGCAACAACACCCACAGCAGAGGCCAATAATTGACTGGCAATTCGATTTGTTGTGCTTTACCCCAGGGTCCGGGAGCGCCATCCGCCGGCAAGGTGCGTACGCGCAGATAATAGACACCGCTCGCTGGCTTGCTGACAGCCAGCACCGGTTGCGCGCTCACCTGATCGATCGTGAGTTGTTGAAACGAGACGTCACTGGCCAGCTGAATCTGATAACGGTCATCGGCTCCGGCCGCACGCCAGCGGAGTTCCAGTTGATCGCCACTGATTTGCGGCGGTTCCGGCAAG
Organism: uncultured Candidatus Accumulibacter sp.; assembly: GCA_964428215.1. Lineage (GTDB taxonomy): Bacteria > Pseudomonadota > Gammaproteobacteria > Burkholderiales > Rhodocyclaceae > Accumulibacter. The sequence continues at coordinate 6,089 of CAYRXO010000025.1, read as the reverse complement.
GGTCCGGGCGGCGGGCGCAGGAAGCGCTGTGGGTCGGAAAATGGCCCCAGCCCCTCGGCAACGGTGGCCAAAGCGACTCGCCAATAGTATGTACCGGGAGCCAATGCGTCCTTGAAGACGATCGACGGTTCCGACAATTTGTCGGCGTCGAGCAGCAAAGCATGAAAACGATTGTCTTTCGCCAGCTGGAAGCGGTAATGCCCGGCGTCCCCGCTGCGTGACCAGCGAAACTCCGGCGTTTCCTCGCCGACAATTGCGTCAGGCGACGGCTGCAGCGGAAAAGGCGGCTCAGGACGGGCATCGATCTCGATATCCCGTTCGGCATCCAGGCCTTCGAGTCCATCAGCGTCTATTGCCCGCACCCGCAGCCGGTAGCGCGCATCGGGCAGATCGTTGCTACTGCTAGTTCTTGGATTGCGGCTGACCCGATCGGATTCGATGGACGAAAAATCGGCAGAGCTTGCCAGTTGCGTTCTGTAAGCACTGGCACCACGCACCGCCGGGAACGGAAGGTCAACTGGCAAACGCTCGACTCGCTCCGGCAGGCCATCGAGTTGCGGTGCGGGCAGCAAGTTGCGCGGCGGGAGCGGTGCCTGGCCGACATGGGCCAGGGAGCCGGTGGCGCGCTTCATTCTGACCTGGCCACGTGCGGTCTGCAGACTCACTTCACCACGCAATGTTTCGGTACGCACCTGTTGTTCAACAGCGTCGACGCGAAAACGGGTGCCACGGACAGCGGCAACACCGGCGGGAGTATCGATAACGAAACGACGGTTCCCCGAGCGGTCGACGTCGACCTCGTTCTCAAGATGGCCGCGTGGCAGTTCGATGAAAACTTGCGGTGTTGTCGTACCCTTGAGCCGCCACAACTCAGTCATGCGCATTTCGCTGTTCGGACCGAGCAAGCTTCGGCTGCCATCAGGAAACTGAAGGGTCAGATTACCGTCCGCACCCGTACGCAACACTTCCCCGACGGCGACGTTCATACCGGTTTTTAAAACGACGACCTGTTCACCGCGCTGTACTTCGGCGTGTCCGTGCACACCGACCACGCGTGCGACCACCGTCTCCCGTCGTAACCATTTCAGTGGAATCAACAGGCTGCTGCCCGGTCGCATCACATGAGGATAAAAGATCCGGTTGTACTCCTGCAAACGTGGCCAATAGTCGAAACTCTTCAAATAGCGCTCGGACAGATTCCAGGGATTATCGCCGGGACGGACGATATAGAGAAAATCAGCCGCCGCCGCATTCGCCCCAATGCTGAACAGGAGCGCCCATCGCGCCAGGATCAACAGCAGGCAACGGAATGGATACGGACGGTGCAATAATCGATCAACCATCGCAATCGAGGCTCTCCAGATAGAGAAGCGTATAATTTTTTTGTTTTCGTCAGCGTGGAGAAATCATAAGCTGCAAACGTGCCGCCTTATGACCACCGGCCGATCACCCCAAGGGTGAACATACTCGCTTATAGGAATCAGTTCCATATTAAATAACGTTTTCGATGACCTGCCGGAGCACCCATTGACCGACGAACAGTTTTCTTCTCTGCTCGTCCGCTCCGGGTTAACCATCGAACGCATCGTCTCGACCGGTCAGATCACTTCACCTGACGAATGGTATGATCAGACGCAGGGCGAATGGGTCCTCCTGCTGCGTGGAGCGGCAAAGCTGCGTTTCGCGGATGAAGCAAGGGCACGCGACTTGCGACCCGGCGATCATCTCGACATCACTCCACATCGACGGCATCGCGTCGAATGGACCAGCCCCACCGAGCCCACTCTCTGGCTGGCCGTGCACTACAGCGCTCGTTGATCGAAGAGAATTCGCTCACCCGCGCCGCCTGCCTGTCGTTTCGTTGCGAGTGTGCGTCGCTTCGGGCAGCGCTGGTCGTGGCGAGCGGTTGTGACCGATGCCGTTGCGCGTTGATAAGCCCGTCCCGGGTGGCTGGAAATAAGGCAGCAAGTGCCTCTTGCCGTTACCGATCAGGTCGGCGCGGCCCATCGCTTGCAGCGCCTGGCGCAGCAAAGGCCAGTTTTCCGGATCGTGGTAGCGCAAAAATGCCTTGTGCAGACGTCGCTGGCTCTGACTGCGTGCGCTTTCCACCCCTTCCGACTGCCGGTCCACCTTGCGCAACGGGTTCTTCCGGCTGTGATACATCGCCGTGGCAAGGGCCATCGGCGTCGGCAGGAAGGTCTGCACCTGATCGGGGCGGAAAGCATTCCGCTTCAGCCACAAGGCCAGGTTGAGCATGTCCACATCGCTGGTGCCGGGATGCGCGGCGATGAAATACGGAATCAGGTATTGTTCTTTACCCGCCAAGCGCGAGAACTTCTCGAACAGGGCTTTGAACTGATTGTAGGCATCGATACCCGGTTTCATCATTTTCGCCAGCGGACCAGCCTCGGTATGTTCCGGAGCAATTTTCAGATACCCGCCGACATGATGGGTCACCAGTTCGGCGATGTATTGCGGATCTCGCAAGGCGAGATCGTAGCGCAGTCCGGAACTGATCAATACTTTCTTGATTCCGGGAAGCGCGCGTGCCTGACGATAAAGCGCGGTCAGCGGCGCATGGTCGGTCAGCAGATTGTCACAGATGCCCGGAAAGACACAGGACAAACGGCGGCAAGCCGACTCGATTTTCGCGTCCTTGCAGCCCAGGCGATACATATTGGCTGTCGGACCGCCCAGATCGGAGATCACGCCGGTGAAGCCGGGCGCACTGTCGCGAATGGCCTCGATTTCGTTCCGGATAGACTCTGCCGATCGGCTCTGGATGATTCGGCCCTCGTGCTCGGTAATCGAACAAAAAGTACAGCCGCCGAAACAACCGCGCATGATGTTGATCGAAAAACGGATCATCTCGAAGGCGGGAATTTTCGCCCCGCCATACGCCGGGTGCGGGCGCCGCTGGAAAGGCGAAGCGTAAACGGCGTCCATCTCCGCCGTGCTCAACGGAATCGGCGGCGGATTCAACCACACATCGCGATCGCCATGCGCTTGTACCAGAGCGCGTGCATTGCCGGGATTCGACTCGAGATGGAAAGTTCGCGAGGCATGCGCGTAAAGCACCGGGTCGGCAGCCACCTGTTCGTATGACGGCAATCGGATCACCGTTCGCGAACGGTCAATTTTCGGCATCCGACGACTTGAATGAAAATGAATCAGCTGACAGGCTGGCTCGATCCGAGCCTCTGGAACGACTTGTCCAGCACAAGTCGTTGCCGGTCTGCCGGTGGCCGACCGCTCGCTGCCGGCGTAAGGATCCGCAGGTTGTATCGTCGCCCCCGGCGTATCGACCGACCGCGAATCGATCTCGCACCAGTCCGTTGCCGGCCGCCAGCCTGCCGGCACCATGAACGCCGTACCGCGCAGATCGCGAATCGCCGAAATTTTTTCGCCACGTGCCAGCCGATGCGCCAGTTCGACCACCGCCCGTTCAGCGTTGCCGAAAATCAGCAGGTCCGCTTTCGAATCCGGCAGTACTGAACGACGGACTTTATCCGACCAGTAATCGTAGTGCGCAATCCGGCGCAAGCTGGCTTCGATCGAGCCGATGACCAGTGGACAACCGGGAAAAGCCTCGCGGCAGCGTTGCGCGTAAACCACCACGGCGCGATCCGGGCGACGATTAGGTTCGGCATTCGGCGTGTACGCATCGTCGGAACGCGGCTTGCGATCCGCGGTATAGCGATTGACCATCGAATCCATATTGCCAGCGGTCACGCCAATAAACAGGTTCGGACGACCGAGCACCGCAAAGTCCTGCGCCGAACGCCAGTCCGGCTGACTGATGATACCGACGCGAAAGCCTTGTCGTTCGAGCAGGCGCCCGATCAGCGCCATGCCGAAACTCGGATGATCGACGTAGGCGTCACCGGTGACCAGGATGATGTCGCACGCATCCCAGCCCAGGGTCGTCATCTCGTTCCGTGTCATCGGCAGAAAGGACGCCGTTCCAAATCGGCTGGCCCAGAACTTGCGATAGGAGAACAGGGGACGGGGAGACCCGCCAGCAGGGGACGCTGCTGGTTGCAGTGCGTGATTCATGGATTTGCCGGACAAGGTCTTCATCGGCCCGGGATTCTACAGCAAGCGCAGTGGCCAACAGCCGGCCGATAGCAGGAAGGAATCAGTCCGGACCGCGCAAGTCCAGAGGCCGGAAAGGGCTTGCCGCAGCAAACTTTGTGGAAAATGCTCAGTCCAGGAAAATTAACCACGAAAAAACGAAGCCCGCCAAAAGCGGGCCTGCTTTGATCCTGGCACCCTGGAAGACCGCAGCAAGTGGCTGACCGGCAAGCTGGCCAGCCAGTCGATCAATGTTCGACGCGCAAGCTGGCAGTGAAAGATGTTTGCACCGGCTCCGGGAGCTCAAAACGCGCAAAAACACTCTTCAGCCTGGCTTTTTTCACGCCGGACCCATTGTCCTGAAAACGGATGCCAAGCTGACGGCCATTGGCGGCCAGGGTTGCAAAGGCAAAGCGCCAGCGTTGCGCTTCGGCCAGCCGCTCTCTCAATTCCGCTTCATTGCTGATTTCCACACCCGCCTGTTTCAAGGAATCGAGAAACTGATCGAAAGACTCCGCGCTGAGACTACCCATGTATTTCTCCTGTCGAAAGCTGGAAACTGATGTCCCGTATAACGTCTGCGATGCAGGCAAGTTGACAGAAAGCCACGGTAAAACAGAGGAACAGCGTCCGCAACAAATTATGGAAAACGGAGAATGTGACGTCGAATCAAGGTGTTGCGCTGCTCGCCATCTTACGGGTCCATCTGCAATGCCTTACCGGCTACACGCTCGGCGTTCATCCCCCACCGCCATTTTTGCAACGTTGCTCTAGCGCAATTGACTGACCGGCCGAACATAAGGCTGGCTGACCTGACGGATTGTCCCCAATTGTGCCAAAGCCGCTACGGCCAGCTCACGCGCGGGATAGTCTCCGTAAATGACTCCCAGCCGGTCACGGCCATTCACCATTTTCCGGTAAATGCGGATTTGTGCAACATCGAGAAATTTGTCGTTGGCCGCGATGAAACCGGCAATCTCGCGTTGACTAGCGGCATCGGCCAGCAATAGCTGAATGGTGTAATGATCGTCGGGAACCGTTGAGAGCCAGACTTCGGTCGCCTTGATTCTGTCGGCGAGAAGCACCGTCCGGTTTGCCACGTTGGCTGACGACGCATTCGCTGGCCCAGTCGTCGCAGTGCCGGGAGCAACGGCATCGCCGAGAGGCGACGATTGCGAAGGCACGGAAGACATGGGCACCGCGCTGTTTGATTCCTGCCCGACCGACTTCGTCGACGCACCGAAGCTGTTTTGAACGTTTCCACCGGCAGAATGATTCTCAGGGATTTGCACGCTCCGACTGCCGGCAAAATATGCCAGTCCAGAGGTGGCGCACAGCATCACCAGTCCAGCGGCCAGCGACCACCCTCGCCCATTTCGCCGGGTTGCCAAAGACTTGAATTGACTATCGCCAATGGCCGCCTTGACCTGACGCAGGTCGACCAGATGTTGTCCCTCCGAAAAAGCGGCCAGCAAGGCTTTGTCGGCCAGGATGTTGATGCGCCGCGTCAGGCCTTCGGAAGCCTGACTGATCGACTGAATGGCGCGGTAGGTGAATAGATCGGGACCACGGTATCCGGCAGCGCGCAGACGGAACATCAGGTATACGCCGATGTCATCGCGACGCAGCGGTTCCAGGAAGAAGTGATGCGTAATGCGGTCATTGAGCTGACGCATGCCGCTTTCTGCCAGACGCGCATCGAGTTCAGGCTGCCCGAAGAGGACGATTTGCAGCAGTTTGTGCCGATTCGATTCGAGATTGGACAACAGGCGGATTTCTTCCAGCGCTTCCGGCGGCATGGCGTGCGCTTCATCAATCAGCGCGACGACCTGCCGTCCGGCAGCATAGATTTCGAGCAACCGTTCCTGAAGTACGCGCAGCAACTGGTGGCTGGGCACCTCGGTCAACGGGATATGCAGTTCCTCGGCGATAGTGTGCAGGATTTCGTCGCGGGCAAGCATCGGGTTGGCGAGATAGACCGTCTCGACGTTGTCCGGCAACTTCTCGAGCAGCAT
>CAYRXO010000024.1:0-26076 GCA_964428215.1 uncultured Candidatus Accumulibacter sp. | reverse complement strand
CCGCCGCTGCCAGGCGGCATAGGCACGTTGCAGCGCCGGCGCGATGGTCGCCAGCGTCCGATCCTGCAGCGTCACCGTCAACCCGCGCCACGCGCACCAGGCAGCGATGTCGCCACCCATCACGCCAGCGCCGACGACATGCACGTGTCGGACATGGAAATCGCTGTCCTTGCCGAAATTCTTCAGCCGTTCCTGCAGGTGATAGACGCGCAGTAGATTGCGCGTCGTCGGCGAGGCAACGATGCCGTCGATCAGCGCCGGTGCGCTCAGTGGATTGCCGTGCTGCCGCTGCCAGAGGTCGATGATCGCGTAAGGCGCCGGGTAATGCGCGCGGCTGACACGCTGAGCCAGTTGGCGGCGGGCCATCCCGGCGATCAGACCCTTGCCGGGCCCGTTGAGCAGCCGCTGCCAGAGCGCCGGGCGTCGCCGGGCTTGCCCGGAAACGACCAGTTGCGCGGCGGCACGCTCCATGACTCGCGGTGGCACACAGGCATCTGCCAGACCGAGACGGTGTGCCTTATCGGCCGACAGTTGTTTGCCAGTGAGCATCATGTCTAGCGCTGCCTGCGGGCCAATGCGCTCAGGCAGACGCAGAATGCCTCCCCAACCGGGAACGATGCCGAGCAGCACTTCCGGCAGAGCCAGCCGGGTCGCCGCTTCGTCGACCAGCAGCAGGTAGCGGCAAGCCAGCGCCAACTCGAGTCCGCCACCCAGGCAATGCCCGCGCACCAGCGCCAAGGTCGGATAGCGGACGCCGGCCAGACGATTGAACAGATGCCAGCCGCGGGCGACCAGTTCACGCCCTTTTTCCGGGCTGTCGAGTTGGGCAAATTCCTCGATGTCGGCACCGGCGATGAAACCCGCCACTTTGCCTGACCGGAAAATCAGGCCTGTCGGCGGCGAGCGGTCGCAGTCGTCGAGGATCGCCGCCAGTTCGTCCATCACCGCGCGTGACAGGGCATTGGTCGATTCGCCGGCGCGGTCGAGAGTCGCCCAGGCCAGGCCCAGCGCATCGCGTTCGACGCGCCAGTGACGATAAACAACGTTCGGTTTACTCATTCACTTGCTTCCTTCGTATTCGATGACCAATCCGGCGAAGCGCGGTAGACGGCAAGCCCTTGCCAGACGCGCGTGACGGGTCCTTGACGCTGTCGGTGCCACGCCGCCAGGCAAGCGCAACGCTTTCAAACCGTGTTTTCGACCAGCATCGCGCCGCCCTGCCCACCGCCAATGCAGATGGCGGCGATGCCCCGCCGGCCGCCGCTGGCGCGCAGCCCGTGCAACAACTGCAGGACGATGCGCGCGCCGGAAGCACCCACCGGATGCCCGAGCGCAATCGCACCACCATCTGGATTCAGCCGCTGCTCGTCGATGCTGCCAAGCTCCCCTAACAAGCCGAGTTCCTGACGGCAATACTCATCCGACCGCCAGGCGTCGAGACAGGCCAGCACCTGCGCGGCGAAGGCTTCGTTGATTTCCCAGCGATCGATATCGGCGAGCGCCAACGCCTGACGGCGCAAAATTGGCGTCGTGGCATGTACCGGACCCAGTCCCATTGCGGCGGGATCGAGCGCCGCCCATTGGCAATCACTGATCCGGCCGAGCGGCTGCAGTTGCCAGCGCTCGACGGCCGGCGCTGACGCCAGCAACAACCACGCGGCCCCATCAGACACCTGCGAGCTGTTGCCCGCCGTGATGCGGCCATATTTACGGTCGAAGAACGGTTTCAGCCTTGCCAAACGTTCCAGGCTGGCGTCGTCACGCACGCCGTCGTCGTGTTCGTAGAGCGTACCCTGCGCATCGACCAAGGGCACGATGCCGGCGTTCGCCCCGGCGGCTCGCGCCGCGATGGCCCGCTGGTGGCTGCGTTCGCTGAACTGGTCCATCTGCTGCCGCGAAATGCCGAAGCGCCAGGCCAGATTTTCCGCGGTCTGTCCCATCAGCAAACCGATCGACGGATCGGTCAGCCCTTTCAGCAAACCGACGACCGGCGAAAACAGTTGTTTCGGCGACAAACGGGCAAACTGCGCCGCTTTGGCCAGCGGCGTCCGCGCCTGCAGCAAGCTGGCAAACCAGCGCACCATTGTCGGCGAATAGAACAAGGGGGCATGCGACAAGGCGTCAACACCACCGGCAAGGACCAGTTGCGAGCGGCCGTTCTGGATATTGACGATCGCTGAATCGATCGCCTGCATACCGCTGGCGCAATTACGCATCACCGTCCAGCCGGGAACACGCGCGCCGCAGCCGAGACGCAATGCGACAACTCGGCCAATGTTGATTTCATCGACCGACGGCGCGGCGCAACCGAGTATCACCTCATCGAGTTCGCTCGGCGCGAACGGTTGCCGCATCAGCAGCGCGCGTCCGCATTGCGTCGCCAGGTCGCTGGCCGAAAACGGTCCGGGCGTGTGGCGACTTTTCAGAAACGGCGAACGGGCGCCATCGACGATGTACACCGGCTTGAAAAACATGATTTTACTCGGTAATTTCCGCCTCCAGCCCGGACGGGAGCCAACGCGGCGAGCGCTCTCCCGTTCGGCCTGTGCCTGTCAGGCAGCGGCTTTGTGCAACGGTGCCGGCTGCTGGCCACGTCGCTGATCGAACGGAAAATCGTCGACGTGAATCACCCTGTCGCGCAATTCGTTACGCCGCATGAGTAGAGCGAAATCCTCCGCGCTCAGCAAGCCGGCATTGAATGCGGCTTGCGCCAGATCGCGCACATTGGCTTCCGGGTTGTCTTTCAAACGGCCCTGCTTTTCGAGGCTGCGCAAACGGGCCTCGACCGGTTCGGCCGCCAACGTCGCTTCGAGCGCCTTTTCGAGCGCGCCGACCGTCTCAGCGACATCCTGCGGCAGATAGGTTTCGGCAGTCAGCCGGTCGCGCGCCGCCGACGGTTCGATGAGCAGCTTGGCCACCTGATGACCGATGCGGTCCGACGGCACATCGTAAGGATGCCCGAGCGGGAAGACGATGCGATACAGCCAGCGACCGATCCAGCCGATCGGGAAATTGGCGATCACGCCGTCGAAAGCCATCTGCGCTTTGTACATCGTGTCCCAGATCGCCCAATGCATCAGCGGCGCATCGCTGGCCTGCCGGCCTTCGGCTTCGTAACGCTTCAGCGTCGCCGAGCACAGATAGAGCATCGACAGAATGTCGCCCAAGCGCGCCGACAGTTTTTCGCGGCGCTTCAGTTCGCCGCCGAGCACCAGCATCGAAATGTCGGCCAGAAAGGCGAAAGCCGCTGAAAAACGCGTCAGTTGCTGATAGTAGCGACGCGTTTCCGACGCGACGCCCGCCGGAACGGCAACGAAGTGCGAACCGGTGATGCCTTTCCACAAGGCGCGCAAGCCGTGCGTAATGGTAAACAGCAGGTGACCGAACAAGGCCTTGTCGAAGTCGTGCAAGCCCTGCGCGCTATCGCTGTTGAACGCGGCTTTCATTTCCTTGAGCACGTACGGATGGCAGCGGATGGCGCCCTGGCCGAAGAGGATCATGCTGCGCGTCAGGATGTTGGCGCCTTCGACGGTGATGCCGATCGGCAACTGCTGATACGCCCGGCCGAGAAAATTCGCCGGACCGAGACAGATGCCTTTGCCGCCGAGGATGTCCATGCCGTCATTGACCACCTGCCGCGCGCGTTCGGTGACGTGATATTTGGCGATTGCCGAAACCACCGACGGCTTTTCGCCCAGATCAACCGCCCCGGCGGTCATCTTGCGCACCGCGTCCATCATGTAGGTATAGGCGCCGATGCGCGTCAGCGGCTCTTCGACACCCTCGAAGCGGCCGATCGGCGTCTTGAACTGGCTGCGCACGCGCGCATAGGCACCGACCGCCCGCGCCGTCAGTTGCGCCATGCCGGTATACGAAGAAGGCAGGGAAATCGAGCGCCCCGCGGCCAGGCATTCCATCAACATCCGCCAGCCCTGACCGACCATCGCCGGCCCGCCGATGACGTAATCGAGCGGCATGAACACGTTGTGCCCGCGCGTCGGACCGTTCATGAACATGGCGCCCAAGGGCAGATGGCGACGGCCGATTTCGGCCCCCGGCGTGTTGCGCGGCACCAGCGCGCAGGTGATGCCGATATATTTCTTGTCGCCGAGCAGACCATCCGGATCGTAGAGATGGAAAGCCAGTCCGAGCAGCGTGCACACCGGGCCGAGGGTGATGTAGCGCTTGTCCCAGGTAACGCGCATTCCGAGCACTTCCCGGCCCTGCCAGAGGCCGCGGCAGACGACGCCGGCGTCGGGAATCGACGCCGCGTCCGAACCGGCCCACGGACTGGTCAGCGCAAAGGCCGGAATTTCCAGCCCCTTGGCCAGACGCGGCAGATAATGCTCTTTCTGCGCGTCGGTTCCGTAGTGCAGAAGCAGTTCGCCCGGACCGAGCGAATTCGGCACCATCACCGACACCGCCAGCGCCGACGAGCGGGTGGACAATTTGGTGACGATCTGCGAATGCGCATAAGCTGAAAATTCCAGACCGCCGTAGCGGCGTGGAATGATCATGCCGAGAAAACCCTTCTCCTTGATGAACTGCCAGGCTTCCGACGACAGATCACCGTCTTCATAGGTCACCTGCCAGTCGTTGACCAGGCTGCAGAGCTGATCGACCTCATGTTCCATGAACGACTGCTCGTCCGCCGTCATCCGGGGAACCGGGAAAGCGAGCAATTTGCGCCAGTCCGGATCGCCGCGAAACAGCTCGCCGTCCCACCACACCGTCCCCGCCTCGAGCGCTTCGCGTTCGGTATCAGACATTTGCGGCAGAATGCGCTTGTAAGTCTTGAAAATTGGTGCGCTGATCAGCCGCCGGCGTAGCGGACGGACGCTGAACAGGACAAGCAGCCCCAGCACAAGAGCCGCGACCAGCCAAGTAACGATGCTCAGAATCATTGCGCTCTCCTCGAATTGAATATTGGCGCCTAACCAGTCAGTGACGGACCGTCGAAGACCGTGTGGCGCAGTGTGTTGTCGTGGCGCGCCGGCGGCTCGTCGAAGCTCGGCAGCGGCGCGCGCAGCCCACCAAGCAGAAAAGGCATCAGTCGTTGCGCCAGACGTCTGGCGAACAACTGATCGTCATCGCCGGCCAACTCGCCCTCACCGGCCATGTCACCGACTTCATGGCCGGTCACCACCCGAATCACGTCGGTACCGGCGATGGCGTAGGACATGGCACCGAGCATGAAATGCATCCGCCAGACGATTTCGGCATGCGGCACGTCGGGCAAGGCCCGGCACAACGCCTGACGATAACGTTCAATCACCGGCGCATACTCGCTGGCAAAAAAAGAACGGACGAATTCCGCCGGCTCGGTGAGCGTACGCCCGAGCAGGCGCAAAAACGTCATGCCACCCAAAGCCCGATCCTCGCCAATACGCAGCAGCGTGCCAAAAAAAGCTTCGAGAATCTGCGATGGCTTCAGCGGCGCGCCGTTCGCCTGGGCTTCGAGCCGGTCGAGCAACTGCAGACGTTCGCTGTTCAGCCAAGACAGGCGGCGACGGAATACGTCGCAGAGCAAGGCTTCTTTCGAACCGAAGTGGTAATTGGCCGCTGCCAGATTGACCACTGCCGCGCGGGTGATCAGACGCATCGACGTCCCTTCGTAACCGTTTTCCATGAACAGCTTTTCGGCAGCATCGAGAATGCGCTCGCGGGTTGCGTAATGATTCTTTTGCTCGGTCATCGCGCTGTGGTTCGCAAAGTTGATCAACAGCGAAAAATTATTTCAAACGTTCGTTTTAAAGTCAAGGCGATTGACGATTGTTCTGGAATACCGTTTCACTGAGCGTTACCTTCGGCAGATGTCTGCGGGATAATTCTTCAGCGTTTTCCTAAGGAGTTCCTTGTCCTGGATGCCTATTGCCAGACCTCATTTTCTGCACAAGAAACAGGCAAAGAGCAAGTTGAATCCCTGCAAAAATTAAAATTTTCCGTGGTTGAACGCGATCAGGGTCGAACTTCTGCACGTTCAAGGCGATTTCCTCGAAAATGGGTTCGAAGCGAGGCATGCTGCTGATGGCCATGCGCAGCCAACGACCAATCTGCCGCTTGATCTTATCGTCGATGGCCAGGCTGCGGTTGATCTTGCAGGACGAACCCGGATCGTGCCAGACGATTGTTCAAGGATGATCGCCTGATGCACATATCGCCTGCCGTTTCCATCAACATGCCGCCCTGACTGGCAATTTCATGCGCCGTTCTCCGAGCAGGCGGTCAAATCAATTTTCGGACACCTCGACTCACAATTGATACTCCGCCTCGGCTCGCGAACCGGCCATTGCCGCATCGACGACTTTTCTGGTCAGGTGCGTGGCAAAAAGTTCGATGAAATCATACTCGTAACTCCGGACATAACATCCCCGACGTAGTCCGATATGTGTCGTATTCGTTCCGAACAGCTGTGCGGCATTGATCGCCTGCAAGCCGATATCGCGTTGAGCATCAAAAGCCATGGCCGCAATGATTCCCAAACCCAGGCCAAGACCGACATAGGTTTTGATCACATCGGCGTCGATGGCTGTCAGCACCACATTGGGCTGCAATTGCGCCAGCTCGAAAGCGCGGTTGATGCGTGAGCGGCCGGCAAATGCCGGATCGTAGGTAATCAGCGGCCAACGTGCCAGCGCCGCCAGGGATAAAGGATTCTCGCCTCGAATCGGATGCCCTTCAGGAGCGATGACGCTGTGCACCCACTGATAGCAAGGCAGCATCAGCAGCTGCGGATACTGGTCGAGCGCTTCGGTGGCAATGGCGATATCGGCTTCGCCCTTGACCGTCCACTCGGCGATCTGCGTAGGATGCCCCTGACGCAGTGACAGTCGCACCTGCGGATGGCGGTCGACGAATTTCTTGACCACGTTCGGCAGCGCATAACGCGCCTGCGTATGCGTCGTGGCGATGACCAGACCGCCGGAATCACCACCGGAAAACTCGGAAGCCACCCGCCGGATATTCTCGGCATCTCGCAGCATACGCTCAGCGATGTCGATAATCGCTTTACCCGGTTCGGTGATGGTCGCCAGCCGTTTGCCGCTACGCTCGAAAACCACCACACCAAGTTCTTCTTCGAGCAACTTGATCTGTTTGGAGATACCCGGTTGTGAAGTGAACAGAGTTTCCGCCGCCTCGGAAACATTCAGCCCCTGACGCGCCACTTCGACCAGATAACGCAGTTGCTGCAGTTTCATGCACTCATTGCCCAGACTGATCGGCAAAAATAATCATCCGGCTAGCCGTGGACATCTCTCGCTCCATCGCCAAGCAGTTCACTCAGTGACAAAACAAAAAATCTCACAAGGAAGCAAAACCTACGATTGTATTGGGTCATCCGACCCATGACTGCCAATGTGGACCGGGAAATGTTCCACCTGTGAAAAAAATGTCTATGGATACCGTCCAGCAACGGTGAAACAAGGGGCTACTGGACGGCTGTCTGGAACCAGCCAGGCGAGGAACGCCAATCCGATCTCTTGCTGAAGACTATCCAAACAAAGTCGGACCGACATTCGTCGCCTCATATAGATAGACAACGGCAAATGAAATCACGGGTAACAAATTTGATATGAAGGCATTTTTTTGCCCCCGACAATTCCACCACCATAAGTGACGCACGTCGAGCCCGAATGAGTGACTATGGCCAGCGAGCGGATATCACGAATTGTGGTGTTACGAGTCTTGGTGCAATCGGGCAAATCGAGTTTATCCGGCGTATCGCCTGCGGCATCTGGCAGTCGGCACGGTTTAACAGGCTTTCCCTCGGCATCGACCGGTAGGATTTCACCATCTTTTCCGATCACTAGTGCACCGAGCGACTGATTCGGTTCGATGAAGCGTTTGGCTAACTGATTATGATCAGCCTCAGTGGCAACCGCAGGTTTGGGCTTCTCGGAACAACCCATAAGAGGACCTAGCAACACCACGCAATAAAGTACTGCGATGGATGATCTCCTTCCAGAAAATTCAAAGTTCATGGCAGGCTCCCAATATAAAAAGAATAATGCAAAAAATGCAGCAAAAGACCGCTTACCTCTCACCTCCATTGACACAAAAGACTCGCAGCAGAAGAACTGACTCACTTTCGACTGATCTGGCTCACAACGCATTTGTTCAGGTTGGCCAAACCAATGTTATTCAATATCGATAAGTCAGTTGAAAAAACCCTGATCGCTGGGGATGAAACAAGGGCGCTTTCGGATCGCCGTTGTAATCGTCATTCTGAAACCGGAAACGGCGATCGAAAACGTTGTTGACAGTGAAACTAGCCAACAACCGCTTATCGCCGAAAGGCAAGGAATATCGCAGATTGGTAATCGAGAACGCGGTGCGACCCGATATATCCTGACCCGATGAATCACGAAGCGTTGCGCGTTGGCGAACGCCCCAGGTTTCCAGCAGCATGTCGCCCGAACCCGCCTTGAACCACAAGCGCAGCGGTAGCAGATCGGTGAGCAAGCGATATGGCAGAACTCCACCTAAGCTATCGGCAACACCGGCCACCAGTCGAGAATTTTCGTGACGCCATTCGGACGATAGAACCACCCGGTTACCGAAAGGTAGAGCCAGATAAGCACGGTGCAGCCGCTCCTGCCAGCGCGCCAGACAGTCCGGGTTGTCTTGAGTGTCACATCCCAGACCCGGAATATCAAGCTTGCGTCGGGAAAGTTCAAGACCAGCACGAATACCGCCAAGGAAACGTTGGTCCACCGCGAGAGCCGAACGGGTCCAGCGTGTTCCGTTGAAATCGTCGAAGGATTGGTTGAAGCCGACGAATTGCGTGGGTTCTAGACTTTCCTTGTCGTATTTCGCGCCTTTGACCCCCCGAAAAATGGCCGCGCGCAAGGTCGTTCCGGTCGTTGATCGGAAGGAGGCACCAATTTTGCCATTCAGCCGTTCGACACTTGGGCTGCCAAGGTCCTCGAAACGCAGATATTCGGCGCCTCCATGCAACGTCACTCCATCATCACCGACACGCCACTGCCCATAACTGAAGAGTGAGCGGCGTGAGATCCGCGACGGCGGCGAATCGAGATACAAAACAAATGGATCATACCCAGGCAGACAGCAAAAGCTACCATAAATCTCGGTATTGCCCGCCAGTTTGAAATGCCGTAGGCCAATCATAAAACCAGCAGCCGAACTCTGTCGTGAATAGAGAAACGTCAAATCACTAGTCAGAATACTCGGCCTATAATCAGAATCGACATATTTACCCGGAGACAGATCGTCCACATTTCTTTGTAATGAATGTTCTGCTATCCGTTGCCGGCTGAAGGCAACGATCATTTCTTCTTCGGCATTGGGTACGTGTCGCAAGGCAAGACGTGCAAGATCGGTGCGCACTTCATCACGCTGATGCCTGGCAATCTGATCGAACAGGCCCAGGGTCAGATCGCCGCTTTGACGCTCGGTCTGACGGAGTTCGGCATGCAGCACCGTTTGAGCAGTCATCGCCAGCAAGCCGGTCAGGCGCAGTCCGGACAGACGGGTATCCGCCTGCCCGTCGACCAGTGCTTGGCGGCGATAATCGAAAGCCCCCAACGAAACCTGAGCGGTCTCTCCAGCATAGGCGGCGACCAGACTGCCAGCTTGTGAATCCTGCGACCCGACCAACAAGGTGGACGCGAAATGCCATGGCTGGCGGGCGAAGAAACCACTTCCTTCGTCGGGCGAGATGCTGCGCGGCCCATCGAGAACCGGCAGCGCCGGCATGACGAACTGCGGCGGCAAGGGCATCTGCCCGATCGGCTGGCGGAGTTGTACCTGCAACAATTCGCTGAGCCGAGCAGTCTCGTAACGTGGCACACCCGTGTAGGCATCGGCCAATAAACGGTGCGCCGCCACACTCTGCGGATCATCTTCCAGGGCATCCATCGCCTGCGCCTGCATCGGCCCATACAATCCGGCCTCGCGATACGCATCGCCAAGACTGGCGGCGCGAGCAGCGCGATCCTGATCGAGAAATTCGTTGGCACGAAGCACGGCTCGCCGGTCGTTCTGCGCAACGGCTTGCTCGCCAGCGGCGATAGAGGCCAGAAAATCGCGGGATTGCTGCAGGCGGAAAGCGTCGAAATACCAGGGTGTCGGCGACGCCGGATCGAGCCGTCGGGCGAGGTCGAACAGATCGCCAGCCAGCTGATCGCGTTTTTCCGCCATGTAGCTGCGCCCGAGATAGCTGCGTAATTCGGCATTCGACGGATCGAGCAAAACGGCAATTTCGATTTCACGCCGGCCGGCGACAAAATCACCCTGCCGTACATGCGCCAGGCCAAGGCCGAAATGGGCCAGGGGTTCTGCTCCGTTCATCGACAAAGCTATCTCGAACTCAGTCACTGCCGCTTGCACTTGTCCCATCAGCAGCCGTGCGAAGGCCGCCATCGCTTGCGCACGTGGCGTATCGGGCGCCAGCGCCAGTGCGCGCCGGGCAGACTCGGCGCCCGCCTCGACGCGCGCCAGAGCCAGTTCGAGTTCGGCCCGGCGTGCCCAGGCGATCGGCTGATCGGGCGCCAGATGTGTCGCCTGTTCGGCAGCCGCCAAAGATTGCGTGAGCTGCCGTTTGCTCTGCCAGGCATAGCTCAAGGCCAATTGCGCCGCTGCGGACCGGGGGTCGGCACTGACTGCCGACTGGGCGGTATGCAAAGCGGATTCATCATTGCGTGCAACCTGAATCACCGCGCGGACGGATCGCTCCGCCGCGTCCTCGTTCAGCGTGTCAAGCAACTCTTGGGCCTGATCTACGCGCCCCAGACCAAGCAGCAGACTGGCCCGAAAAGCGACCAACGAATTGATCCCGTCCAGCGCTTCGAGTGCGCTACTGAATTGGCCTGCCGTCGCCAGTTTGATCGACTTGTCCACCGCCTGTCGTTGTTGCACAGGCAGACCTTCCAGTTGTTCCTCAGCCGGTCGCAGCACTTGAGGATAATGGATGGCCCATCGCACATCGCTCAGTGGTTTGACTGGCAACGATGGACCGATTGCTCCCCCTGGCAACGCATCCACCGCTTCTCCCGCCGCGAGCCGACGCTGCTCGACGGGCGAGATGACCCGCACCTGCCCTTCAGCGACCGCAACGCGTGCATGACCGGAATCTCCGGCGACAATGAATTCGGTGCCGTCAACCATGGCATTGACCAATGGCGTGCTGACACCGAAGCGCTTGCGGAAGCGACTGATGACATGAATCAGCCCTTCTGGCAAAACCAGTCCGGCATCGGCATCTTTGACGGTCAACGGCAAAGTCAACGTGGTATGTTCATCGAGTCGGATCAGCACGTCGTTGTCGAGCACGACGGCGGCGCGTCCCGGGCCACGAACCGCCAGCTGATCGCCTGCGCAGATGCGGTGACGCATTTGCACAGCCCGCCACGTTCCTTTACCGGCTCGCGTTTCAACGAAACCTTCGACGGCCACCAGCGTCCCGGCTGGACGTTCGCAGGCCGCGACCCTGACAGTCATAAAGACCAGAAAGACGCCTACACCAGCCTTAATCAAGCTGCCAATGGCAATACCCGCTGAACTACCAGCACCTCCCATCGGTCGCACCCCCTTGGCAACACTGGCCTGCACTAATTTGAAAGAATTACAGCTGAAGAATCATAATAGAAAAAACGAATCACTTCCATGCTATCCGTCATGGCACAAGACCGTCGGATTGTGCAGGAAAATCCTGAGATCTTCTCGCGTTTTCGATGCAATTTCAGCAGGAAATGAAAACAAGTGTCATAAATGTGCCTGGCGCGGATTTCTCCGGTTGTGGGTCCGGCTGAGCCAACAGACTCTCATTTGCTACTCAGACTGATTGCGCCGTCGGCAGCGTGGTCGACACGTTCGCCACCCGCCCGGCAACGTGCGAGAAAAAATTGCGTCGGACCGTCATCAGGGCACTGGGCCAGCACGGTCATGAACAAGTGGCAAGCACGGTCGTATTCGCCAGCGGCATACATTGCCACTCCCTTTGCAAACTGACCGCTCAGCTCTCCGGCAAGCGCTACCGGTGAAATCTCGTAAAGTGTCACCGGCAAGGTCTTGCCGGCAAGCAGAAACCGTCCCAGCACCCGCGCATGACCCGGCTCATTTTCAGGCATCGTCTCGGCAGAGGCCAGAATGCGCGTACCAAGCGCTTTATTGGCTCCCTGAATGCGGCTGGCCGTGTTGACGATATTGCCGACGACCCGGATTTCCCGATGATGGGTGTGCCCCAGCTCGCCGAGAAAAACCTGGCCGTAGTGCAGGCCAAAACGCGTCGGCAACACACCGTTTTCCCGCCCCGCAACGTTCATCGTCTGGTCGAGCGTCATTACCGCCGCTCGCGCCCGTCGACACGCGTCGTGAGCACCATCGTCGGCCAGCCAGATCGACAGCACGGCGTCGCCGACAATATCCACCACGTGCCCTCCGTGCGCTTCAATCAACGGGATAAAACGGGAGAAATAGCTATTGAGGAGACTGCTGGCTTCTTTGGGAGACAAACTCTCGACGCACGCGGTATAACCGACGATATCGCTGGACAGGCACACGCCGTGTACGATGCGGCCGGACTGACAGCCGGCCAACAACTTGGCGAGAACGGTGCTGCCTTTATGGGTCAGTCCAAGGGCGACGGCCTGTGACAACTGCTGTTCACGACGACGTGCCGCCAGCAGCTGAAACGCAATCCCCGTAGCAGTGGACAGCGCAGGCACCAAGAAACAGATCAACAACACGGGAAGCCAGACCCCATACCGGGAAAAAGTCCCGGCACAGACGGCCAGCGCCATCACAGATAACAGCGCGGTGATCAACAATGCCTGGCGAGCGGGAAAGCGTAGCCATGGCCACGACAGGATCAAGGTCCAGAAAACGAGTCCGGGCCAGACCGTGCCCTCATCCGGGCGATCAAGGCGTTGATCGTCAAGGATATTGGCCAAAGCCGTCGCACACAGTTCCACGCCACTCAGATCCAGTCCTTCGGCATTGGTATAGGGAGTACGGTAAGCATCCAATTGCCGGGACTGATTGGTTTCTGAAAAGCCGATCAGCACCGCTTTGCCGGCAAATGCCTGGCGACCGGCAACCGGATCAGCGATCAACTCCAGCGCTCGGTCGTAGGCGTAGGTACGAACGGTACCGATCGGGCCGTAAAGCGACAGCAGCTGCCTGGAATGTTCCGGCCCTGCTAGGCGACGGCCTCCATCCACACCCATAACGCGTGCCATCAACACCGGCAATGAAGGCGTATCGCCGGCTGTAGACAAATGCAGCCAGAATTCGAAAACGCCGTCGACTGCTTTGGGCATCACAAACGGAGCGCTCCCGGCGGCGGCGGCGAGAAACATCGGCAATGCCCGAATCCGACGATCGATGCTGGCCAGAGTCCGGCCATCGCTGGTGCGCACCGATTCACGAACGACCTGTTCGACCAACAGCACATTTCCAGCCCGCCGTAGCGCAGAGGCCAATCGAAGATCATCGGACGGATCGCGCGCACGTTCGAAAAGAATATCGAAACCGATGACCACGGCTCCCCGCTCGGCAAGACCATCGATCAGGCGTGCATGCAAAGCTCTTGACCACCGTTCAGGCCGCTCGGACTGTCCCAGCCTGACAGCCGACGCCGCGTCGAGGGCTATAATCACCACTTGCCCCGGTGGAGGACGTACCCCTCGCAGGGCGTATAAAAGCCCTAACCCTGCGCCCTCCTCGATTTCCCACAGCGGCGAGAACAGTGCCAGGATAAGCAATATACTGCTCAACAAGGGTATGAGAATTTGTGCTCGTTGTTCGGGCGTCACGGCAAGAAAGGTAGGCAATGAAGCTACTAGAACAGATTGATCTTTTTGCCGGCCTCGACAATGCCCAGTTGGACATCCTTTATCAGAGGCTACGTCTACGAAGTTATACCGCAAACAGTATCGTTGTCCATGAGGGTGATGATGGCAACGGCCTGTTCGTCATCCAGAGCGGTTATCTGAAGGTATTCCTCACCGATCAGACGGGTCGAGAAGTCACCCTGTCGCTGCTTGATCCCGGCGATTATTTTGGTGAACTGGCTTTGCTTGATGGCGCACCGCGTTCGGCATCGGTCATGGCGGTATCGCGTAGCGAATTGCTGCATCTGCCACGCGCATCCTTCCTGGAAATGCTTGAAGAGCAGCCAGCCTGCATGCAGGTGGTCATCCGGAATCTGGTCGCACGGATCCGCGTACTGACCGATAACGTCCGTTCACTCGCTCTTTCGGACGTTTACGGTCGCATCTCACGCGTCTTTGAAAATCTGGCTGTGGATAAAGACGGACTGCGGGTCATCGAACGTCGCCTTACCCAGCAGGAACTGGCCAATATCATCGGCGCATCGCGCGAAATGGTAAACCGCATCTTGCGCGATCTGGTTGCCGGCGGCTATATCGAGATCGACCAACACCGCATGATTCTGCGGAAAAAAATCCCCGCGCATTGGTAATTCCACAGCCGTCGGAATAAAGAATCTCACGCTACCCAACCCTCATCAAGTAGCAGCAGATGTACGGGCGCAAACGGGTTTGATAAGCCAGCAATCACAGCACGGGTAAACGCCCGTTACCCGCGCTCTGATTGACCGCGTCTTCTGCCGAGGCGACAAGTCGATAATTCCGACAGATTCCCTGCGCAGCGAGCGGAAGTCGGCCATCGAGGGACGACCGCACCGGAATCTCTTTATGACCCTTTGGTCTGACGGATCTTCTGCAATTCGGGTGAAGGTGCAGTCACCCGTCGATCATAAGGATGGTCTTCCCGCTGAAAGAGACTGACAATCCGTTTGACATAGCCGCGAGTTTCGGCATAAGGAGGAATGCCGCGATAACGATTGACGGCACCTTCACCGGCGTTATACGCCGCCGCCACCAGACTGACGTCCCCTTCAAAATACGCCAGCAGCCAGCGAAGATACGCCAAACCGCCGCGGATGTTCTGCTCGGGGTCGAAAGGTTGTTTGACGTTGAATCGGGCCGAGGTATCCGGAATCAATTGCATCAAACCTTGCGCACTCTTGTTGGACAAGGCACCTGGATTGAAGTTGGATTCGGCACGGATCACTGCCAAAGCAAGTCGCGGGCTGACCCCATATTGCGGTGCCAGTTGATTGACCAGTCCGATCACTTTTTTGTGAACTTCACTGATCGGTTGCATCACTTCCGGGGGCTCGGCGGGGAATACCGGCGGACGCAGACACTCGGGAACTTCTGCCGGAGCTTCACCGACAAAGCGCAGCATTTTTTGCGAAGGAACATGCCCCTGCTTGGCTGCCATCGAGAAAAAGTAAGCCGCAAGAGAGTCGTTACGATCAACTCCACGACCGTTGGCGTAGATCCAGCCCAAACTGTATTGCGCTTCCGGATCTCCCAGCCGGGCGGCTTCGCAATACAGTTTGACGGCACGCAGCGTATCCTTTGGCACCCCTTCGCCATGTTCGTAAGAAAGCGCCTCTTGACGCAACGTGATCAGGCGTTCCGCTTCGGCTTCGCGAGGCAGATCGGCTGCCCGCACGCGAAATGATGTGGACAAACCGACGGTTCCCGCCAGAACCAGAACGGGTAACAGAAACAGGCGACGCTTCTTGAGCCGGCTCATCGACAAACCCGGTGTGTGGAAAAGCGTGAAACATACCATGGCATTGCGACGCGAATTCCTTCCTCCAGACGGTGGCTGGGGTGATAGCCAAGCAAACGCCTGGCCTTGCCGATATCGGCCCGGGAGTGCCTGACATCGCCCGGACGAAAATCGGTGTAAGTTGCCTGCACTGAACCAAGGTCTGGACGGAACTCGGACAGGGCTTGCCTCAGCAGATCAAATAGCCGGTTCAACGAGGTGCGGTCGTCAACCGCAACGTTATAAACTTGGTTGATGGCCGTGGCGTCGGCTACCGTTGCCGCCAAAAGGTTAGCCTGGACAGCATTATCGACGAAACAGAAATCGCGACTCGTCTCTCCATCACCATTGATGACCACCGGCTCCCCCAATAACAGGGCCCGTGACCAGCGTGGGATCACCGCGGCGTAGGCCCCATCAGGATCCTGGCGTGCGCCAAAGACGTTGAAGTAGCGCAAACCGATTGACGGAAAGCCATAACAACGGCCGAACACTTCGGCATACAGCTCGTTGACCAGTTTGGTGACCGCATAAGGCGATAATGGACGCCCGATAGCATCTTCTACTTTCGGTAACGCCGGGTGATCACCGTAAGTCGAGCTTGACGCGGCATAAATGAAGCGCTTGACGCCCTCGTCTCGCGCTGCCACCAGCATGTTCAGAAATCCGTCGATATTGGCCGCATTGCTAGCCAATGGATTGGCCAGAGAGCGTGGCACGGAACCGAGAGCAGCTTGGTGAAGAACGAAATCGACCTGCAGGCAGGCCTCACGGCACGCGGCCAAATCGGAAATATCGGCTTCGATGAACCGGAAACGCGACCACTGCTCGGAAGTGACCAGCGCCTTAACTTCCTCGTGATTCCGGCGGGACCCTGTCGAAAAATTGTCCAGTCCAACCACGCTTTGACCGAATTTCAGCAAAGCCTCAACCAGATGCGAGCCGATGAAGCCGGCGCTGCCGGTTACCAGCCAGCGCGCAGGCTGCGCAGCGAGCTGCTGGCCGATGGCGGTCAAAATCGTCGCCGAACCTACAACCGCCATACCGTCACCCCGAGCGCAGTCAATTGCGCTGCGTCGAATATGCTTTTGACGTCGGTGAGCACCCCCCCGGCCTGAAGTTTACCGACATAATCGGTCACTGGCCGGACCTTGAACTGGCGGTGAGCAACCGCTGCGACGATGGCCACCGCTTGCGGCAAGGCATCCCAGTCGGTCAATTCGACCCCGTACTCATGCAGCGCCTCGTCGGAATCGGCAACCGGCTCGTGTACCAGCACTTTGGCGCCATAAGACTCCAGTTCGCGAATGACATCGATGACCCGCGAATTACGCAGATCGGGACAATCTTCCTTGAAAGTCAGGCCCAGGACGATGATTGGCGCATCCTTGACAGGCATCCCTTTGCAAATCAATTGTTTGACCGTCTGTTCAGCGATAAATTTGCCCATCCCATCGTTGATCCGCCGCCCGGCGTTGATCACCTCCGGGTGATAGCCAAGCATTTCGGCTTTGTGCGTCAGGTAATAGGGGTCAACACCGATACAGTGTCCGCCAACCAGCCCCGGACGAAAGGGAAGAAAATTCCATTTGCTTCCTGCCGCTTCGAGCACTTCCAGAGTATCGATGCCGATACGATTGAAAATGATCGCCAGCTCGTTCATCAGGGCAATATTCAAATCACGTTGTGTGTTTTCAATGACCTTGGCCGCTTCCGCCACCTTGATGCTTGACGCTTCGCAAACACCCGCAGTAATAATGCTGGCATAGACATCGCGCACGCGTTGCAAAGTTTCCGGAGAATCGCCAGAAACCACCTTGACAATCCTGGTCAGCGTCCTTTCCTTGTCACCCGGGTTGATTCTTTCCGGCGAATAACCGACGAAAAAATCTTTTTTCCACTTCATTCCGGAATGTTTTTCGATGATCGGAATACAGACCTCTTCGGTAGCGCCCGGATAGACCGTCGATTCAAAAACGACGGTCGCACCCCGCTTGAGGTTTTTTCCTACCGCCGCTGAGGAGCCGATCAGCGGGCCGAAATCGGGTTGGTGCGCTTCGTCGACGGGTGTCGGCACGGCAACGATGATGAAGTCGGCTTCGGACAGCGCCAGCGGATCGGTACCCACTTCGAGATGAACCGCGGCTTGCAGATCGGCACGACTGACTTCTCCGGTCGGGTCGACGTGGTTGCGATAATGCGCCACTTTACTCTCGGACAAATCGAAGCCTATCGTCCGTTGCCGTTTTCCAAACTCGACCGCTAACGGCAAACCGACATAGCCCAAACCAACTACAGCCACAATAGTCATGAAAATCTCGTCCTTGGAGAGTTGAACCGATAATCGAAACAGTCAAGCCGGCTACAAACCTTTGAATAATTCTGCGACCTCTGCTTGCTGAGAAAATTTATCACCCAGCTTGGACAGTTGATCAAGCTGGGTTTTCGCCTCAGCCTGCTTGCCGGCCTTGATCAGCGCTTTGGCATAATTGAGACGGATTTGTCCAGCCTGCGGCGCCAACTCTAGGGCTTTTTGAAAAAGCTCGAGACTCCGCGCATGCGCACCACTCTCGCTGAGGATAACCGCAAGGGTATCCATGATCGCCGGTTGATTGGGAGCCAGTTTATTTGCCTTTTCCGCAAATTCAGCCGCCTTCGGATCTTTCAGCTGGCTACTCACCCAGGCCATATTGTTCAACAGCGCTGGATTATTCGGTTGGGCGTCGAGCATCACCCGATACTGTTTGGCTGCTGCCGAATAATCTTTTCTTCCTCCAGCTCGTTCTGCCAGGTAAAGGCGGAAAATGACATCTTTGGCGTGATCTTTCAGCCACGAATCAGCAAATTTATCAGCTTCACCGGCATGTCCTGCCGTCGAAAGCGTTGCATGCAGTTTGACGGCCATTTCACTGCTGCCAACCTGCTTCAGGCCGGAACGGAAAATTTCGATGGCTTCCGGCCAGGATTTATTGGCAACATGGACATCGCCTTCGAGGAGATAACCAATCGCCTCTTTTGGCTTTCTCTTCTGAACGTCGCGTGCTACCGCAAGTGCTTCCCTGGCCCGTCCTCTCTCCAATTCGATTCTCATGATTCCGCGCTGAGCATCAATGGAATCCGGGTTGACTTGAAGTGCCTTGCGCAAACTTTCCAGCGCACCATCCTTGTCCTTCGCAGCCATCTGCACTTCCGCCATGCGCAGATAGGGCAGAACGGCATCCGGTTTGAGCACGGCCAATTTGCGATAAGTGGCCAGCGCCTGATTGTAATCTTCAGCTGACTGTTGTGCGCGGCCAGCCGCGTCAAGAATTTCCGGGCGTTCCGGCATGACGGCGACGGCATCGTTGGCAGCGGCAAGCGCCCGCTTGTTCTCTTTTTTGCCAATATACAAACCAATCAACGCCAGTCGTGCCGCCGGATTCGTCGGGTCCGCGCTAACCGCCTGATTGATCAGGGCAGCGACTTCATCGGTTCCAGCGCCTGATTTGAGCGCTATTTCAGCGAGTGCAATCTGCGCCTGTACGTTTTTAGGTTCAGCAGCCAACACTGTCTCAAAACGTTTTTTCGCTTCTGCCGGTTTCTTATCGGCCATATCCAGATTGGCGAGAGTCGCCACCGCGGGCATGAAGGTCGGCTTCAAAGCCAGCGCCTTTTCAAGACTTTTCCTCGCCTGGGGAATGTCTTTTTTGCCGAGCAATGCGAGCGCGCGCAAATTGTGCGTCACCGGATCATTCGGCTGTTTTTTCTCCAGCAGGTCGATAGCCTTCAGGGCAGCATCAAATTCATTCCGTTTCAAATGCACCGTAATCAACGCCAGGTCGGCACGATTACCGGCATCACTGGCGGAGATTTTTTCAAGCTCGTGAAATGCCATTTCGGTATCACCTTTGGCCATATTCACGATTGCCAGAGACGTCCGCTTGGCGGAATTTTGCGGGTCCAGCGCGCTGGCCTTGGCGAAATAGGTTCCTGCCTTTTCCACCTGACCATTTTGTAAATAGACTTGACCCGCCAAAGCCAGCATGTTCGAGTCCTTGTCAATTCGATCAATTACCGGCTCAAGAAATGACAGGGCTTTATCCGGTCGACCGGTGTTCAGGTAGGTGTTGATCAGCATCCGTCTGGCGAGAGCCAGTTGCGGTGCCACTTGCAACGCCTTGATCAAATAAATCTCGGCCTGACTATAAGACTGTTGTTCGTACTCGATGAGACCGGCCAATTGCAAGCCCAGCGGACTGTTCGGCATGGACTTCAGGTGCTGCAGAATGGCGTCCTTCGCTGCCTGCACATTTTTCTGCTGGTACGCTACACCAGCACGCAAATAGGCGGTGCGGGGATGGTTGGGAGCGATTTTTTTCAACGCTTCCAGTTGCTTGGCCGCCTCTTCGGTCTTGCCCTCGGCCAGAAGCCGCAGAATGATCGCTTCGTGCGCGGGAAGATAATCCGGCTTGGTTTCCAGCGCCTGGCGATAGCTGGCCAAGGAACCGGCATCATCACCGGACAAAGCCAACAGTTGTCCCTTGACCTGCATCGCTTCATGCAGCTTGGGTGACTTGGCCAATACCGAATCGATCAGCGCCAAGGCACCGGGCAGATCGTTACTGCTTGCTTTGATTCGAGCCTGTCCGATTAAGGCAGGCCCATGTTCCGGATTGGCTGCCAACGCTGCATTGTAAGCATTGCTCGCCTGATCCTTTTTACCCTGCATCAAATAGGCCTGACCGACAAAAGTCAGCAACTCCGCTTTGGCCTCTGGCGTCGTCATTTCAACTTTGGCGAGTTCGTCAGTAACCCGCTCAGGATGACCCAACAACAGCGATGCCCTGGCCATCATTGGTGTGACCAGATCCGGCGAGTATTTCAGAGTCTGCGCTTTCTGCAGCTCAAGATAACCATTGGCTGGATCTCCGGATTCGACCATGGTCTTACCCAACAGAAAACGTGCCTCGGCATAGTCCGGATTTCCTTGCAAGGCGTTCTTCAATTGCACGACAGCCGCTTTGCGGTCATTTTTCGCCAAGAATTCTTTCGCCGAAGCCAGTGCGTTTTCCGGCTTGTCGGCACCGCAGCCGACCAGAAGGAGAGCTGCCAGCAAAGCCGAGGCTGTCGCTCGACGCATCAATTGCATCCCAGGACGAAAAATCATCATTATCCCCACAGTGTGAAAAAGTTAGCCTATGGAAGGCGTTATTTCAACCCGAATCGATGCATCAAATCGTACAGGGTGGGACGACTGACGCCAATTAATTCCGCAGCTTTAACCACATTTCCATCCGCTCGCGCCAGCGCAGTAATGATCACCCGCCGCTCAGCGTCGTCACGTGCTCGACGCAAATCGAGCACAAGCGCGCTATCGGCATCTGCGGTGCTGGAGAGTCCAAGATCGTCAACAGTGATCTGATTGCCGTCAGCCATGATCACCGCCCGTTTGATGTAATTTTCCAGTTCTCGGACATTGCCTGGCCAAGAATGATTTTCAATGGCTCGTAGCGCATCTTCACGCAGTGTCATTGTCCCGCGCCCCTGTTCATTGGCAAAACGTCTGACAAAAGCGTGTGCTAACAAGGCTGCATCACCCGAACGTTGTCGCAAAGGTGGAATATTGACGACAATCTCGGCCAATCTGTAATAGAGGTCTTCTCGAAAACGTCCTTCAGCAATCAGCGCCTTCAAATTTTGGTGCGTCGCGCAGACAATTCGTACATTGACAAAAATTTCCTGACGCCCGCCGATTCTTTCGATCACCCGCTCCTGCAAAAAACGCAGCAATTTGGCTTGCAAGGCATGCGGCAGATCACCAATCTCATCCAGCATCAGGGTGCCGTTGTTCGCCGTCTCGATCTTGCCAGGGGTTGTACGAGCGGCACCCGTAAAGGCGCCCTTTTCATAGCCGAACAACTCGCTTTCCAGCAGATTGTCTGGAATGGCCGCACAATTGATCGCCACGAAACGCTCCCGACGCCTGGAAGAAGCATCGTGCACTGCTCTGGCCAGCAGTTCTTTGCCTGTCCCGCTTTCACCGAGCAATAGTACAGTGACATCGGTCACTGCCACTCTTTCGATGGTTCGGCAAACCCGCAACAGATCAGGATCGCGAGTGATCAGACCGGACAGGACATCTGGCTGATACATTGATTGCAAGCGCTTGTTTTCCTTTTGCAGCTCATAAAGCCGATATGCCCTCTCAATGGTCAGTCCGAGCAAATCAACTTCGAACGGCTTGGCGAAAAAATCGTAGGCTCCGAGTGCAATGGCCCGCAAGGCATTGCTTCGATCATTTTGCCCGGTCAAAACGATGACCTTTGTTTCAGGCGCCAGATTCAGTATTTCTTCCAGGAGCCGAAAACCTTCGGAAACAGAGTCCGGATCGGGCGGCAACCCCAAATCCATCGTCACGACCGGCGGCTGATGACGGCGAATCTGCGCCAGCGCAGTTTCCCGGTCATCGGCGACAACCGTTTCATACTGGTCAAAAGCCCAGCGTAGCTGTTTCTGCAATGCCCGATCGTCTTCAACGATCAATAGACAGGGCAACTTATCGGCGCTCATGCCGGAATCTCCCGGCCAGCACCCATTTCAACGCTGCCTCCGGTTTCGAAAAGCGGGAGCAACAGATAGACTCTCGTCCCGACGTCGACCACGCTATCAACGGACAAACGGCCACCCAGCTCATGAACATATTGGAAACTTTCATAGGCCCCGATGCCCATGCCCGTCGGCTTGGTCGTCTGAAAAGGCTTGAACAAGCGCTCGCGAATAAACTCGGGACTCATGCCATGTCCTGTATCGCCGACTTCAACCAGCGCCTGCACCGCTTGTCGAGCCACCCTGACCCAGACCCGGCCGCCCTTCTCCGTTGCATCGAGTGCGTTTTGCACCAGGTGTCCGATTACTCTCTCGACTCTGTCTTCGTGGCCACGTGCAACCAGCCGCTCTTCCAACATGACTTCCACGTCTCTGCCCTGACCCGATTTGGCCGTTTGAATACGCCGTACGACATCACTCAGATCGATGCCACGCGGCCCATCAAGCGGCGTCGCTCCCTCGCGAAGCTGCAGCATCAATTGGCGCATCCGTTCAACCGAGTGCTCGACAGTCATCAACATGTCTTCCTGAAATTCCGGATTACCGCGATGACGTTCGGCGTTTTTCAGCATCAACGATAACTGCGCAACAATATTTTTCAGGTCGTGGACGACGAAGGCCGACATGCGGTTGAAAGAATCGAATTTGCGCACGTCGAGCAACGCTTCGCTGGCCTGCATCTGACCAAGGAAGGCACCAGCCTGACGAGCGGCCGTCTTCAACAGATCGTTAACTTCCCAATTCACATCAATTTTAGTCCGCGCGGTCGCCAGTACCACAAAAGCAATCAATTCGGATCCGGTCGTCAAGGGAACGACCAGCCAGGCATTCGGCACTTCGACCAACCATGCCGGCAACAGGAGACCGTCATAGCGGCGCGGCAGCGAGCGATACTCTTCAAGATTGATCACCCAGCCGCTTTCCGACAAAAAATTACACAAAGAACTGCCGTCATCTTCCGTTGCGGCAGAAGCCGGCATGTTCCAGGAAGCAACCTGCGCAAAAAAACGGCCGGACGAATCTTTCAGCCACAAGCCTCCTCCCGGGCTTTCGACCATATTGGCCAGGCCACGAACGACGTGCTTGCCCATACCAGCGAAGCCGCCTTGCGAAGAAAGAGCTTGCGTGAAGCGCAGCCATTCGTCGCGGTAATCATAACGATAGCTGAAAAAATGCTTGCCGACCTGGACACGCATCCGGGCACGCATCGAACCCGAAAACGCCAGGACGGCCAAAATCAGCAACGCTGTAAATAGCAAAGCCATTTGCAGCGCACGACCCCATTCTCCACCAAAGAAGCGAACGTAATAACCCGCGGAAGCCATGAACAGCAGATAGATGCCAACCAGCACGAGGGTGGCGGATTGCATGGCCACCTGTTTGGACATCACCAGTTTTCTTTTCCATCCATTACTGCGGATCGCCGACAAGGCGATGAGCGGCAAACCAATGGCGTGTGCAAAACCTCGTATGCTGAAAGCATCGAGATCCACCTTGTTGAACAGCAAGGCATCCGAATACAGATAAAGATCAAAAAGAAACGCTGCCCCCAGACCAAGACACAACGGTTTGATGCTCCAACGAGAATCCGGCGAGACGTTTCGGAACAACTGCTCGATCAGCACCAGACCGAAGACGCTCATCGCCAGGGAGGCAAACAGAGCCAGACGAGCCGGGGGGACAACGAAATCGATGCCGAGAACCGTCAACGCCTGGGAAACAAACGCGACGAGAACGAGAAGAATGGCAACTTTGCTCAGCCAACCGGCCCGCCTGGAGGAATTCTCCTCAGGTGTCTCACCCGGACGCAACAAGAGCAGGAGGAAAAGATACCATCCGCCAAAACGAAGGACGTCAGCCAAAATCGTACTGGCGAGAAAACCCAGTTTTCCGGTGAATGCAAAGCCCAGTGCAACCATGCCCCACAGTGCGGTCAAGCCGACCGCCAGGAACATGGCTCGATT
The DNA here is from genome assembly GCA_964428215.1 of uncultured Candidatus Accumulibacter sp. Lineage (GTDB taxonomy): Bacteria > Pseudomonadota > Gammaproteobacteria > Burkholderiales > Rhodocyclaceae > Accumulibacter. The sequence goes on along the minus strand of CAYRXO010000024.1, from coordinate 1,915 downwards.
TCTGCCGCTAACCTGCCAGCCAGAAGCCAGATAGAGGGCGATCACGGCAGCCAGCACGCCGACCAGGCCATAGCTCCATATGGAAACCATTGCCACGTTGTAGTCGATCACCAGCTACTGTTCCTTCCTCTGGCTGAGTCGTCTGGAAACAACTCAACACCTTGCCCAACAGTCATCAACGCGCACCCTTTCCGGTCAGAACCACACCAACCGTCTGAAAAAGGATCAGAATATCCAGGAACAAGGTATGGTTCTTGACGTAAAACAGATCGTACTGGAGCTTTTGAATGGAATCATCCACGGTCGCGCCATAGGGATAACTGACCTGCGCCCAGCCGGTCAAACCAGGCTTCACACTATGCCGGACTGCATAAAATGGTATGTCACGGGTCAATTTATCGACAAAATAGGGGCGCTCCGGGCGCGGCCCAACCAAACTCATATCCCCCAACAGCACATTGTAAAGCTGTGGCAATTCGTCAATTCGAACTTTGCGGATGAAACGACCCACCCGGGTCACCCGGTCATCATCGGCTGAAGCCCAGCGGGGCTTGCCGTCGCTTTCAGCATCGGTACGCATGCTGCGGAATTTGACCACTTTGAACAAACGGCCATCCAGTCCAACGCGCTCCTGTTTGTAAAAAATTGGGAAGCCGTTCTCCAATACGATCATGATCGCCGTCAGCAGCATGATAGGCAAGGCAAGGATCAGCATAATAGTCGCCAGCATGATATCCGACAGCCGCTTGACGGACGCACGACGCCAGCTCTGCCTGAACCCTTCACCAAAAATCAGCCAGCCGACACGTAAGGAATCCAGTCGAATCTGACCCAGTGCACGCTCGAAATAACTGGCCAGATCGAGAACCCGCACCCCTGACAATTTGCAATCGAGCAACTCCCGCAATGGCAATACGCCGCCGCGACGTTCGCGCACCGCAACGATGATTTCATCGACTTTCAGATTATGCGCCGTATCCGAAAGCGACACTTCGCTCGACAAGACTGACTGACTGGGAACAGCGTATTCGGTTTCTCCCACACCGGGATAAAAACCAACAATCTCAATATCAGGATCATATTTACGCAACACGCCGCTGACCGCTTGCGATTCTTCACCGACGCCAAAAACCAGGACACGATGACGAAGCATGGAACCCTTGCCGCTATGCGCCGAATGCACATGGTGCACCAAAGTAGCGAAAAGAGCGCCCAGGCCCGACAGCAGCATGAAACCTCGATCGACTTCGGCAACGGACAACAGCGCAAAAACAACATAAGCCAACGGGATCGCCAGATAGAGCGATAAAACCGCGCGCGCGCGCGTTTCGTCACGCGTGCGGCCATGATCACGTCGGTAAATTCCCAGCCAGGCATTGAGTACAATCATTGTCAGCGCAAAGATCACCCCGTAGAACGCCACCTTTTCAAGCACCAACTGTCCTCCACGTCCAATCCAGAGCGCCGCCAACATCACGCAGAGCACTGGAAACATCAGATCGATGGCTATTTGTGCAACAGTTTTGCGGTGAAACCAATGATTGAATACTTTGATCACGATAAACCCCTGCCGGCCCGTAAGGCGCCTGAAAATCTTTTCTTCACGACGGCCTCTGAAATATAGCTGCTCCATTGAGGAGCCTGGAACAGCACATCCTGGATCACCGCACACAGCGAAGGCTAGCACCCGCGATTCAGGAAGAACGTGATCGATTACACAGTCGAAGTGTCGTCATCGGAAATGATCCGGTGGCCAAGGGTTCGAGCCAACAGGGGAGAGCAAGGAAGATACGAAACAACTTATTGAAATAAAAAGATATAAAAAAATTTTCAGGACAACTGCGTAGCTATTCTATAACATTAGGGAAACGCAGAACAATTCAAGTGCTGCGAGAATTTGGCTGTGATTGCCGAC
>CAYRXO010000023.1:0-26347 GCA_964428215.1 uncultured Candidatus Accumulibacter sp. | reverse complement strand
CCTTGACTTCCAGCAACGGAGAAGGTTGTGGCTACGCGCTGCCCGAGCTGGGGATTCATTTGAACAATTTTCTCGGCGAAGAGGATATCAACCCGAGTGGTTTTCATCGCCAGGCGCCGGGGACGCGGCTGAGCACGATGATGTCGCCGACCCTCGTCCTCGACGACGATCGCCCTTGTATCGCCCTCGGCAGCGGCGGGTCGAACCGCATCCGCAGCGCCATTCTGCAGGTGCTGCTCAATCTGTTGAGCTATCGTCAGCCGCTCGAACGGGCGATCGACTCCGCGCGCCTGCATGTCGAAGGGCGCCGGCTGTGGTTCGAGAGCGCAGGTTTGTCTGAAGAGGTCGTGGCCGCCTTGCAGCACGGCTGGCCGGGATGCACGCGTTTTGACAGCCACAGCCTGTTTTTCGGCGGCGTCAACGCGGTCGCTGACGTCGATGGCCGTTTGCAGGGCGTCGGAGACCGACGGCGTGGCGGTGTGGTGCGTTTCGCCGACTGAAGCGCGGATCCGATCGGTCAGCTTGCCCGCGCACGCCGGCCGTCACGCGGGTACAATGCCGCCTCCATGCTTTTGCTGCTCAGAAAAACGACCGATGACTCAGGATGATCTCAAGAAAGCGGTGGCCCGCATCGCGCTGGAACAGCTCGTCGACGGCGAAATCGTCGGCGTGGGGACCGGATCGACCGCCAATCATTTCATCGACCAGTTGGCGACGATCCGTACCCGTTTTCCTGGTGCCGTTGCCAGTTCGGAAGCGACCCGCTGGCGTCTGGCAGAGCGGGGAATCAAGGTTTTCGAACTGAACGACGTCGACTCGCTGGCGGTATATGTGGACGGCGCCGACGAGATCAACGCGCAGTTGCAGATGATCAAAGGCGGCGGCGGGGCGCTGACCCGCGAGAAGATCGTCGCCGCCGTGGCGCGCAAATTCGTCTGCATCGCCGACGAGACGAAACGGGTGCCGCTGCTCGGCCGTTTTCCCCTGCCGGTGGAAGTGATCCCGATGGCTTTGAACCACGTGCGCCGCGAACTGACGAAACTCGGCGGTGTGCCGCGCACCCGTGAAGGTTTCATCACCGACAACGGCAACCTGATCGTCGACCTGGGCGGACTGGAGATCGTCGATGCGCCGGCGCTCGAAAGCTGCATCAATCAGATCGTCGGTGTGGTGACCAACGGCCTGTTTGCGCAACGTGCGGCCGATGTCTGTCTGCTGGCGACCGCCGGCGGCGTGTTGACACTGACCGCCGGCTGATTCTTCGCCAGGCCGCCCGGCAAGGCGTCGATTTGGCGTGCTCTCAGTGGCTGGGTGGCACGTAACCCTGCACGCGGTCGGCGCCGTTGCCGAAGAAATGCCGCTCCATCTGTTCGGCGAGGTATTTGCGGTGCGTCGCATCGGCCAGATTGAGACGATTCTCGTTGATGATCATCGTCTGCATGCGCACCCACTGCTGCCAGGCTTCCTTGGACACGTTCTCGAAAATCCGTTTGCCGAGTTCGCCGGGATACGGCGGGAGGTCGAGGCCCTCCGCCTCGCGACCGAGTTTGACGCAATTGACCATTCTTGTCATGTCTTGTTCTCCTGAAGGGTTGGCCGGCGCGCCGGCGCCGGCGGGTGAGTCGTTCTATAAGTCTTTGCTCAGTACGCTGGAACGGCGCTGCAGGTTGTAAAGCAGGCGCTTTTCAGCCGGCAGCTGATCGATCGTGCCCATTGTGAAGCCGCGCTCCTTGAACCACTGCGAGGTGGCGGTGGTCAGCACGAACAGCCGCCTGATTCCGGCAGCGCGCGCTTTCGCTTCGATGCGCTTGACCAGCAGGGCGCCGCAGCCGAAGCGGCGATAGTGCGCATGCACGGCCAGACAGGCCAGCTCGGCCTGCTCGTCGCCGTAAGGATAGAGCGCGGCGCAGCCGACGATGACGCCGTCGTGTTCGACCACCGAAAAATGCGAAATTTCGCGTTCGAGCAGCTCGCGTGAGCGACGGACCAGCGTGCCTTCCTGTTCCATCGGTTCGATCAGCGCGATCAGGCCGCCGATGTCGTCGGGGCGCGCATCGCGCAACTGTTCGAGCGACTCGCGGGTGATGATCGTGCCGACGCCATCGCGGGTGAACAGCTCGCGCAACAAGGTGCCGTCATCGTCGTAGCCGATCACATGCACCCGGCCGACGCCGGCGCGGCTGGCGCGGCTGGCGCAGGGCAGGTAACGCCGTAAATCGGTCGACAGCCAGTCACCGATGCTCAGCAAGCGTTCGGCGGCGTCGACGGTCAGTTCGGCGAGCAGCGAGCCGTCGATGTCGGTGGCGCCGACGCTGTCGGAGAGAAAGATCAGCTTGTCGGCGAGCAGCGCGGTACTCACCGCTTCAGCGACTTCTTCCATCGCCAGGTTGAAAATCTCGCCGGTCGGACTCGAACCGAGGCAGGAGAGCAAGACGATGTTGCCGAGTTTGAGCTGCGCGCGGATGCCGTCGGCGTCGATCTTGCGTACCTGCCCGGTGTATTGCAGATCGACGCCGTTGACGATGCCGACCGGCTTGGCGGTGATGAAATTGCCGCCGACGACGCGGATGGTGCTGTTGGCCATCGGCGTGTCGGCCAGACCCTGCGAGAGCAGGGCCTCGATTTTGACGTAGATGCTGCTGACCGCGTCGATGACGCAACGCAAGGCCCGACTGTCGGTCACCCGGTAATTGTCGTGATAGACCGAAGTCAGCCCGCGCTCGCGCAACAGATGCTCGATTTGCGGACGTGCGCCATGCACCAGCACCAGACGCACGCCGAGTGCCGCCAGCAGATTGACGTCGTAGGCCAGCGTGCGCGCCAGCGGCCCGGCGATGGCCTTGCCGCCGAAAGCGATCAGAAAGGTCTTGCCGCGGAACAGGTTGACGTACGGCGCGACCGATCGGAACCAGGTGACGAAGTGATTGACGGGGAAATCTTCGCTCATCTCAATCGCTACGCTTGGATTTTTCCTTGTCTTTTTCCTTGCCGTTAATCTTTTCCTCGGCCTTTTCTTCCGCCTTGGCGTCTTTTTCCGCCTCGGCCTTGGCGGCCTTTGCCGAAAGCAGGCGCGGGTCCTTCATCGGCTCAAGCTTCAGCTCTTTCTCGAGCCGCTCGCAGATCGTGCGCAACACTTTGACGCGCGCGAAATACTTGTCGTTGGCCTCGACGATGGTCCATGGCGCCGTTCCGGAACTGGTGCGGTCGATCATGTCGCATATCGCCTCGTGATAGGCGCCGGATTTTTCGCGATTGCGCCAGTCTTCCTCGGTGATCTTGAAGCGCTTGTGTTCGGTCTGCGCGCGCGCCTCGAAACGCTTGAGCTGCTCTTCATCGCTGATCTGCAACCAGAATTTGACGACGATGCCGCCGGCGTTGCGCAAGTCGTGCTCGAAGTCGTTGATCTCGGAATAGGCGCGCAGCCAGTCGGCGTCGCTGCAGAAGCCTTCGACGCGTTCGACCAGGACGCGGCCGTACCAGGTGCGGTCGAAGATGACCACCCGCCCGAGACGCGGCATGTTGCGCCAGAAACGCCACAGGTACGGCTGCGCGCGTTCTTCCTGCGTCGGCGCGGCCACCGGGATGATCTGGTACTGGCGCGCGTCCATTGCCGAGGCGATGCGGCGGATGGCGCCGCCCTTGCCGGCGGCGTCCGAACCTTCGAAGGCGAGGATCAGCGCGCGTTTGCTGAATTCGGGCTGGCGCATCAGTTCGGACAGCCGTCCCTGATAGGCGGCGAGTTCGATTTCGTAGGTTTTCTTGGCCAGACTTTGCGTCAGGTCGAGCGCGCGCAGGACGTCCATCTGGTCGATGCGCGGCGAGAAGGGCGGCGCCACCGGTGAATTCTGGTCGCGCTTGTCGGCCAGACGGCGCTGCAGCGAATCGAGGATCGTCTTGCCGATGGTCAACGAGCGGTAGCGGTCGTCGGTGCCTTCGACGATGATCCACGGCGCCCAGGGCGTGTTGGTCGTGCGCATCAGGTGACCGGCGACCTCCTGCAGCTTGTCATAGGTTTTCAGGCGATCCCAGGTTTCCTTGGTGACGCGCCATTTGGTCAGCGGATCGGCTTCGATCGCCTTCAGGCGCTCGCGCTGCGCGTCCTTGGACAGATGCACCCAGAATTTGAGCACCAGCGCGCCTTCATTGACCAGCATCTCCTCGAAACGGTTGAGCTGCGCCATGCGCTGATCGAATTCGGAGCGTGAAATGTCGTTGTCGATCCGCTCGGCGATCGGCTGCGAGTACCACGAGCCGGAGAAGATGCCGATTTTTCCTTTAGGCGGCAGAGCGCGCCAGTAGCGCCACATCGACGGGTGCGCCCGCTCTTCCGCCGTCGGCGCCGAAAAGGCGTGCGTGCTCAGGTAACGCGGGTCCATCCATTCGTACAGCGTGTTGATCGTTTCACTCTTGCCGGAACCATCGACGCCGCTGATCAGAATGATCACCGGGAAAGTACTGTTTTCGCGCAAGTGGAATTGCGCCTCAAGGAGTGCCGCACGCAACTTGGGTTCTTCCGTGCGAAAGGTTTCCTTATCGATTTTGTGTCCCAATTCTGCCGATTCAAACATCAGTCATCTCCTCTTACAAGTCGCCCCAAAGAAACTGGATGGCTGTCAGAGCGGCCATCCCTGCCGTTTCGGTCCGCAAGATGCGTGGACCGAAGCGTATCGGCCGGAAACCGGCCCACTCCGCCATGCGGATTTCTTCCGGTGCCAGACCACCTTCGGCACCGATCAATAATTCGACGCGGCCGTCAGGCGGCGGCAAGGCATGCAACGACAGGCTGGCCGTCGGTGCCAGCAGCAGCCGCAGCGCCCGGGGCGGCGCAGGCGGCGTCAAGCAATCTTCGAGAGCGAGCAGATCACTGATCTCGGGCAAGCGGTTACGACCGCATTGCTCGCAGGCGGCGATGATCACTCCGCGCCAATGTTCGGCGCGGAGTGCCGCACGCGGCGCGGCCAAGCGGACGACGCTACGTCGCGAGACGGCCGGCACGATGCGCGAGACACCCAGTTCGACGGCTTTCTGCACCGTCAAATCCATTTTCTCACCGCTTTGCAGCGCCTGAATCAGGGTGATCGACAGCGGCGATTCGCGTTCGCTGGCACGCCACTCGTGCACTTCGACGCTGACCCGCATACCGTCGATGGCGCTGATCCGGGCACCGTATTCCCCGCCTTCACCGTTGAAAAGCGTCACGGCGCTGCCGCAGCGCAGACGTAAGACCTTGTTTGCATGGTGCGCAACGCGTTCCGGCAGGGTCACTTGCGCACCGCTGGCCAGAGGCAACGGGCAATGAAATCGGGGAACAGACACCGTGCTATTATAAAAGCTTTGCCGCGTGGCGGTCGTTATTGGAGTCGGTTCGGTCATGGCGTTCACTACACCGGTGTGTGATTTCGGCTGGCGAGCCGTCGATTTCACGCTGACCGACACCCTGGGCCAGCCGCATTCGCTCGCTTCCCTGCGCGGTGAACACGGACTGCTGCTGATGTTCATCTGCAATCACTGTCCGTACGTCAAGGCGATCATCAATCGCATCTGCCGTGATGCGCGTGATCTGCAGGCGCTCGGCATCGGCGTCGCGGCGATCATGAGCAACGATCCGACCGACTATCCCGAGGATGCGCCGGAAAACATGCGCCGGGTCGCCGCGCAGCACGATTTTTCCTTTCCCTACCTCTTCGACGCGACGCAGGACGTCGCCCGGCAGTACGGCGCGGTGTGCACGCCCGATTTTTTCGGCTTCAACCGGCAGCTCGAACTGCAATACCGCGGCCGGCTCGACGCAAGCGGCCGCATGCCGGCGTCGGCCGGCGCGCACCGCGAACTGTTCGCCGCAATGCAGCAGATCGCCGAAAGAGGGCAAGGGCCACGTGAACAGATCGCCAGCATCGGCTGTTCGATCAAATGGCGTGCCTGAGGCAGCATGGAGCATGCAATAAACGCGGCGTCCCTGCCGCTGGCGCGCGGCGAGTCGAAGAAAATGCTCGACGCGATGATCGCCCTGGTACGCGAGGTTGCCCAACGTGAAGTGATGCCGCGCTTCCTGCGCGTCAGCCATGACCAGCGCAAGGACGACGGTTCGCTCTGTTCCGAAGCCGATCTCGCTGCGCAGCAATTCCTGCTCGCCCGGCTGCCGAAAATCCGCGATTGCCCGATCATCGGTGAAGAAATGAGCGTCGCCGCGCAGCGCGCCGGCTGGGAAGCCGGCAGCCAGGACGAGCGGGGCGTGTGGTGCATCGACCCGATCGACGGAACGACCAATTTCATCAACGGTCTGCCGTGTTTCGCCATTTCCGTCGCCTGGCTCTACGCACGCCGCGCGCGGCTGGCGGTGACTTACAACCCGACGACCGACGAAATGTTCTACGCCCGCGAGGGCAACGGCGCCTACCTCAACGGACGGCGCATGCCCTTGCGCCAAGTGACCGACAAGCTGGCGCGCGCCGTCGGCGGCATCGATTTCAAGCGCATTCCCAAACGTCTGGCCGACCAGATCGCCGTCGCGCCGCCGTTCTACTCGCAGCGCAATTTCGGCAGTTCGACGCTCGAATGGTGCAGCGTCGCCGCCGGCCGGCTCGACCTCTACCTGCACGGCGGGCAGATGCTCTGGGATTACGCCGCCGGCAGCCTGATCCTGCGCGAAGCCGGCGGCCGCATGTGCACGCTCGACAACGACGACTACGACAGCGCCGATGTCTGGCGCCGCTCGCTGGTCGCCGCCCTGCATCCGGACGTTTTCGACGCCTGGTGCCGCTGGCTGCGCGCCAACAATCCGCCGGCCTGATCCTCCTATACCCGGCCAATAATGCCCGGAGGATAGTGACGCCCAGTCCGAAGCCGAGCTCGACTGTCAGGCGGCTGTTGCCGCCGAGCCATTGTCGTTGGCTGACGATTTCTCCGAATCTGCGACCAGCCGGTTGAGCGCTGGCAGGACGTTACCATACGCTGTCCTCAGCGACGCCGTCATGGCGGCCCATTTCGTTTTGCCGATGTGCCGCGCATTGCTCTCTATTTCTGCGGTGGCATTGACCACGCCGAGCAAGCCCAGCGCCGCCGCGCTGGATTTGATCTGTCGGGCAATGCGCGCCATGTTTTCACCGTTGCCAGCGTTCGCCGCTTGTTCGAGTGCCGCCATTTTTTCCGGCATCGTTTCGATGAACAATGAGATCACCCGGGCAACAAAGGCGGCGTTACCGACTTCTCCCAACGTGCGCAACACCTTGCGATCGATCAGGCGGCGCTCGCTATCGGCGAATGATACGGCCTGCGGAATCGCCGCTTCGGGAGGTGCCCAGCGACGTAGCACCGTCAGCAGCCTTTCGCGGTCATATGGTTTGGCCAGATAATCGTCCATTCCGGCCTGCAGACAGGTTTCCCGGTGGCCGGCGAGCACGTTGGCGGTGACGGCGATGATTGGCAAGCGCCGCGATTCGGCATCCTGACGTACGGCATCGTTTTCGATCTGACGAATGTGTCGCGTCACTTCCCTGCCATCGACATCGGGAAGCTGGCAATCCATCAGGATCAGATGGAATGTTTCCTGACCGTATGCCTGCAAAGCTTCCTGGCCGCTGGTGACGGCACGTGTCCGACAGCCCAGCCATTCAAGAGTCGTCAGGGCGACCTCGCGGCTGACCACGTCGTCTTCGACGAGCAATACGTGCAGGCGCAATCCGTGCAAGGCGCAATCCGCCGGGTTCCCCAGATCGTCATCTTCGGCCTGTGAACTGCCGAGGACGCGACGCAGGGTCTGAAACAGCTGTTTCGTACGAATCGGCTGCGGCAGACAGCCGTCTGCGCCAGCCGTCTGCGCGGCCGCCACCTGCGCCGGACGATTGAACGCGGTCAGCACAATGATGCGCAAGCCATCGAGCCGACGATCGCTGCGGATGCTGCGGATCAACGCCAGGCAATCGAGATCGGCCATCAGCATGTCGAGCACCACCACCGCGAATGGGCTGCCGATGGCCACCGCTTGCCGCAGGGCCTCGAGCGCAACCCGTCCGTTGACGGCAATCCGGCTGCGCATTCCCCAATTGCGCAAATGCTGCGCCAGCAAGGCACGATTGAGTACATTGTCATTGACGATCAGCAGTCGGCTGGCGCGGAAGGCATTGGCGACAATCTTTTTTTCCGATTGCGCATTGTGGACGGCGACAGGCACTTTGACCCAGAAAGTGCTGCCTTGTCCGGGGATGCTGCTGACGCCGACTTCACCACCCATCAGGGTAAGCAACTGCTTGACCAGCGCCAAACCCAGGCAGGCCGCACTGCGCCGGTCAGGATAGCGGCTGTCGGGTACGCGCGGAGAATCGAACAGGGATTTCTGACGGCTGGTCTCGATGCCGATGCCGGTATCGCTGACCTTGATCGACAGCATCGCGGCACTGCCGTTGCGCGATTCCACGCCGACATCGACCCGTACCTCGCCGTGGATGGTGAACTTGATCGCGTTGCTCAACAGATTGTTCAGAATCTGCCGTAAGCGTTGCGCATCGCCATAGACCGCCGAGGGTGTCTCGGCAGCCAGCAAACAACCGATGTGCAGTCCCTTGCCTTGCGCATGTTCGGCATATAGATCGACGGTTTCTTCGATCAGCTCGCGCAGGTTGAACTCGTTGGCCGCCAATGACAGCATGCCGGCTTCGAGATTGGAAAAATCGGCCAGATCGTCAAAAACGCCGAGCAGGGTCCGGGCCGAATTCATCACCGTCTCGGCGTGCGAGCGCTGCGTGTCGTCGAGTTCGCTTTTCAGCAGCAACTCGGTCATCCCCAGAATGCCGGTCATCGGCGTACGGATGTCATGACTGATCGTCGACAGCAAGGACGACATGGCGTGACTAGTGTGTTCGGCGGCATTTTGCGCTTCACTGGCAAGACGAACGGCGACGGTCAACTCCCGGTTGCTTTCGAGCAACTCGCCATCGCGTTCGGCGAGCCGGCTGTCGTACTCGGCGAGTTTCTTCGTCATGTCGTCGAAAGCGGACGCCAGGCCAGCCATCTCGCTGGTGCTCGGTTGCGCCAAAGCGGCCGGACGTACGCCGAAGTCGCGCTTGTAACCGACTTGCCGCATGGCTTCGGCGAGTTGCCGGAGGGAGGCAAACAGACGTTCCAACCGACGTTCCCCCAGTCGCAAGCCGGCCCCGCCGGCCAGGAGGACGATGGTGGCCAGCAGGAACAGGTTGATCAGCAGTTGTTCACCGAGAGTGCGGAGTGGCACATGGGCGTAGAGATAGCCGAGCAGGCGATTTTCCTGAATCAGCGGCACCACCAGATCGAGCCCCAGCAGACCCAGGCGATTCGCCGGTCGATCACTGGGCGCCCCCTCCTGCAGACGCTTATAGGCCGCGAGAGAGGGAGCGAAATCGAAATATTCGGCATCCGCGCCACGACGGAAAGCTGCCGCGACACGACGATCGGCGAGCAACAGCAGCGCGACATCGATATCGGCATCGCCTTGCAGAACCGATAACCACTTCGTCGCCTGGCGGCGGTCGGCAAGTTCGCGTTGGTCGGCTGTCACTGCCAGAACGGCAGCGACACCAGCCAGCCGTTCGGACAATGCACGGCAATAGGCCAAGCTTTCCCAGATCAACATCAGGACGACAATCAACACCGGTACGGTCAGCACCAGCCAGCGGGAAAGCGACAGGCGCGACGGCTGCACTGCCTGTTCGTCCTTGTCGCCTGTGTTCTGCTCGGTGTTCCCGTTCATCGTGTCGTCTCCGTCTGGTCGGAGCAAAGCATTCCCTGCATCTCCATGTCACAACAAAAAGCAGAGCATGGTTGAGCAGCCCCTTCTTCAGACCGACTGCCCAGCGCCCCCCGACAGACTCCCGACAGATTACGCATCATTGTTGCCATTACTCACCTCAAGAACCTCACCCGTAGCGGCAATGCGCTGCTGCCAGGCGGGGCAACTGCCACTTCTGAATCTTTGCGATTTATCGCAAAAATCGGCCAATGATGCTGCGCAAAAATTCACAAGGTTTACAATGTGGTATATGGCATCCCCGGTCCAGCCATGGTGTCTGATGAAGGTGGTGATCGCCGGTCATGCTGAATTATTTATCTAATCGACAATGGCCGTCATCAATTTGATGAATCTTTTCGGTTGCCATTTTTTAGAGATGACAAATCCCAAAAGGTACCGCACTTTCTGAGAGCTCGCCCTCTACCCTCTAATCTCAAGGCAATCGCATTTACAGCCGAGGCACCAAGCCGAGCAATGAAGCACGATAATCGGGGAGGCGGTCAGCGGTTTTGCGGCGGAAGCACAGGCTGGGCTTGGGGTATTGGGCGCCTTGACGCAGCAGACAGAGGGCAAACTTGCGCAACGCCAAACCTGATTAGCAAGGAACCTCAGCCACCCATCGCCGCGGCCGCTTGTCAAGCCATGCCGGGGCCGCGGTAGCCTGATTCCGTCAGTAGAAACCCGCGGTTTTGGTCGCCATTGGCGGTCGCAGGGCGCAGAAATCGCGGTAGCTGAGGTTCCTCGCTAATCAAAAGTGAATATGACAAAGGCTAACTTGCGAGAATTGAATCAACATGGGGATGGCGCCTGGAGAGAGGCGAACAAGACGCGACGCGCGTGGGTATCCGGGCATGCCCTCCAACCAATCCGGCGCCTACGGTCTTTGCGCTATCCGTTATAATCCCGCTGCAATCTGTTTGCTGGCCCCCGTAGCATGAAGGTCGTGCAGTTGATTTGTAATCATCAGGTGTTGGTTCGATTCCGACCGGGGGCACCAGACGGCGGTCATGTCCGCCTGTCGATCGGCGGCGGGATGTAGACCGCCGCTTCCTTGCTGCTTTCTTTTCTGTTGTTTTTCGATCCGCCGCATCCGCACACATCAGCGCAATCGAGAATTTCCAGCGGCTGACACGATTGCATGCCGGGCAGTTCGCAACCGCCTTCGCAGGGCAGATCACACCCCGGGTCGCAGTCACCGCGCTGGTAGCGATGCGGCCGCAGCGGCGCATAGCGCCGGCTGGCTACGCCGCAAAGATAGAGCCGGCGCTTGAGCACACGCAAACCGCCGACAATGCCGAATCGTCTGACCGCCCGCAGTCCGAGCAGCGAACAACTGGCATGGCCGGCATGATGGCGATAGGCGCAGCAAAAACCTTTGCGCGCAGACAGGTGGCGTTGATAAAAAACGATTGCAAACAGCAACAAGCTTTTCATCGCGTCCCGTCCGGTTGTGCTTTGACTATCGAAGACCGGCGAGCTGTTTTCATTTCATACGCCGACTTGATGTGATTCATCATAGGCCACAACACTACTGTAGACTGTTCTGTCCTTGGCAAGCATTCAACGTTTCGGCAGATGGACTGCGCTTGCGGGATAATCGGCATTCCATTTCGCCGAAAGGAACTGGACATGTTTCTGACTTTTCGTTGCGCATCGGCGGCGGCCACCCGCGGCGTCCTGGCCGGGTTGGCGTTGCTGGCTTCGACGGCATTCGCGGAAGGCATCGAGCCGGCGAGCAAAGGACAGACCGTTTATGTGCCGATTTATTCGGAATTGCGCCATGGCAATGCCAGCTCGTCGGGCCGCGGCGACAGTCTGCTGCTGTCGGTGCTGGTCAGCGTACGCAACACCGATCCGAAGACGGCGATCCGCGTCGTTTCCGCGCCGTATTACAACACTGATGGCTCGCTGATCCGTAATTCGGTGCCGTCGCCGCGCAGCGTACCGCCATTCGGTACGCTGGAAATTTTCGTCGAACTGCGCGAAAACGCCGGCGGTTCGGGCGCCAATTACGCGATCAAATGGGATGCCCCGACGCCTGTTTCACCACCGACCATCGAAGCCTTGCATTCGCGCTTCCAGGCCGGCTATTCGGTGGCTTTCATTTCGCGCGGACGAGCGGTTTCCGAACCCTGATCTCATGGCCGTCGCCAACAGCGATTCTTCTCCCGCCAACGACCGCACGGCGCCGCATCTGGTCCGCCTGACGACGACGCCCGAAGATCATCGTCTGGCGCAACTGGCGGCGGCGGCGATCGGTCTGTCGCTGATCGACGCGGCGATCCCGCTGCCGGTGCCCGGCGTCAAACCGGGCCTGGCCAATATCGTCACCTTGATCGTCCTGGCACGGCACGGCTGGTCGGCCGCCGCCTGGGTGACCGGTCTGCGAGTTTTCGCCGGCAGTTTCCTGCTCGGTCAGTTTCTTTCGCCGGGATTTTTTCTCAGTGTCTGCGGTGCCTTGAGCAGTCTGCTGATGTTGCGCGCGGCATTTTGCCTGCCGACGCGCTGGTTCGGTCCGGTGAGCTGGAGCATCCTGGCCGCCCTGGCGCATCTTGGCGGACAACTGCTGCTGGCGCGACTGTGGTTGATCCCACATGATGGCTTGTTTCTGCTGCTGCCCTTGCTGGCGACAGCGGCGCTGTTCTTCGGAACGGTCAACGGGCTGATCGCCAGCCGCCTGTTGCTGACCTTGCCGCCCGCATCGGACGCCATGACACCGGTGGAACATGCCTGAAACAATCTGTCTGGCGTTCACCGGCGCCTCCGGCATGCCGTACGGCCTGCGTCTGCTCGAATGCCTGCTGCTGGCCGGCTGCCGCGTGCAGTTGCTCTACTCGTCGGTGGCACAGATCGTCGCCCGACAGGAAATCGACCTCGACCTGCCGGCGCGCGCCGAAGACGTGTGTCGCCTGCTGCGCGCGCGCTATGCGGAGGCGCCGGGAGAACTGGCGGTCTATGGCCGCGAGGAATGGTTCGCACCGGTGGCCAGCGGCTCCAACCCGCCGGAGGCGATGGTCATCTGCCCGTGTTCGATGGGCACACTCGCCGCCGTGGCGCAGGGACTGGCGAGCAAATTGATCGAACGCGCCGCCGACGTGGTGCTCAAGGAAGGCCGCAAGCTGATCCTCGTCCCGCGCGAAACGCCGCTGTCGGTGATCCATCTCGAAAACATGTTGCGTCTGGCGCGCGCCGGCGTGGTCATTCTGCCGCCGAACCCCGGTTTTTATCATCGGCCGCAACAGGTGACGGAAATGGTCGATTTCGTCGTCGCGCGCATCCTCGACCATCTGCAGGTGCCGCATACCCTGTTGCCACGCTGGGGCGAAGGCCCGCGCCAGTGAATATCTGCCGCTTCGGCGCGGACTACACACCGTCGCCCAGCGGGCGACGATTTTTCCTCCTTCACCCGAGCGGGCCAAACGGAACGCCGCCGACGTGAGCAGCGATCATTGATGGCAAACGACACGCGTTCACCGGCCGCGCTGGTGTCGATCTTCTGTGCCGCCGAAGTAGCGTCGATGGCCGGTTTCGCGCTCGTTCCGTCGCTGCTGCCCCTGCTCTCGCAGCAATGGCAGTTGTCGGCGACGCAAGGCGGCTGGCTGAGCGGTATCTTTTTTCTCGGCTACATTCTCGCCGTGCCGCTGCTGGTCAGTCTGACCGATCGCATCGACGCGCGACGCATCTATCTGGGCAGCGCCGCGCTGACGGCGGTGGCTCTGGCCGGTTTCGCCGTTTTTGCTGACGGTTTCGTCACTGCGCTCGGCTGCTGGTGGCTGGCGGGACTGGGGTTGGCCGGCACCTACATGCCCGGTTTGAAAGCGATGAGCGATCGTTTGCCGATCGCCGTGCAGTCACGCGGCGCGGCGTTTTATACGGCGACCTTCGGCGTCGGCGCCGGCTTCTCTTATTTGTGGAGCGAGCTGCTGCGCGATCGGTTGCCCTGGCAGGGGCAATTCGCCATCGCCGCCGCCGCCGCATCGCTGGCGGTGCTGCTGGTCTGGCTAGGGGTCGCCGCACGCCCGCAGCCGGTAGCGGCGCATTCGACACCGGCGCCGCAGTTGTGGCGCCGCGTGGTGCGCGACCGGCGCATCCTGGCGTTTTGCGGCGCCTATTTTGGCCACAATTGGGAACTGTTCGGCTTCCGCAGCTGGCTGGTCGCCTATCTGACCTGGAGCCATCTGCGCCAGCCGGACGCCTGGACGGCGTTGCCCGGGCTGATCGCCGCCCTCGCCACTTTCCTCGCCGTCCCGGCGAGCGTTCTCGGCAACGAGGGCGCGCATCGCTGGGGCCGCTTGCGCTGGCTGCAAACGGTGATGCCCTTATCCTGCGCGCTGGCCTTGCTCGTAGCGGCGAGCGGCGATCTGCCCAGCGCCTGGCGGGTGTTGCTGCTGCTGTTCTACGCGGCGAGCATGAATCTCGACTCGGCGGCGCTGACCGCCGGCTTGCTTACCGAAACGGCGCCGGAAATCCGCGGAACGGCGCTGGCTTTCTACTCGACGATCGGCTTCGCCGGCGGTTTCGTCGGACCGGTGGCCTTCGGCATGGCCCTCGATGGCTTCGGGCGCAACAGTCTGCTCGGCTGGTCGGCGGGTTTTGTCACCTTGGCCTGTGGTGTCGCTTTCGGACGCTGGGCGATCGGCCGCAGCGCCTGAGCGTCGGCGGACGGATCGCCGGCCAGTTCGGCGAGCAGAATTTTACGTATCGGCGTCGGCAAGGCGGCGCTGGCGATCGCCTCGACGGCCAGCCACTGCCAGCGATCTTCACCGACTGTAAGACCGAGAACCCGGACGTTGCAGCGCTGCACCTCGAGCGTCAGGCGGAAATGGCTGAAAGCATGGTCGAGGCGACTGCGCGGGCCGAGATGCAGCAACTCGCAGGACTGGCGTTGCGCAAAAACCGCCGCCGCTTCCGGTGCCCCTTCCGGCAGCGCCAGCAAGCCCCCCCAGATGCCCTGCGGAGGACGACGCTCGAGCAGCACCTGTCGCCCATCGGTCAGCAGCAACACCTGCTGTTGTTGCTGCGGTAAAACCTTGCCGGCGCGTCGCGTCGGCAGTTCCGCTTGCCGGCCATCGCGGCACGCCCGGCAGATCGTCTGCAACGGGCAGGCACTGCACTGCGGCCGCTGGCGCGTACACCACGTGGCACCGAGGTCCATCATTCCCTGCGTATAGCGTTCGATATCCCGTGTGGGCAACAGCGATTCGGCAAGTGTCCATAAACGGCGTTCGACCGGTGCCGCCGACGGATGGCCTTCGACGGCGAAGCAGCGGGCGAGCACTCGTTTGACATTACCGTCGAGAATCGCCGCGCGCTTGCCGAAAGCGAAAACGGCGATCGCCGCCGCCGTCGAGCGGCCGATGCCCGGCAGGCCGGCGAGCAACGCCGGATCGTCTGGAAAGCGTCCGGCATGATCGGCGACCAGCATTTGCGCGCAGCGCTGCAGATGGCGGGCACGCGCGTAATAACCGAGCCCGGACCACAAAGCGAGGACCTCGTCGAGAGGCGCCGCCGCCAGATGCGGCAGGTCGGGAAAATGCGCCAGAAAGCGGAGGTAATACGGCTGCACGCTGCTCACCTGTGTCTGCTGCAGCATGATTTCCGACAGCCAGATGCGGTAGGCGTCGCGGGTGTTCTGCCACGGCAGGTCGTGACGGCCACAATGGCCTTGCCAGTCGATCACCCGCTCGGCAAAGCCGAGCGCGGCGTCGTCATCCTGATTGCCGAGGCCAGTCGCTGCCCGCCTGCTCAAATCGGCAGCCGGGCAAAGAAATATAAATATGCCAGCCGCAGCGGCTCGCTCCGTCTCGACAGTACCGGTCGGCGGAGGGATAACCCCCGTTTCGCATGGCGTTGGCGCATAAATATTTTTTAAAATCAATAGGTTAAAGCGACGCAAGCGTCAATTTATTGATAAAATTTGACGTTTCAGGCATATTTTACGAAAGTTGTTTTTTCTAACATACTGTTTTCATGTCAGTTTTATGGCGAATTATGCACCGATGCAGTTTCGTATCGTAGCGCATCTGGTCAGGACTGGCGGTTGAAAGCGGCGTCGATGGAAAGAGAAGAGGCATATCGGCGACGGCTCGTCGCCGCAAGCGCCCGATTTTCGCAAGAATGATGTGCCTGGACTTTCATACTGACAGGACGAGGAATCTTAGCATGTGCGCAATATCCGGCCGGAGCGGCTGATGCCCCGGCCCGCAAATCAATCCACCCTGTCACCATCGCCCCGTTCATCGTCCGGAAGCAGCGAGGCCAGCGCGACAACGTCCGCTTCCCGACGTCGCGACGATGGCGATCGTGCTTTGCGCAACGCGCTGGGCCAGTTCGCCACCGGCGTGACCGTCATCACTACGCGGACGGCGGACGGCGTGCCGATCGGCGTGACGATCAACTCGTTCAATGCCGTTTCTCTCGATCCGCCATTAATTCTGTGGAGTCTGTCGCTGGCCACGGCAAAGCTCGCGCATTTTCGACGCGCAGCCCATTACGCGGTGAACGTCTTGTCGGCAAATCAGGCACCTGTTTCGGAAAGCTTTGCCGCAGCGGACGAAAATCCTTTCGCCGGACTGCAAATTCGCGACGGCCCGGGCGGCATACCGCTGCTGGAAAATTGCGTCGCCTGCTTCGAATGCACACCGGAAGCCGAGTATCCGGGCGGTGACCACCTGATTTTCGTCGGTCGCGTAACGCGATTTTTCAGCGCGGAATCACGTGAACCATTGATTTTCCATGCCGGTCGCTATCGCTCACTGGCATAGGCAGCCCCACGATATAAATCATATTCGACAGCCCCTCTGCCTGCCTGCTGCCCGCCGGATAGCTGCTGTGCATCGACAGCTGAAAATAACAATACACCGCACAGGTATTCCGGTGACAGCGGAGCGTTTTTTTCTGGCAACGGCAATTCGAGCGGCTAAAATGATTTTTAACTTCAACAATAGCGATTATTGTCGGCGGATTTATGTAATAATCCGCACCTGCGAATCGCCGGTTACGGATACCAATCATCGGTTCGTCGTATAAACCCACGGTTTTAAAGGAGGAGTGCATGTCGATTATCCAGGAATTGATCGCGCAACGCGAAGCTCTGGACAAACAAATTGAAGAGGCTCGCCGGTCGGCTGCCGCAACCGCAATAGCCCAGGTAAAACAGCTGATCGCCGAACACGAATTATCGGCCGTCGATTGTGGATTCAAAATTGCCGGCCCGACAGCGCAACCCATGCCGGTGCGTAAAGTCGTAGCCGTCAAATACCGCGGTCCGAATGGTGAAACCTGGTCGGGTCGCGGCAAAGCTCCGAACTGGCTGGTCAATCTCGAAGCGAACGGCCAGCACCGCAATTCGTTTCTCGTCGCATAATTGCGCAGCAACCGGTTTTCGCCGTCCCGGGCCTGACTGGTCCGGTCGGCAAGCCGGTCCCGCCCTCTATTGCGCCAGTCAGACGCTTCCTATTTCGAGTCGTTTCACGCACAAGACGCGTCGAACAGTCGTAACACGATGGCAGGTGACGCATCGCCCACCGCGAAGCGCTGCATAATTGGCTGCGCGGGAGAAGCGCACGGCTCGGCTCGCAACCGGCAAGACAGATCAAATGGCCAAGCGGGGTGGCAAGCAGCGTGCAACGCCGCGCTTCGTCCGCGCCGCCATTTCTGCAGCGTTTTCTTGATATTGTTGCCGATGCCCGCTGCCTTTCCTCTGCGCAGCACAATGGCTTGGCATGCATTCTCAGCCGTGCGTGTCGCTGCTCAAAGACGGATTGCCGACCGGGCGGATATGGCGACACGCTTTCAATACGGGTTTGACTATGCACATTCTGGTTACTGGCGGTAGCGGTTATATCGGCTCGCATGCCTGCGTCGCTTTGTTGGCAGCGGGTTATCAGGTGGTGGTGGTCGATAATCTGTCGAACAGTCACCCGGCAGTCATCGATCGCGTCGAACGGATTGCCGGACAGCGGCCGGTTTTTTACGTCGGCGATGTCCGCGATCGCACTCTGCTGACGCGTGTTTTCAGCGATTGGCCAATTGCCGCCGTCATTCACTTCGCCGGTTTGAAAGCGGTCGGTGAATCGGTTGCCCAACCGTTGCGCTATTACGATTGCAATGTCGGCGGCGCGATCGTGCTTTGCGAAACGATGGCCGCGCATCAGGTGAAGACACTGATTTTCAGCTCGTCGGCCACCGTTTATGGCGACCCGGCCTCGGTGCCGATCCGCGAGGATTTTCCGCGTGCGGCCACCAATCCCTACGGCGCCAGCAAACTGATGATCGAGGATATCCTCGCCGATCTGGCGCATGCCGATGCGCAATGGCGGATTGCCCGCCTGCGTTATTTCAATCCGGTCGGCGCGCACCACAGCGGTCTGATCGGCGAAGAACCGAATGGCACGCCGAATAATCTGCTGCCGTATGTCGCGCAGGTGGCGGCCGGACTGCGCGAACAGCTGAGCGTCTTTGGCAGCGATTATCCGACGACCGACGGTACCGGCGTACGCGATTACATTCACGTCGTGGATCTCGTCGAAGGCCATCTGGCAGCGCTCGATTATCTGCGAGCCAATGGCGGACTGCTGACCGTCAATCTCGGCACCGGCACCGGCTACTCGGTGCTCGACATGGTGCACGCCTTCGCCGCGGCCAGCGGCCAGCCAGTGCCTTATACGCTGACTCCGCGCCGGCCCGGCGACGTCGCCAGCTGTTACGCCGACCCGTCGCTCGCCGAACGCTTGCTCGGCTGGAAAGCCCGCCGCGGCCTGGAAGAGATGTGCCGCGACGCCTGGCGCTGGCAGCAGAATCTGGCGCGCGGCGTCTGAAAGACAACCATGGCCACCTACGCCATTGGCGACATTCAAGGTTGTTTCGCTTCGCTGCAGAATCTGCTGCGGGCGATCGCTTTCGACCCGAAACAGGACCGCCTGTGGCTGGTCGGCGATCTGGTCAATCGCGGGCCGCGCTCGCTGGATACCTTGCGCTTCATCCGCGATCTCGGCGACGCCGCGGTCACCGTGCTCGGCAATCACGACCTCTACCTGTTGATGGTCGCCGAAGGCTGCGGCCGGCGCGGCAAAGGCGACACCCTGGAAGAAATCCTGCGCGCGCCCGATGCCGCCGAACTGCTCGCCTGGCTGCGGCAGCAGGCGCTTTGCCACCGCGAAGGCGAGTACTGCATGGTGCATGCCGGCCTGTTGCCGGAATGGAGCGCCGACCGCGCGCGCGAACTGGCCGCGGAGGTCGAAACGCGGCTGCGTGGCCCCGATTACCGCGATTTGATCGTCAACATGTGGGGCAGCGAACCGGCGGCCTGGGATGACACGCTGACCGGCTGGCCGCGACTGCGTGTCATCGTCAATGCCTTCACCCGCTTGCGCTTTTGTTCGCCGGGCGGCGTCATGGAATTCCAGAGCAAAGGCCAGGCGCACGAGGCGCCGCCGGGCTGTCTGCCGTGGTTCGACGCACCCGGCCGGCGTAGCGCCGACAGCGTGCTGATCACCGGCCACTGGTCGGCGCTCGGGCTGAAGATGACGCCGAACCTGCTGGCGCTCGATTCCGGCTGCCTGTGGGGCCGCCACCTGAGTGCCGTGCGTCTCGAGGACCGGGCGCTGTTTCAGGTCGATTGCGCCGAAAGCCAGGGACATTCCTGACACGGCCGTCGGCACCAGAACAGCCGCACCGCAGACCTTTCCCGCTCCAGAGGCTGGCGGTCGAGCCGCTATAATGCCGGTCATTGGACATGCCTCGATCGCGGCGCGCCTTGCGCGGCAACCCGTGCGGCCAAATATTCAGCGCTTGCCTTGTATTCGACGACAGGCTGCTAGAATTTCACGAGCAATTCTCGCGGGAGGGCGTCATGCGCATCGGATCTCTGGCAGGACAACGCGGCCTGGCGCCGCTGACGGCGGTACTGGCTGTGCTGGCTCTGCTAGTGGCCGGCTTTTTGGCGATCGGCTATCTGCCGACCCGGCATCCGGACGCTTTAACGAGCGACGATGTCCGTTTCGAAGTCGTCGACGGCGTACATCGCGAATTCGACGGCTCGCCGGCGCTGGCGCTGTCTTTCACCCTGCCGCTCGATGCGCGCAGCGATCACGGCAAATTCGTGCAGGTGCTGGAAATGCCGGCGCAGAAGAAAGCCGCGACGACGGACAACGCCGACGCCGCCGAGCACGGCGAGGGTGAAGACGACGGCGAAACGGACACCGCGGCAACCGCACGCAGCAGCCGCGACGAGAAGGATACCGTCCTCGACGGCGGCCAGCCGGTGGCCGGTGCCTGGGTGGTCGGCGAGAACCCGCGTCTGCTCTTCTTCCCCAACATCAAACCGCAAACCCGCTACGTGGTGCGCATCCAGCCGGGTCTGAGCGCCGCCAACGGCAAGCAGCTGGATCGCGAAACGCGTTTTTCGATCACCACCGCGGCGGTGGCGCCGGCGTACTACTTCGCCAGCCGTGGCATCGTTCTGCCGGCGGTGCAGAACGGCGGCCTGCCGGTGACGACGGTCAATGTGCCCGAAGTCGATATCCAGTTCCTGAAGGTGAAGGCCGATCAGTTGCCGCGTTTTCTCGAACGGGTGGTCGCCGGTCCGGCAAAAGTGAAGCCGGCGAACGACGGCGGCAACGCCGAAGAAGCCGATGACGAGCCGGACGGAGAACAAAATCTGCGTCTGAAAGGCGCCACCGACGTCTGGCAGCTCGACCAGATCAACAAACTGACCAGCAGCGTTTTCGTCGGCCGTTTCCAGACCGAGCAGAAAGCCAATCGGCGCAGCGTGACGCTGATTCCGGTGGAGAGCATCCCGGCCTTGCGCGAACCGGGCATCTATGTGGCGGTGATGTCGCAGCCGAACCGCTTCCGCAGTGAATTTCAGACCACCTATTTCTACGTCAGCGACCTCGGCCTGCATCTGCGCCAGTATGCCAACAGCGGCGCCGACGCCTATCTCAGCTCGCTGACCGACGGCAAGGGGCTGTCCGGTGTCGAAGTCAGTTGGCTCGACGGCCAGGGCAAGACCCTGGCGCGTGCCGAAAGCGACCGCGACGGTCGCGCCAGCTTTGCCGAGCGGCCGAAAACGGCGCGCGCGGTCGTGGCGCGCAAGGGCGAACAGATGTCGCTGATCGCGCTCAAGGAACCGGCGCTCGATCTGGCCGAATTCTCCGTCGCCGGCATGCCTTACGTGCCGGTACGTTTGTTCGCCTGGAGCGGCCGCAACCTCTACCGGCCGGGCGAACGATTCGAAGTCTCGGTGCTCGCGCGCGACGCTGACGGACAGCTGGTGCCACCGCAGCCGATCCAGGCCATCCTGCGCCGTCCCGACGGCAAGGCGCAATGGACCGCCACCTGGCAAGCCGACAGCGCCTTCCCCGGCTACTACCGGAATGCCGTCGAGCTGCCGGTCGATGCCGCCACCGGCAACTGGCATCTCGAGCTGCGCGCCGATCCGGCGGCCAAACTGGCCGGTACCAGCCTCTCTTTCGGCGTCGAGGAATTCCTGCCCGAACGGCTGAAACTCGATCTGAACAGCAAAGTCGAGCGGCTGAGCGGCGACGCCGCCTGGCCGCTGATGATCAGCGGCCGCTATCTCTATGGCGCGCCGGCGGCCGGCAACCGGCTGATCGGCGTGGTCAACAGTGAGCGCAACCGCAACCCGCTGGCGCAGAAGCTGCCTGGCTTCGTCTTCGGCGACGACGACGAGGAAAACGCCCGCTCGCGCAGTGAGTTGCCGGAAACGACGCTCGACGAACAAGGCCAAGCGTCGCTTGCCGTCGACCTCGATGCGGTCAGCAAGCGTCGTTCGCCGTACACCGTCCGCGCGACGCTGAGCCTGCTCGAAGCCGGCGGCCGGCCGGTGGTGCGCAGTATCGAGCGCGTGCATTGGCCGGCGCCGGTCCTCGTCGGTCTGCGGCCGCTGTTCGTCGGCAGCTACGCCCGTGAAGGCGCCAACGCCGAATTTGAAGTCGTGCGCGCCGACGCTGGCGCGGCGCTGAAAGCGGCCACCGCCTTGCCGGTGCGCCTGTTCCGCGAAGACCGCAACTACTACTGGCGCTTCGACGACCAGCGCGGCTGGCATTCGGGATTCACTGAAAACGACGAACTGGTGCAATCGACGCAGGTGACGCTGCCGGCCGGCGGACGCGGCAAACTGGCGCTGCCGGTCAAATACGGCCGCTACCGTCTCGAAATCCTCGACCCGGAAACCCGGCAGATGCTGCGTTACCGTTTCTACGCCGGCTGGTCGGCGAAGGACGACGAAACGCAGGGCGTCCGTCCCGATCTGGTGGCGCTGAAGCTCGACAAACCGGCGTACGCCGACGGCGACACGGTGCACCTGACGATCACGCCGCCGCACGCCGGCGAAGCGCTGATCACCGTCGAAGGCGACCGCGCGCTGTGGGTCAAGCGCCTGCGCATCGGCGCCGGCAGCACGACGGTCGACATTCCGCTCGACAAACGCTGGAAGCGGCACGATCTCTACGTCACGGTAATGGTGCTGCGTCCCGGCGGTGCCGAAGAGAAAGTGACGCCGGCGCGTGCGCTCGGCCTGCTGCATCTGCCGCTCGAACGCAGCACGCACAAACTGGCCGTCGCCCTCGAAGCGCCGCAAAAAATGGAACCCGAGCGGCCGTTGACCGTGAAGATCAAGGTTCCCGAAGCGAAAGGGCAGAAAGCGCTGGTCACCGTGTCGGCGGTCGATGCCGGCATCCTCAACATCACCCGTTTCGCCAGTCCGGACCCCTTCGGCTTCTTCTTTGCCAAGCTGCGCTACGGCGCCGACGCCTACGACATTTACGGCCGGCTGATCGAAAAAATGCCCGGCCTGCGCGGCAAGCTGAAATTCGGCGGCGACGCGGCGCCGAAACCGACGCGCAGCCTGCCGAAGAAAGTGCAGCTCGTCGATCTGTTCAGCGGCCCGGTCGCTCTCGACGACAAGGGCGAAGCGGAAATCGCGCTGCCGGTGCCTGATTTCAACGGCAGCCTGCGGCTGATGGCCGTCGCCGCCACCGCCGACCGTTTCGGGATGCAGGAAGCCGAAGTCACTGTCGCCGCGCCGCTGATCGTCGAACTGGCGACGCCGCGTTTCCTGTCGCTCGGCGACAGCGCGCTGCTGGCGCTCGAAGTGCAGAATCTGGCCGGCAGCGCGCAGACGGTGAAAGTGGCGGTGAGCGGCGCCGACGGTTTGCAGGTCAAGGGCGGCGAACAGCAATTCACGCTCAACGACCAGCAGAAACGCCTGCTGCGCATCCCGATCGAAGCCGGCAACGCTGTCGGCCTCAGCGAATTGCGCGTCCAGGTCGACAGTCCGCGGCGCAAATTCGCCCGCCGCTTCCCGCTGCAGGTGCAGGCGCCGACGCCGCGCCAATCGCTGGTCCGCCGGTTGACGCTGGCGCCGGGTGAAACGGCCGACATTCGCGACGCCGAACTCGGCGGACTGCTGCGCGACAGCGTGCTGGCGACGCTGACCGTCTCCGACCGCGCGCCGATCGACGTGCGCAGCGCCGTGCAGGGATTGCTCACTTACCCCTACGGCTGCGCTGAGCAGACGACCAGCAGCGCCTACCCGCATCTGTTCATCGACGAGGCGGCAGCGCGCCGATTTGGCTTGAAAGCGTTCACCCCGGCGCAGCGCGTCGAAATGATCGACAAGGCGATCGGCAAACTGAGCGGCATGCAGGCCGCCAACGGCGGCTTCAGCCTGTGGGGCAACGCGGCGGCGTACGAATACTGGCTGTCGGCGTACATTGCCCACTTTTTGCTCGACGCGCGCGAACAGGGCTTCAACGTGCCGGCTGGCATCGAAAAGCGCGCCGTCGAATTCCTGCTTAAAGGGCTGCAGGAAGGCGTCGCCGGTCTGCCGACGACGGCGGTCGTCCACAACCCGAACTCGATCTGGAACGATAGCCGCTACGCCGGCGCCGGCCGTTACGGCGTGCTGGCCTACGGCGCCTATGTCCTGGCGCGGCACGGACAGGCGCCGCTGGCGACCTTGCGCCAGTTGCACGAATCGCAGGCCGCGGCGTATTCCGGGCTGGCGCTGGTGCACGTCGGGCTGGCGCTCAAGCTGATGGGTGACGAAACGCGCGCCCAAAGCGCCATCGAAGCCGGCCTGAAGAAGCCGCGCGGCGGTCCGGCCTACGCCTGGTGGGGCGATTACGGCAGCAATCTGCGCGACTGGGCGCTGATCTACGTCCTGCTCGACAAGCATCAGCTCAACCCGCCGGGCCGCGAAAATCTCGTCGCGCAGGTCGCCGGCGAGCTGAGCGGCAACCGTTATCTCAGCACGCAGGAAAAGCTGGCTCTCTTCCTGCTCGGTCGCCAGTTCGCCGCCACGCCGGGCAAGGCATGGAGCGCCAGCTTGCAGAGCACCGGCAAGCCGCTGGCCATCGGCGACAGCGGTGCGCACTACCAGACGCTGAGCGCCGACGAAGTCACCGGCGGCGTCAAACTGCGCAACGCGCACAGCGAACGGCTGTACGCCGAACTCAATCTCAGCGGCCAGGCGGCAAAGACGCCGGTGGACCGGCGCGACGCTTTCGACCTCAAACGCGACTGGTTCACCGCCGATGGCAAGCCGCTCGGCCACCGCCCGCTGCGCGTCGGCGAAACGGCGATCGTGCGCGTCGAAGTAAAGACCAACGGCCGCTACACCAACGGACTGGTCGTCGACGCCATCCCCGCCGGCGTCGAAATCGAAAACGCCCATCTGGTGCAGGGCGAACAGGCCGCGCTCTCCATCGACGGCACCGACATCCGCCAGGCGATGCAGAACAGCGCCATCCGCCACGTCGAGTACCGCGACGACCGCTTCGTCGTCGCCGCGCGGCTGAACGGCAAGATGCAGTTCTTCTATCGCGTGCGGGTGGTGACGCCCGGCCACTTCGTGCTGCCGCCGACTTACGCTGAAGACATGTATCAGCCGCAGATCAACGGTCTCGCCGGTGGTGGCGGCACGCTGACCGTCAGCGACGGCAAGGAAGAGCCGGCCGCACCACGCAAATGAGCGCCATGCCCGGCGCCACGCCGGGTGCCACGCCGGGTGCCACGCCGGGTGCCACGCCGGGTGCCACGCCGGGTTCGCCACGGCCGGAAGCGGCCGGCGAGCCACCCCGGCCGCGCCGCCGACGATTCGGCGTCGGCCGGTGGCTGCGCCTGACGCTGGCCGCCGTGCTCACGCTGGCGCTGCTCGCCGACCAGATCTGGCCGCCGCCGCTGCCCGGCCGCTCGGCGCCGCTGGCGCAAGTGGTGCTGGCCAACGACGGCACGCCGCTGCGCGCCTTCCCCGACCGCGAACACATCTGGCGCCAGCCGCTGCGCCTCGACGAAGTGTCGCCGCTCTATCTCGAAGCGCTGATCGACTACGAAGACCGGCTGTTCTGGTGGCACCCCGGCGTCAATCCCTGGTCACTGCTGCGCGCCGCCGGGCAGTGGCTGTGGCACGGACGCATCGTTTCCGGCGGCTCGACGCTGACCATGCAGGTCGTCCGCCTGCTCGAACCGACGCCGCGCAGCGTCGCCGGCAAACTGCGCCAGATACTGCGCGCGCTGCAGCTCGAACTGCGCTGCTCGAAACGCGAAATCCTGCAGATCTACGTCAATTTCGCGCCGATGGGCGGGGTGCTCGAAGGCGTCGAAGCTGCCAGCCGGGCCTACCTCGGCAAACCGGCGCAACGGCTGAGCGCCGCCGAAGCCGCGCTGCTCACCGTCCTGCCGCAAGCCCCATCGCTGCTGCGTCCGGACCGCTACCCGCAACGCGCGCAACAGGCGCGCGACAAAGTGCTCGCCCGGCTGGCGCCGCGCTGGGGCGCCGCGACGGTCGCCGACGCCCGGCAGGAAGCCGTGATCGCCCTGAGCATCCGCGAGCCGCTGCTCGCGCCGCTGTTCGCCGAACGACTGCGCCGTCTCAGGCCGCGCAGCGCGCGCATCGAAAGCACGCTCGACGCCGGCGTGCAGCAGGCGGTCGAACAACTGCTGACCAGCCGCTTGCAAGTGCTGCCGCCGCGCGTTTCGCTGGCTGCGCTGGTCGTCGACAACCACACGCTCGCCGTGCGCGCCTACGCCGGATCGGCCGATTTCAGCGACGAAGGGCGTTTCGCGCACGTGGACATGGTGCAGGCGGCACGCTCGCCCGGATCGGCGCTGAAGCCCTTTCTCTACGCGCTCGCGCTCGACGAAGGGCTGATCCACTCCGAATCGCTGCTCGCCGACGTGCCGCAGTCTTTCAGCGGTTACCAGCCGGGCAACTTCCAGGCCAGTTTCAGCGGCCCGGTCGGCGTCACCGAAGCGCTGCGCCGCTCGCTGAACGTACCGGCGGTCGAAGTGCTCGACCGCCTCGGCGCCGCGCGTTTCATCGCCCTGCTGCGCCGCGGCGGATTGAAGCTCGCCCTGCCGCCGGGCGCGGCAGCCAATCTCAGCGTCATCCTCGGCGGCGCCGCGCTCAACCTCGAAGGCCTGGTCGGCGCCTACAGCGCGTTGGCGCGCGAGGGTATCAGCGGCCGGCCGCGCTACTTTCCCGACGCACCGCTCGAAGAAGCGCGCATGATGAGCGCCGGCGCGGCATTCATCGTCCGCGACCTGCTCGAAGCCGGCGGC
>CAYRXO010000022.1:0-26449 GCA_964428215.1 uncultured Candidatus Accumulibacter sp. | reverse complement strand
CGCCTTCGAAGAACATATGCTCGGTCCGGCACAGGCCGATGCCCTTGGCGCCGAAGGTGCGGGCGGCCTTGGCGTCGTCCGGCGTGTCGGCGTTGGCGCGCACGCCCAGCCGCTTGTGACGGTCGGCGAGATCCATCAGCGCGCCGAAATCGCCGGTGAGTTCGGCTTCTTTGGTCGGTACCTGACCTTCATACACTTCGCCGGTCGAACCGTCGAGCGAGATCCAGGCGCCTTCGGCAAAGACTTCGCTGCCGATGGTCATTGTGCGGGCGTGATAATCGACATGCACCGCGCCGGCGCCGGAAATGCAGCACTTGCCCATGCCACGGGCGACGACGGCGGCGTGCGAGGTCATGCCGCCGCGCGCGGTGAGGATGCCCTTGGCGACGTTCATGCCGCGCAGGTCTTCCGGTGAGGTTTCTTGGCGGACGAGGATCACCGCCTTGCCCTTGCGTACCCATTCTTCGGCTTCGTCGGCGAAGAAGACGATCTGGCCGGTGGCGGCACCCGGCGAGGCCGGCAGACCGTGTGCGATCGAACGGGCCTTCTTGACGGCGACCGGATCGAAGACCGGATGCAGCAATTCGTTGAGACGTTCGGGATTGACGCGGCGCAGAGCTTCTTTCTCGTCGATCATTCCCTGACGCAGCATTTCCATGGCGATGCGCACCATCGCGGCGCCGGTCCGCTTGCCGTTGCGCGTCTGCAGCATCCACAGACGACCTTCCTGGATGGTGAACTCGACGTCCTGCATGTCTTTGTAGTGATCTTCGAGCTTGGTTTCCGCGGCGATCAGCTGGGCGTAGATGTTGGGCATCAGCTCTTCGAGCGAGGGGTATTTGGCGGCCCGGTCGGCTTCGTTGACCAGCGCCAGTTCGGCCCAGCGGCGCGAACCTTCGAGCGTTACCTGCTGCGGCGTACGGATGCCGGCGACGACGTCTTCGCCCTGCGCGTTGATCAGGAATTCGCCGTTGAACAGGTCTTCACCGGTGGCGGCGTCACGCGTGAAGGCGACGCCGGTACCGCTGTTCTGGCCGAGGTTGCCGAAGACCATCGCCTGGACGTTGACCGCGGTTCCCCACGAGCTCGGAATGTCGTTCAGCTCGCGATAGACCACTGCGCGGTCGTTGTTCCAGCTCTGGAAAACGGCCATCACCGCTCCCCACAACTGTTCCCACGGATCGTTCGGGAAGTCACGGCCAATACGGGCGCGGATCAGGCCCTTGAAGCGGGTGACCAGTTCCTTGAGGTCTTCGGTGTCGAGTTCGGTGTCGAGCTGGACGCCTTTTTTCTCCTTGAGCATGTCGATGACCACTTCGAAGGGATCATGCTCCTGCTTGCTGACCGGCTTGAGGCCCATCACCACGTCGCCGTACATCTGGATGAAGCGACGATACGAGTCCCAGGCGAAGCGCTCGTTATTCGCTTTGCGGGCCAGTCCGGCCACCGCCTCGTCGTTGAGACCGAGATTGAGGATGGTATCCATCATGCCGGGCATCGAAGCGCGCGAACCGGAACGCACCGACAGCAGCAGGGGATCGGCGGCATCGCCAAATTTTTTACCCATTTCCTGTTCGACGAAAGCGACACCGGCCTTGACTTCGTCAGTGATCATCTGCAGCACGGCATCCTTGCCCTGCTCGGTATACACGGTGCACGCGTCGGTGCAGATCGTGAAGCCCGGCGGGACGGCGATGCCCAGGCGGCACATTTCAGCAAGGTTGGCGCCCTTGCCGCCCAGCAGGTTTTTCATGCTCGCGTCGCCGTCAGTTCGGCTGGCGCCAAAAACGTAAACGCTCTGTTCTTTGTTTGTCATAGATTGACCTCTCCGTTGAGGGATTGAATAAACGACACCCGAACCGTGGTGCGGGATGTGAACCAGAAAACATGGCCGGAAAGTGCTTCCGGGCCGGAAAAGCCTCGCGCTCCCGCCGCCGGGACGGTCGGGAGCGACAAGAGAGAGCTACTGGCCGGCGAAAAGGCTCAGATATCTTCGGGGACCATCTTGATGGCCCCGCACGGGCACTCGGCGACACAGACGCCGCAGCCCTTGCAATAGTCGTAATTGAACTGGAATCGTTTGCCGGGACCGAGCTTGATCACCGCATTGTCCGGACAGACGCCGTAGCAGTTGTCGCATTCGAAGCAGTTGCCGCACGACAGGCAGCGGCGCGCTTCGAACAGGGCGTTGCTTTCGTCGAGTCCGCCCTGCACCTCGTCGAAGGTCGACTGACGGCGGATGATGCTGAGCATCGGCCGCACGGTTTTCGGCGCATCGGCGTAATACCAGGTGTTGAGGTTTTCGAAGACGGCGACTTCATGTTTCGGCGCCGGGGTGAATTTCTCGCCACGCAGCCAGGCGTCGATGCTGCGCGCCGCCTTCTTGCCATGGCCGATGGCAACGGTGACGTTGCGCTCGGCCGGCACCATGTCGCCGCCGGCAAAAATGCCGGGGTGACCGGTCATCAGATCGTTGCCGACCTGCACGACGCCGTCCTTGACTGCGAGACCGGGAACGCCGTTCAGCAAACCGAGATCGACGTCCTGACCGAGGGCCAGCACCACCGAGTCGGCTTCGAGGGTCTCGAATTCGCCGGTCGGTTGCGGAAAGCCCTTCTCGTCGAGCGCCATTTTCTCGATCAGCAGCGACGAGTCGTCCGCCTGCTTGATGGTGGACAGCCATTTGATCATCACGCCTTCTTCGAGGGCTTCTTCGATCTCGAAGTCGTGCGCCGGCGCCTTGTCGCGCGTGCGGCGATAAACGATGATCGGTTCGGCGCCCATGCGTTTGACGGTGCGCGCCACGTCGACGGCGGTATTGCCACCGCCATAGACCACCACCCGCCGGCCGAGCATCGGCTTGTCTTCGCCTTCCATCGAGCGCAGCACCGAGATGGCATCGACGATTTTCGCTGCATCGCCCGACGGGATCATCGCCCGCTTGCCGATGTGCGCGCCCACCGCCAGGAAGGCGGCGTCGAATTTGCCGGATTGCATCGTGTCGAGAATGTTCTCGACCTTGCTGTTCAATTTGACTTCGACGCCGAGGTCGACGATGCGCTGCATTTCGGCGTCGAGGACATCGCGCGGCAGACGGTATTTCGGGATGCCGAAGCGCATCATGCCGCCGAGCAGCGGCCCTGCTTCATATACCGTCACCTGATGCCCGAGACGACGCAGGTGATATGCGGCAGACATGCCGGACGGACCGGCGCCGACGACGAGGACGCGCTTACCCGATTCGGACACGGCTTCGCCACCGAATTTCCAGCCGCGCTTCAGCGCTTCGTCGCCGAGAAAGCGCTCGACCGAATTGATGCCGACTGCTTCGTCGATCTTGCCGCGGTTGCAGGCGCCTTCACAGGTGTGATAACAGACACGTCCCATGATTGCCGGGAAGGGGTTGTCCTTGGTCAGATGGTGGAAGGCGCTTTGGTAATCGCCCGATTCGGCGTGAAACAGCCATCCCTGGATATCTTCACCGGCGGGGCATTGCTGGTTGCACGGCGGCAGCCGGTCGAGATAGACCGGACGCGAGGTCCGCCACGATCCGGTGCGGTTGGCCAGCGAGGAGCCAGGATCGAGAGTTATGGCAAAGGGTTTTTCCATCAGTTCGCCTCCTGGTCGAGCAGTCGGTATTTGCGAATGTTTTTATCGGCGGCCGCCTGTATGCGCGCGATCGTCGCCACGGCCGGTTTTTTTCCGAACAGATGCGCGTAACGCTTCTGGATGCGTAAATACTCTTCGACCGGCTGCGGACGCCGGATCTTCAACGCACTGGTGACTTCGCCGAACTCAGCTTCGAAAACCGGGAAAATGCCGGTTTCCTTGGCCAGACGTGCCAGTTTTATCGTGTCATGCGAAGCGGAACCCCAGCCAAGCGGGCAGGGGACCAGGATGTGGATGTAACGGGCGCCGCGGATGCTCATCGCCTTGGTGACTTTGGCTTCGAGATCACGCAGATCGGCGACGGTCGCCGTGGCGACGTAGGGGATTTCGTGCGCCATGGCGATGGCCGGGACGAATTTGCCCTGACCGAAGACGTTGCCTGGCTCCGGACCGACCGGCATGGTCGTCGCCGTGCGCGCTGCCGGCGGCGTGGCCGAACTGCGCTGCACGCCGGTATTCATGTAGCCGCCGTTGTCGTAGCAGATGTAGAGCACGTCGTCGTTGCGCTCGAACATGCCGGAGAGGCAGCCGAAGCCGATGTCGGTCGTGCCGCCATCGCCGCCTTGCGCGACGACGCGGACGTCGTCCGCCTGGCCTTTCTGGTGCTTGATCTTGATCGCCGCGGCGATGCCGGTGGCGACAGCGGCGGTATTGCCGAACAGCGAGTGGATCCAGGGGATCTGCCACGACGTTTCGGGATAGGGCGTCGAGAAGACTTCGAGACAGCCGGTGGCGTTGGCGGCGATCAGCCGGCCGCGCGCGGCGTTCATCGCCGCGTCGATGGCATAACGGGCGCCGAGCGCTTCACCGCAGCCCTGGCAGGCGCGGTGTCCGGAGTTCAGGGAATTGGTGCGCTCCATGTTTGCCTGGACGCTGCGGTCTTCGGCAGACAGCAGACGGTTGCCAACAGTGAAGGTGCCGGTCTGGTAAAAATGAACAGGTTGGAAGCTCATCGTAGTAATCCTCAACCAATGCGGGCGGCGATGACGCCGACGTCGCGCAGCATGCTCTCGGCGGCCGGACCCGAACGGCGTGTCGTACGCTCGCGCTCGAGTTGTTTGTTCACCACTTTCCAGTCGAGATCGAGGAAGCTGAGGTGCTCGAGTTCGCCGCGCAATGCCTTGGTGAACAGCGCGCGCAGGGATTTGCGGGTGATCGCCCGGCCACCGAGGCCGGCGACGACGGTATGGCCGTGCAGCTGCAGCCCGGACATGGCCATGCGGACGTCGGTCGATACGATGCCGCCGATGCCGACGGCGAGACTCTTTTCGAGGACGACCACGCGTTTTGCATTCTGCAGCGCAGCGCGCACGGCGTCGATTGGGAACGGACGATAGGAGGTGATGCCGAGCACGCCGATCTTGTCGCCGTTGGCGCGCATTTCATCGACGGTATCCTTGATCGTGCCGAGCACCGAACCCATGGCGACGACGATCACTTCGGCATCCTCGGTGCAGTAAGTGTGCGTCAGACCGCCGCTGTCGCGGCCGAAGATGGCCTGGAATTCCTCGGCGAGTTTCGGGATGCGTTCGAGCGCCTGCATCTGCTTGGCGTGCGCCAGGTAACGCACTTCGGAAAAGGCTTCGGGACCGACCATGGCGCCGATCGACACCGGCTCGCGCGGGTCGAGCACCTGACGCGGCTCGTACGGTGGCAGGAAGGCGTCAACCTGCTCCTGCGTCGGCACATCGACGCGCTCGTAGGCGTGCGTCAGAATGAAGCCGTCCATACACACCATCACCGGCAAACTGACTTCCTCGGCCAGCTTGAAGGCCTGGATGTGCAGATCGAGCGCTTCCTGGTTGGTTTCGGCAAAGAGCTGAATCCAGCCGCAGTCGCGTTGCGACAGCGAGTCGGTGTGGTCGTTCCAGATGTTGATCGGCGCACCGATGGCACGGTTGGCGACGGTCATCACGATCGGCAGGCCGAGGCCGGAAGCGTTATAAACGGCTTCGACCATGAACAGCAGGCCCTGCGAAGCGGTGGCGGTGTAAGTGCGGGCGCCGGCGGCCGACGAGCCGATGGCGACGCTCATCGCCGCGAATTCGGACTCGACGTTGATGAACTCGCAGTTGGCGACTTCACCGGCTTTGACCATTTCGCCCAGCCCTTCGACGATGTGCGTTTGCGGCGAGATCGGATACGCGCAGATCACTTCGGGTCGGCACAGGGCAATGGCCTCGGCGACGGCGTGCGAACCTTCGGTTTGTTTAAGCATGTGCGGTCTCCTGTTGACGAGCTTTGGTGATCTCATCGTTGATGAACTGATAGGCTTCCTCGGCGGCGGCGATATTGCCCTCGGCCACTTTGCCCGCGAATTTGGCGTTGATCGCCTTATTCACCGAGTTCAACTGCAGGATGCCGGCTGCAGCGGCAAAAGCGCCGAGCAAAGGCACGTTCGGCATCGGCCGGCCGACGTGCTTGCGGCCGAGGTCGGTGGCGGCGACCGTGCATAATTTGTCCGCCGGCCATTCGCGCACATAATCTTCCAGACCCAGTTCGGTGAAGCTGCGGCTGGTATTGATCAGAATGAGTCCGCCCTTTTTGAGACCCGAGAAAACGTCGACCTGGTAGAGCAGGGTCGGATCCTGAATGATCAGCGCGTCGGGTTCCATGATCGGTTCGCGCAGACGGATTTCCTGATCGGCGATCCGGCAGAAGGCGACGACCGGTGCGCCGGTGCGTTCTGAACCGAAACTTGGGAAGGCCTGGGCGTGGCGACCTTCCTCAAAAGCGGCAATCGACAGCATCTCGGCGGCCGTTACCACACCTTGGCCACCGCGACCGTGTATTCGAACTTGGAACATGTTCCCTCCTGAATTCCTGTGTTGTTTTATGTCGTTTCTGTGAGGTCCGCGCAGCATATCTCAGTTCAAGTCCATTGAAAACATCGCCCATCGCATCCGGAACGTTTCCGGAATTGTCGTGGCACGGCCAGGCGTCTGGCGGCTGAAAAAAATATTGCCCATGGAATTTTTCACCGTTCGGTTCCCCTGCAAAGTCGACGCCGGCAATTCGGCGACTATTCACGGGCCAGCACTTGCACCCGCCTTTGCAAGCCGGGAAAAACAAACGGGAAAAACGCTAACGGAATATCATGTCGGCATCCGGGTGTGCGTCTGTTGTTATGACGCAAGCACCTGGAACGGACGAAGCAGCACGAGTCATGAATGCCCAGTCCGTTCTCTTTGCGCCTCGCTCTTTCAGTGGTGGCAAGGAGCGAAGTGGGTCAGATGCAACACATCGCGACCTGCAGATGACAACTTACTTGCCGGCCGCTTCCCGTTTTTTCTTCGAAGTGGGCATCAAGGTCGCTTCACCATCGATGACCACCTTGTCGCCGACGGTGCATACGGTGTCGAGCACGACACGGCATTTATCGACGATCACTTCCTTGACGGTCACTTTGGCGTGTACGGTGTCGCCCGGGCGCACCGGCGCACGGAAGCGCAGCGATTGCGCCATGTAAATCACGCCTGGACCGGGCAGGCGGTTGCCGAGTACCGAGGAAATCAGGCTGGCGGTCAACATCCCGTGCGCGATGCGGCCGCCGAACATCGTCGTCCGGCCAAATTCCTCGTCCATGTGGACAGCGTTAACGTCGGTGGAAACGCCGGCGAACATGACGATGTCCGCATCGGTGATCGTTTTGGCGATTTCAGCGCTCATGCCGACGCTCAGATCCTCGACGTCGTAACCATTCTGGGGATTCATAAAATTCCTTTCTCGCAATAGTCGGTACTGCAAACGGTACAGCGCGGTCCTGCCGCGCCAGGAACCCAGGGCGACGGCAATTGCCGGTGCCATCGGGTTCGGTGGGGTATTTTCGAGAGGTGTTCGGAAGCCGTTCGCCCGGTGGTGGAGCAATGAAACAGTGCGCCGAAGCGGACGACCGGAAGAATATACGAGGAAATGAATCCGAATGCCAATTTTATCGTTGCTGCATTGCAAGACGGAAATGAAAGTGATCGATTATCGAAAAAACCGTTGACGTGTCGTTACCGATCGCGAAACAGACAATGTTTTGCCACAAGCAATGCTTCGTCTTCTTCATATTGATCGGTTCGCCAATCGGCTGCTTGCATCGTTATCCGGCAGTACAGCAAAAAAGTCGTCCATATGCACATTTTTCAACGAATATGCTTGCTGATCGATGCTTGAGGGATCTTTGTTCAATTCTTTTATATGATTAATAATCAGCAAGTTATTATGATTTTTCCGTGTCGTTCCGCTGCGGCGACGGGAAGCGCGGCATGCCTCGTCGATTGCTTCCGCATCGAACAAAAAAATGGAAAAGTGAACGATTTTTGAATTTCCGAATAAAAAAGCGAGTGCTTACGACGTTTGGAATATTTGTCCTTCTCTTGTGGGCGTTCATTTGTTCATTTGTTTGATGAAGGGCTGCTTGCAGGACGCAGCGGTCAAACGCTAGAATCTGTTCGACCAATAAGCTTCATCCGCACTACCCGCATTTGCGATGAGGAACGGATTCTGATGTATCAGGCAATGATTTGGCTGTACTTCAACCTCAGAGCGAGCCGGGGTCATCGGCTGTTATTTTTGACCAAGGGTGAGCTTCGCTCGCTGTCAAGGAGACTACCCGCGGCGCCTGGTCATCCGCTGCTCCTCTTCCGTCACGCGCTGCACGCGTCGTGTCCACGTTTCCCGAATATTGCTGCGTCAGCCAGCCGTCTGCCTGTCGACACCAGGCCGGGACGCCTTGTCGTGTCGTCGGATCAGCGAGATGTGCGCACATCGCTGTCCGTCGGCGTTGATGGAACCCACGCCGCAGCCCGCGTCATTCCTGTTGCACCCTTGAGCGTCGAAGCATCTTGTTATTTCAGAGCCGGGAGCCGCACCCGGAACACTTTCGTTCTGCCTGTCTTCTTAAAACCGATGATGGAGAATCAACATGAAGCTCAGCCTGACCAATGACGAGTTGAATGCCTATTACAATGAGTTGCACACGGCCAACGCCGATTTCAAGGTCCATTACCCGGCCGATTCTTTCGAACGCCAGCCGGTGCATACCGTTTATGGCGGCGCCAATCTGTTCAAGGCCGGCTTTGCCGGTAAACTCGGCGAAGTGGCGCTGAAAATGGTCGACACTTATGCGCCGAACTACCTGGTCTTTGCGCGTGCGCTCGGTTTGCCCGGGGCTGAAATCCTGCCGACCAATCCGGTCTATCAGCGCAGCCTGACCCGGGCGCTGGAAGAGAATCCGGAACAGGTGCGCGGCGTCAAACCGGCCGCCTGGCTGGCGTATACCGTCTTCAATCGGGTGGTCAAGAAGCTGCAGAGCGAACCGATCGAGGACAACCGCATCGACTTCGAGGACGGTTACGGCAACCGTCCGGATCAGGAGGAAGACGGTCATGCCGCGGCGGCGGCCGAGGAAGTGGCGAAGGGGATGCGCGACAAGGTGCTGTCGCCGTTCATCGGCATTCGCATCAAGACCTTTTCGGACGAATGCAAGGTGCGTTCGATCCGTACGCTGGACATTTTCCTGACCCGTCTGGCCGAGCTGACCGGCAGCCAGTTGCCGGCCAATTTCATCGTCACCCTGCCGAAAGTGACGACGCCGACGCAGGTCGCCACCTGCGCCAAAATTCTCGAGAATCTCGAAGCGCGGCTCGGTTTCGCGAAAGATTCGCTGAAGATGGAAATCATGATCGAGACGACGCAGTCGATCATCAACCACAAGGGCGAAAACACCGTGCCGCTGCTCGTCGCCGCGGCCAACGGCCGCTGTCGTTCGGCGATTTTCGGCACCTACGATTACACCGCTTCGTGCAACATCACCGCCGCGTACCAGAGCCATACGCATCCGGCCTCCGATTTCGCGCGTCACGTGCTGCAGGTCAGTCTGGCCGGCACCGGTGTGACGATCAGCGACGGGGCGACGACCAGCATGCCGATCGGCCCGCACAAGGGGTCAGCCGATACGCCGCTGACCCCGCAGCAGATGGACGAAAACCGCGCCGTGGTGCACAGCGCTTGGCGTCTGCATTACGACAACATCATCCATTCTCTGCGTCATGCCTACTATCAGGGCTGGGATCTCAACCCCGGCCAATTGCCGGTGCGCTACGCCGCGGTCGATACTTTCTTCCTCAGCGGTCTTCAGGATGCTTCGGCGCGTTTGAATGCGTTCTTGAACAAGGCGGCGCAGGCGACGCTGGTTGGGAACACTTTCGACGACGCCGCCACCGGTCAGGGACTGCTCAATTTCTTCCTGCGTGGCATGGCATGTGGCGCAATCACCGAACAGGAGGTCCTGGCGACCGGCATCACGCTTGACGAACTGCGTTCGCGTTCGTTCGTCCGCATCGTCAATGAGCGGGCCAAACATTAACCAGCGCAACGTTGAACGGAAAGGTGAATCGCATGAATCAGGGTATCGAGCAGTTGTCGGCGGTGACGCCGCATCTCGCAGTCGCCGACGCGGTCGTCGGCAAGGCTTTGCGCTGGCTGAAAGAGCAATGTAGCGGCAACAAGGGGCTGTCCAACGACCGGCTGGACGAACATCAACTGGCGTGTTTCGATTTGGCGTGGTGCGCTGCTGAAGCGACCGGCGCACGTTTTGCCGTCGAATACGCCGGCCGGGCGGCGGCGGAGTCTGCCGGTGGCGCGGCGCTCGAACAGAGCATCGCCGGTATATTCTGTGCCGAGGCCTTGCAGAACATCAGCAACCGGCTGTCGTCGCGGCCGCAGAGTTTCGGACTCGACGACGCCGATCTGGCGGCACTCTCGGCACCGGAAATCCGCGCCTTCTGCCATCGCCAGCTCGATGCGCGCAATCTCGAAGCGCTCGGCCGGCAAGTGATCGTCCTCAACGGCGCCTGCGGCGCCTATCTGCTCGACGAGCACGCGACGATGATGCAGGACACCTTCCGCAAGCTGGCGACTAGCGTCGTGATGCCGCTGGCCGAGGAAATCCATCGCCACGATCTGATCATTCCGGCCGAAATTCTCGGGCAACTGACCGAAATGGGTTGCTTCGGCCTGTCGGTTCCCGAGCGTTACGGCGGCCTGCAGAGCGACGATCACGAAGACAACATGGGAATGATCGTCGTCACCGAAGAACTGTCGCGCGGTTCGCTCGGCGGTGCCGGCAGCCTGATCACGCGGCCGGAAATTCTCAGCCGATCGCTGCTCAAAGGCGGCACCGAAGCGCAGCGCGAGAAATGGCTGCCGCAAGTGGCGATGGGCGATCCGCTGTGCGCGATCGCCGTCACCGAGCCGGATACCGGTTCCGACGTCGCGGCAATGCGGTTGAAAGCCAGCAAGTGCGACGGTGGATGGATTCTCGACGGCGTCAAGACCTGGTGCACCATGGCCGGCAAGGCAGGGCTGCTGCTGGTACTGGCGCGTTCCAACCCCGACCGTTCGCTCGGTCATCGCGGCCTGAGCATGTTTCTGGTCGAGAAGGAGTCGGTCGACGGGCACGACTTCGAATATCGGCAGCCGCAGGGCGGCGTGCTCAGCGGCCGGGCGATTGCGACGATCGGCTATCGCGGCATGCATTCCTACGAAGTCTTCTTCGATCAGGTCTTCGTTCCCGATGAGAACCTGGTCGGCGGACCGGAGGGCGAAGGCAAGGGCTTTTATTTCACCATGGCTGGCTTCGCCGGCGGTCGCATCCAGACGGCCGCGCGGGCGATCGGCGTCATGCAGGCCGCTTTCGAACGTGCGGTGACCTATGCGCAGGAACGCAAGGCGTTCGGCAAGCCGATCGGCGAGTTCCAATTGACGCTGGTCAAGCTGGCGCGCATGGCGACGCTGCTCACCGTCTCCCGCCAATTCACTTACGCCGTCGGTCGGCTGATGGATCAGGGGCAGGGACAGATGGAAGCGAGCATGGTCAAGCTGTTCACCTGCAAGACCGCCGAGTGGCTGACGCGCGAGGCGATGCAGATTCACGGCGGCATGGGCTATGCCGAAGAAACGCCGGTCAGCCGCTATTTCGTCGATGCGCGGGTGTTGTCGATTTTCGAGGGTGCCGAAGAGACGCTGGCCCTGAAAGTCATCGCCCGTTCGCTGATCGAAGCCGCCTGAACACGGCCTCAGCCCCATCCAACGTTACGCCGACAGGAGAATTTCATGTTGCAGGCATTTCGTTTCCGACCGCAGGTGGAACTGGCGGCGACGCTGCCGGTGGCGGTCGACCAGGTGCGCCATCCGCATTACGGCCGCTACCTTGAAGAGTTCGTCCCGGGACAGGTGTTCGTCCATCCGCGCGGCTTCACTTTTTTCGCCGCGCAGATGGAGGAATTCGCCCGTACCTACATGCAGTGCAATCCTTTGTATCTCAACCAGACCTACGCCCGCGAATGCGGCTTCGACGGGCTGATTGCCTCGCCGCAGATGGTGTTCAACGTCGTCTTGTCGCTCGGTGTGCAGAACGACTCGGAAAAGGCGATGGCCAATCTCGGCTACTACGACGCGCAGTATCTGCGCCCGGTCTATGAAGGCGACACCATTCGTTCGCTGACCAAGGTCATCGATCGCAAGGCGCGCGGCGACGGCAAGCCGGGGATCGTCACCATCCGCACGCTGGGGGTCAACCAGAACGACCAGGTCGTGCTGCAGTACCAGCGCAAGATCATGGTCGGCGAGCAGGGCAAGCGTCCGCCGACCACTCCCTTACCAGCGGGAGGTGGCAACACCGTTTTCCCGTGGGTCGACGACGCCGAGGTTCTTCTGCCCGCATTCCCCGCCCGTCTGCCGGTCGGGCTGACCGGTCCGAATTCGTATTTCGAGGATTTTCCGGTCGGCTCGATCATCGTGCATGCCAACGGCCGTACGATCACCGACGAGCACCTGCCGCTGACCTATGCGGTCGGCAACACGCATCCCTTGCATTTCGACCAGGTGTTCAGCGCCGGCCTGTCGGGCAAGATGAGCGGCGATCCGATCGTCTATGGCGGTCTGGTTTTCGCCTGGCTGGAAGGGCTGGCCAGCCGCGATGTCAGTGAAAACAGCGTCTGGGAACTCGGTTTCACCGAGGGTTACCACACGCAACCGACGGTGGCCGGCGACACGGTGGCCGCCCTCTCGCGCGTGCTGGCTGCCGAGGACGCGCCCGGCGCGCTGGCCGACCGCTTCGGCATCGTCACTTTCCAGTTCATCGGCGTGAAGAACGTCAGCGCTGCCGAAGCCCTGTCCAGATACGGCGCCGATCTGTTCATCAAGGAAAACGACAAGAAGGCGCTCGACAAGGAAAAAATCGACAGCAAGATTTTCGAGATCGAACGTCGTCTGCTGATCCGGAAAGGGAAATGAGCATGTCTGCCGCGCAAAACAAACGCGATCAACCGTGGCTGATCCGCACCTATAGCGGGCACAGTTCGGCGAAAGCCTCGAATACGCTGTACCGCACCAACCTGGCGAAAGGGCAGACCGGCCTGTCGGTCGCTTTCGATCTGCCGACACAGACCGGCTACGACGCCGACAGCCCGCTGGCGAAAGGCGAGGTCGGCAAGGTCGGCGTGCCGATCTCGCACATCGAAGACATGGATCAGCTATTCGATCAGATCCCGCTCGATCAGATGAACACCTCGATGACCATCAACGCTACCGCCGCCTGGCTGCTGTCGCTATACATCGGGCTGGCACAACGGCGCGGCATCGACCCGAAGAAGCTCAACGGCACGACGCAGAACGACATCATCAAGGAGTACCTGTCGCGCGGCACCTACATCTACCCGCCGGGTCCGTCGATGCGGCTGATCGCCGATACGATCAACTACACCGTCAAGCATGTGCCGAAGTGGAATCCGACCAACGTCTGCAGCTACCACCTGCAGGAAGCCGGCGCCACACCGGTGCAGGAACTGGCGTACGCCCTGTGTACGGCGATGGCGGTGCTCGATCGCGTCAAGGCGTCCGGCGAAATCGCCGCCGCCGAATTTCCGCAGGTCGTCGAGCGCATCTCGTTCTTCGTCAATGCCGGCATCCGTTTCGTCGAAGAGTGCTGCAAGCTGCGCGCTTTCGGCGAAATGTGGGATCAACTGACCTTGTCGCGCTATCAGGTCGACGATCCCAAGATGCGCCGATTCCGCTACGGCGTGCAGGTCAACTCGCTCGGTTTGACCGAAGCGCAGCCGGAAAACAACGTCCAGCGCATCGTTCTCGAGATGCTGTCCGTCGTGCTCTCCAAGCGCGCGCGTGCGCGCGCCATCCAGTTGCCGGCCTGGAACGAAGCGATGGGTTTGCCGCGCCCCTGGGATCAGCAATGGGCGCTGCGTATCCAGCAGGTGATGGCATTCGAAACCGATTTGCTCGAATACGGCGACCTGCTCGACGGTTCGCCGGTGATCGCCGCCAAAGTCGCCGAGCTGGTCGCCGGCGCGCAGCGCGAAATCGCCAACGTCGAAGCGCAAGGCGGCATCATCGCCGCCATCGAATCCGGCTACATCAAGCGCGAACTGGTGCATAGCCACATGAATCGTCTGCGGGCCATCGAGGCTGGCGAGCTGAAGATCATCGGCGTCAACTGCTTCCAGGAGACCGCCGAATCGCCGCTGACGCAGGGCAGCGACGGCGGCATAATGAAGACCGATCCGGCCGCCGAACGGCAGCAGATCGAGCGCCTGCAGGCGCACCGCCGGCAGCGCAACGACGCCGACGTGCAGGCGGCGCTGCAAGGGTTGATCGACACGGCGAAAAGCAGCGACAACATCATGCCGGCGTCGATCCGCTGCGCCTTGGCCGGCGTCACCACCGGCGAATGGGGTGACACCTTGCGTGGCGTCTTCGGCGAATTCCGACCGCCGACCGGTATCGACATCGCCATCGACAGCCGCGAAGTGCTCGGTCGCAAGGATCAGGTGACGCAATTGCGCGAAAACGTCGCGGCAACCGGCGATGCGCTCGGCCGGCCGCTCAAGCTGCTGGTCGGCAAACCGGGTCTCGACGGGCATTCGAACGGCGCCGAACAGGTGGCGGTCAAGGCACGCGATGTCGGTTTCGAAGTGGTCTACGACGGCATCCGGCTGACGCCGCAGCAGATTGCCCAGGCGGCGCAAGAAGAGGGCGTGCATGTCGTTGGCCTGTCGATTCTCTCTGGCAGCCATCTCGAACTGGTCGACGCGGTGCTCGCCGAAATGCGCGCGCGCGATCTCGGCGAGGTGCCGGTGATCGCCGGCGGCATCATTCCCAAGGAGGACGCCGACAAGCTGACTGCCCTCGGAGTGCGTGCGGTCTACACGCCGAAGGATTTCAGCCTGAACGCGATCATGGCCGACATCGTCAATGTCGTCCGCGACAGTCACGGACTGACGCGGCTGGCGCCGCTGCAATGAGCGGCAGGCGTTGAGCGCAGCGAGACGATGACCTCTCTCCGCCTGCCTGACCCCGAGCAATTGGCCGCGCGCATCCGCCGCGGTGAACGGGCGGCTGTTGCCAGCGGCCTCAATCTGCTCGACAACAAGCTCGACACGGCGCGCCAGTGTGCCGCGCGCCTGTTGGCGGCGTTGGGCGGCAAGCAAGGGCTGGGAGCCGGGCATCTGATCGGCATTACCGGCCCGCCGGGCGCCGGCAAATCGTCGCTGCTGGCGGCGATGATCCGCGAATGGCGGCAAGCCGGGCGGACGGTCGGCGTACTGGCCGTCGACCCGTCGAGCCGGCCCGAACTGGGCGGCGGCGCCCTGCTCGGCGATCGCATACGCATCAAAAATACGGCCTATGACGAAGGTCTGTTCATCCGCTCGCTGGCCAACCGCAGCCAGTTGGGCGGCGTCGCCAGCGAGGTCTGGCCGATGAGCTGGCTGATGCTGGCCTGTTTCGACCTCGTCGTCGTCGAAACCGTCGGTGTCGGACAGACCGAAATCGACATTGCCGAGATCGGCGACACCGTCTGTTACGTCGCTCAGCCGGCCTCGGGCGACAGCATCCAGTATCTGAAGTCGGGAATCATCGAGATACCGGATGTCTTCGCCGTCAATAAGGCCGACCTCGGTGCGCTGGCTAACAGAACGGCCGGCGAACTGGCACGCTCCGTTTCGCGCCAGGATCGTCGCGAAGACTGGGATTACCCGGTGTGCCTGGTCAGCGCCGCGAATCACAGCGGGCTGGCGCCGTTTCTGGCGCACATCGACCGTCATCGGCAATTTCTCGTCGCCAACAGGCTGTTCGACGAATTGCGCGCCCGACACCAGCGCGCCTGGGTCATCCGCCTCTTGAAAGACGAATTCGGTACCTTCGGCCTTGGCCTGCTGGGTGGGGCA
This sequence comes from uncultured Candidatus Accumulibacter sp., assembly GCA_964428215.1. GTDB lineage: Bacteria > Pseudomonadota > Gammaproteobacteria > Burkholderiales > Rhodocyclaceae > Accumulibacter. The sequence goes on along the minus strand of CAYRXO010000022.1, from coordinate 10,550 downwards.
GCCGGCGTCGACGAATGGTTGCGTGCTGGCAGGCCGAATCAGTTCGAAGCGTATGTTTGTCTGAGAAAACAGATTCTTGCAAAATTTTTACCCACCAATCAACCAAGTAGTCTAACCACAAAGGAGCATCTTCATGAGCAAGCAATTGTATGAGTTAGGCGAGCAACCTCCCTTAGGGGAAGTTCCTGAAAAAATGCACGCCTGGCTGGTACGTCAGGAGCGTTTCGGCAAACCCACCGAAGCCTTTCAAAAAGAAGTCGTCAACACCCCGTCGATCGCCGATGACGAAGTGCTGGTCTACGTCATGGCGGCCGGCATCAACTACAACAACGTCTGGGCGGCGCTCGGCATCCCGGTGAACGTCATCGCTGCGCGCAACAAGGGCGGCGAACCGGAGGATTTCCACATCGGTGGCAGCGATGCTTCCGGCATCGTTTACGCCGTCGGCAAGGACGTCACCAACGTCAAGGTCGGCGACGAAGTGGTGATGCACTGCGGTCAGTACAACCGCAATTGCTCCTGGGTCAAGAAAGGCGGCGATCCGATGTATTCGCCGTCGTTCAAGATCTGGGGTTACGAAACCAACTACGGCAGTTTTGCCCAGTTCTCCCGCGTCCAGGCGCAGCAGTGCATGCCCAAGCCGAAGCACATGAACTGGGAGGAAGCCGCTTCCTACACGCTGGTTGCCGCCACCGCCTGGCGGATGCTGCACGGCTGGGGTGAAAGCTCGATCAAGAAAGGCGACGTGGCGCTGATCTGGGGTGGTGCCGGCGGTCTCGGCTCGATGGCCATCCAGATCGCCAAAGCGGTCGGTGCTACGTCGGTGGCGATGGTTTCCGGCGAGGACAAATTCGATTACTGCATGAAGCTCGGCGCCAAGGGCTGCATCAACCGCAACGAGTTTGACCATTGGGGCATGCTGCCGCACTGGAAAGACAACGCCGGTTACGCCAAATGGCTGAAGGGCGTGCGCTCCTTCGGCGCCAAGATCTGGGAAGTGCTCGGCGAAAAACGCGCGCCGAACATCGTCTTCGAACACCCGGGCGAAAGCACCATCCCGAGTTCGATCTTCGTCTGCGAAACCGGCGGCATGGTCGTCGTCTGCGCCGGTACCACCGGCTACAACGCGACCGTCGATCTGCGCTACCTGTGGATGCGTCAGAAGCGTCTGCAGGGTTCGCACTTCGCCAATACCGTGCAAGCCAATGAAATGAACCAGTTGGCGCTGGCCGGCAAACTCGATCCCTGCATGTCACGCGCCTTTACCTACGAAGAACTGCCTCTGGCCCATCAACTCATGCACGACAACAAACATCCGCACGGCAATATGTCCGTCCTCATCGGCGCGCCACAATTCGGCCTCGGTGCCAGTGCGCCGGCGCCGGTCGAGATGGTCCATCCGACGCTGCCCAAGGGCGACGTCCATACGACGCCGGCGCCGTATCCGATGTCCGTCCCGCTACCGAGCATTGCCGACGCCGGTGGTCTGACCATCGCCGACGACGGCAGCAAGGTGCGCGACCTGATGCACGCCGGCATCATTTCCTGCACGCCGGACGACACTGTCGGAACGGTGGCCAAGATGATGGTCGACCACGAAATCCATGCCGTGGTGGTCATGGACGGGCAGGGAACGGCGGTGGGTGTCGTTTCGCAAACCGATATGGTGCTGGCGCGGCAGGGACGGACTCCCGAAGAGGCCCGCCAGTTGAAGGCGCGCGAAGTGATGACTCCGGGCTGCGCGAGCTGCGATGCCGACATGCTGCTGAGCGAAGCGGTCACCTTGCTCACTGCCCGCCGCATGCATCGTCTGGTCGTTACCGAGAGAGAAAAACCGATCGGTGTGTTGTCGATGACCGACGTGGTGCGCAAGATCATCGGCGGTTAAGCGCTGCATAGTCGTTAAAGGCTGCTCGCGCACCTCGTGCGCGAGCAGGATCGTGCCGGATTTCATCGTCGAAACCCTTCTCCCTCAGGCAGAGGCAGAAGGGTTTTTTTATAAGGGAGGGTTTTCCCATGCGCGCCATCGTCTGTCATGAACTCACCGGTCTGGAGGCCCTACGGCTGGAGGAAATTGAGGCGCCTCGACCTGGACCAGGACAAGTCCTTCTGCGCGTGCGCGCCTGCGGCGTCAATTTCGCCGACTGCCTGATCATCCGCGGACAGTATCAGCGTCAGCCGGCCGTGCCGTTTACTCCCGGTTTCGAAATCGCCGGTGAAGTTTTGGAAACTGGGGAGGGCGTCGACGGCCTGTCGGTCGGTGAGCGGGTGATCGCCCTGACCCCGCATGGTGGCTACGCCGAACAAGTCGTTGCCGACGTCGGTCGCTGTGTGCGCATGCCGGACAGCATGCCCTGGCAACACGGCGCTGCTTTTCCGGTCGTCTATGGCACTTCTCACGTCGCCTTGGCGCAGCGCGCCCGCCTGCGTGCCGGCGAAACGCTGGTCGTGCATGGCGCATCCGGCGGGGTCGGTCTGACTGCCGTCGAGATCGGCAAGTCTCTTGGTGCGACGGTGATTGCCACCGCCAGCCGGGTGGACAAATTGCAGGTGGCACGCGAACGCGGCGCCGATCATCTGATCGACCTCAGCCAGGAAGATCCGCGCATACGGATCAAGGATCTGACCGGCGGACGCGGTGCCGACGTGGTTTACGACCCGGTCGGTGGCGATCTGTTCACCGCTTCCTTGCGCAGCATGGCTTTTGAGGGGCGCTTGCTGGTCATCGGTTTTGCCAGTGGGCAGGTGCCGCCGATTCCCGCCAACCATCTGCTGGTGAAGAATGTGGACGTCATCGGATTGAACTGGCCGGCATACGCGGAACAGCGGCCGCAGGCGATGCGCGAGAGTTTCGAGACGCTGTTGCGGTGCTATCTTGCCGGGACGATCAAACCACAAGTCTCCGCCTGCTTCTCGCTGGATCAGGCTGTCGCTGCCCTCGAACTTCTGCTGAGCCGCAAATCGACCGGCAAGATTGTTATCCGCGTTGATTGATGCACGACTCTCGCCGGGGCATCAAAACTAAACCTGATCTTGCTAGAAGGGGGAGTGGTCTGGTTTACTGGGCGTGCTTGCCGTTAGCGGGTGTTGGAAAAGAGGGCGACAGCGAGCATCGTTGCGACCGGGCATAACTGCCTCGACCTCCTCACTCGGGCCAATCCTCAGTCACGTCAGCGGGGAAAGAGATGCGATTTCGCAAGCTGGCATTGATCATCGCCGTTGCTGCGTTGATCGCCGCCTATTTCATTTTCGATCTCGGGCAATGGACCGATCTGGCGACGCTGAAGGCGCAGCGGACAGCGATCGAAACCTTCCGGGCCGAACGGCCGTGGACTGCCGCCCTCGTCTATTTCTCGCTCTATGTGTTGACTACCGCGCTGTCCTTGCCGGGCGCGACCCTGCTGACCCTGGCCGGTGGTGCGGTATTCGGCCTGTGGTGGGGAACCTTGCTCGTCTCCTTCGCCTCGACTTGCGGGGCGACATTGGCTTTTCTCCTGGCGCGCTTTCTGCTGCGCGATTGGCTGAGGCAGCGTTTCGGCCGGCGACTGGCGGCGATCGACGACGGTGTGCGCCGCGAAGGCGCTTTCTATCTGTTCTCTTTGCGTTTGGTGCCGCTGATCCCCTTCTTCCTGGTCAACCTGTTGTTTGCTTTGACGACGATGAAGGCGCGCACGTTTTATGCCGTCAGCCAGCTTGGCATGCTGGCCGGCACGCTGGCATACGTCAATGCCGGCACGCAGCTGGCGGCCATCGATTCGCTGGCCGGTGTGCTGTCGCCGGCATTGCTCGCTTCGTTCGCTGTTCTTGGCATTCTGCCATTGTTGGCGCGTCAGATCGTCGAACGGCTGCGCGCCCGTAGAGTCTATGCCGGCTGGCAGCAACCGGAACGTTTCGAGCGCAACCTGGTGGTGATCGGTGGCGGCAGCGCCGGTCTGGTCACCGCGTATATCGCTGCGGCGGTCAAGGCAAAAGTGACGCTGATCGAAAAGCACCGCCTCGGCGGCGATTGCCTGAATACCGGCTGTGTGCCATCGAAAGCGTTGCTCCGTTCGGCCAAGTGGCTGGCTCAGGTCGCCAGAGCCCGAGAATTCGGCATCGCCAACGCGCACGTCGAATTCTCTTTTGCCGACGTGATGCAGCGGGTGCAGGCGGTGATCGCGCAAGTAGCGCCGCACGACTCGGCGGAACGCTATCGTGGCCTGGGTGTCGAGGTCATCGCGGGGACGGCGAAGCTGGTGTCGCCCTGGGAAGTGGAAATCCGTACTGCTGAGGGGGATACGACCCGCTTGTCCACGCGCAGCGTCGTCATCGCTGCCGGAGCGCGGCCCGTCATCCCGCCGATTCCCGGCCTCGATGATGTCGGCTACCTGACCTCGGAGTCCGTCTGGTCGCTGCGCGAGTTGCCGGGACGTTTGCTGGTCCTTGGCGGTGGACCGATTGGCGCCGAGCTGGCGCAAGCTTTTGCCCGTCTCGGTGCGCCTGTCACGCTGGTGGAAATGGCGCCGCGTCTGCTGATGCGTGAAGATCCTGAAATATCGCAGCGGGTCAGCGAGCGTTTCAGCGCTGAGGGAATCCACGTGCTGGTCGCGCATCGTGCGTTGCGTTTCGCCGTCGAGTCCGGCGAAAAAATCCTCTTTGCCGAGCATGAAGGCCGCGAAGTGCGCATCGTTTTCGACACCCTGCTGCTTGCGCTTGGCCGGACGGCCAATGTCGACGGTTACGGGCTGGCAGATCTCGGCATTTCCGCTACGCGCCGCATCGAATGCAGCGAATTTTTGCAAACGCGTTATCCGAATATCTACGTTGCTGGTGACGTTGCCGGACCGTACCAATTCACCCATACGGCAGCCCATCAAGCCTGGTATGCCGCAGTCAATGCGCTCTTCTCGCCGTACAGGAAATTCAAAGTCGATTATTCGACGATTCCCTGGGCGACCTTCGTCGATCCGGAAGTGGCGCGCGTCGGACTCAATGAAAGCGAGGCGCGTGCGCAGGGCGTGCCGTACGAGGTGACGACGTACGGCATCGACGATCTCGATCGGGCGATCGTCGATGGCGAGGCGCACGGTCTGGTCAAGGTGCTGACCGTACCCGGCCGCGACAAGCTGCTCGGCGTCACCATCGTCGGCGAACACGCTGCCGACCTGCTCGCCGAATTCGTTCTGGCGATGAAGCACGGCATCGGCCTGAAAAAAATTCTGGCGACGATCCATATCTACCCGACCCTGGCCGAGGCGAACAAGTACGTCGCCGGTAACTGGCAACGCGCGCATGCGCCACAACGGCTATTGGCCTGGGTGGAACGTTTCCACCACTGGCGACGCGGATGAAGATCTTGACGGTCAAGGCTTGCAGTGGCCTGCTGATGCTGTTCTGTGGATTGTCGTCCGCCTCGGCGTCGCAGGCGGAGACGCAATGGGTAGGACGCTTCAGCGAAAATTTCGTGCCCGGCGTGGCGAGGATTCCTGCGCCATGGCGCAGCGGCTGGGGCCTGCACAAGAAGCCCGCCGACTGGACCGTCAAACAAACCGAGACCATGCACGGGTTGCAGCGCTCGAACCTCAAGACCGCACGGGCTTGGCGGATCAAGCAGGCGCTGCGCTCCATCTACGCCACCGCCACGACACCTGACGAGGCCAAGCCCCTGCTCAAGCGCTGGCTCAGTTGGGCCAGCCGCTGCCGACTCGAACCTTTCAAGCGCCTCGGCAGGACGATCACCAACCCTCTTCCTGGCGTACTCAACGGGTTCCAGGCGGACAAACACAACGGCCGGGGTCGAAGCGATGAATCGAGCCCTTCAGGAGGTGCGCGCACGGGCGCGCGGCTATCGCCGCGTCGAAAACTTCATCGCTATGGCCTACCCCATCGCCGGGAAACTCTCTAATTTGCCAGCCTCGCCCTTCGCCACTTTCTTGCCCGTTCCACTCGAAACGAACTAAACCCCGATGATTGCGGCCCGTGCGAAGGCGGAAGGCGCGACGATTTGCTGGGGTAACGAAACGGCGGTTGCTGAAGATGGTCATTGGCTTCGCGGTTATGCGCCAGCCGGTCAAACGCCGATATTGGCAGCACCCAGCAAACGATACGGATTGTCGATGGTTTCGGCGATCAGCAACCAAGGTTTAGTTCGTTTCGAATTCATTGAAGAAGCGATGAATACTGACTTGTTCATCGGCTTCCTGGGGCGGTTGATTGCTGATAGCAACGGAAAAGTGTTTCTGATCCTCGATAACCTGAAGGTGCATCACGCAAGGCTGGTCACGGTGGCTGGCTGAGCGAAAAGATCAGATTGAGGTTTTCTATCTGCCGCCTTACTCGCCGGAAATCAATCCGGATGGGGGTTGGTGCATAAATCAACATTATTGACCGAAATGTGGTGGAGAATTATTCTGCAGATGGCATTTTTATAACGCTTAGTGGTGGCGAATCTTCAATTTTGCTGCGAATTTCAGGAAAAGTGGGAAAGTCTCTATTTATGCACCAACGCCATCCGGATGAGTATTTGAACCGGGATTTCAAAACCGTATTGCGAACCTCTGATCGAGCGAACAGTAAGAATGGGTTACTGCAAAAAGCCACAACCTTCATGAAGTTTCTCAGTAAAACACCCGAACGGGTCATGGCTTATTTTTAAACATGCCTCAGTTCAATATGCCAAATTCTCAGCTATTTGATTGCCGGGTTAATAACTGCGTCTGGGATAACCGTCATCCGATCGGCACCTGGCAGAATAATGCCTAGACCGATCGCGCGCGTATGCTTGTGCTGCGCTCGGGGCCGCGCAGGCCGGCGGCTGGGTGCTGGAGCGGCGCGACGTCGCGCAGGATTTCCAGCATGCTTTCGGCGACATCGGCGGTGAGCTGCGCGCGCTGGCGCTCGCTTCAGATACCGACAACACGGGTGGCGAGGCGCATGCCGGCTTTGCCGATTTCCGATTTGTCGGCGCGGCAGACGATTGTCCGCCAGCCGACCGACACTGAAGCTGTCATGGGCGAAGCAGGAGCCGATGACGGTCTGGAGCGTGCTTCGTTGAATATGGCCGGCCTTTCGCCATCAATCGCTATCGCCATTCTCGCCAAGGCGCCGATCGCCGGGTTGAGCAAAACCCGCCTCATCCCGCGGCTCGGCGCCGAAGCGGCTGCTGACTTGCAGCGCTGGCTGTTATCTCGCAGTGTCGCCACGGCGGTTGCCGCGGCGACTGGTCCTGTCACCGTTTGGTGCACTCCGACGGTTGCGCAAGCCGATTTTCTCCGTTGTGCCGAACAGTACGGCGTGACGCTGCGCGAGCAACCCGCGGGGGATCTCGGCGCGCGAATGCTTGCCGCGCTGCTGGCATCGCCGACGCCTGCCGGCACCTTGCTGCTCGGCACCGATTGTCCACGCTTGACGCCCGCCTTATTGCGGGCTGCCGCCGCGGCTTTGAACGACAGTGATGCGGTGCTGATTCCAGCCGAAGATGGCGGCTATGTACTGCTCGGCCTGCGTCGCCCAGCCCCGGCGCTGTTTGCCGGCGTCGAATGGGGAAGCGAGCGCGTGTTGACGCAAACGTGGCAACGTCTCGCAGAACTACACTGGCGCTGGCGCGAGCTGCCGACGCTTTGGGACGTCGATCGGCCTGACGACTATCAGCGTTTGCTCGAGGAATTTCCGGAAGTGGCGACGATGCGCGTGCGTTGAGCGCCATCGGAGTTGACTTCGCCGCTGATTGGACAAGGCGGTCGATGTGCGTACCACTGGCCAGTCGCTTGTTGTCAGCCGTTCCCGAGCGCAGAGAGGTGGCGCCGGAATTTCGGACAGCAGGATAAGTGGTAGCCTTGCCCCCACGAACGGCTGCGGAAGCAGCCACAACAGGAGCAAGAGCATGACGAGAAGGACGAGGCGGAACCACACGCCGGCATTCAAGACGCAGGTGGCGTTGGCGGCGCTGAAGAGCGACAAGACGCTGGCGGAACTGGCGCCGCAGGATGACATTCACCCGAACCCGATCACGGACGGGAAGCGGCAACGGACGGAGCGCGCGGTTCAGGTGTTTGGGGATGCCGGCGTTCCTGCGAGTAGCGATCCGGACTTGACGAAACGGCATGCCAAGATCGGACAGCTGACGCTGGCGAACGATTTTTTAGAACCTGCGCTCACCCAGGCGGGCTTGCCGAGCGCAAGACGATGATTGACCACAAAGGCTCCCTGTCGCGCATCAGTGCGCCCTCCTCGGGCTGGCCCGTTCGAGCGCGTACGACACGCCCCGCGAGGTCTCGGCGGAGAACCTGGCGCGGATGCGCCGGATCGACGAGTTGCATCTCGAGCACCTCTTTGCCGGCGCCGCCGGTTATGCGATTTGCTTCGCCCCGAGGGGGCTTTGAGGCCGGCCGCAGACACATCGGCACCCGGATGGTGCGCATGCGCATCGAGGCCCTGTATCGGAAGCCCCTCTCGTCGGCAGCGGGGCGAGGAAATCCATTCGTATCTCCTGCGCGATCTCGCCGTCGAGCGGCCCAACCCGGTGTGGGCGGCGGACATCACCTATCTTTCGATGCGCCGAGGCTTCCTCTACCGGTTCGCCGTGATCGACTGGTACTCGCGGCGGGTTCTCGCCTGGCGGCTGTCGAACACCTTGACGACCAGACTTCTGTCTGGACGTGGTCCGCGAAGCTATCCACCGGCACGGCTGCCCGGAAATCTTCAACTCCGATCAGGGTGGCCAGTTCACCCGCAGCGAATTCACCGGGATGCTCAAGGCGCACGGTATCCGGATCCGCAGGGGCGGCAAGGGGTCCTGGCGAGACAACGTCTTTGTCGAGCGCCTGTGGAAGACCGTCAAGTACGAGGAAGTGTATCTCAAGGCCTATGACAGCGTCGGTGAGGCGAAAGCCAACCTGGCTGGCCCCCCTATCTGCGCTTCTACAACGAGCGACGGCCTCATCGCGCCCGGGAGGGTAGAACGCCCGACGCCGCCTGTTTCGTGGCACTCGCGTCTGCCATCCGAGCCGTGGCATCAGGCATGCTGAAGGGGCTCCGTGGATTTGTGGACGATGCGCTCACGCGCACCGGGCCGCTTGCCGTGGAAAGTCTGGCGACTTTCCCACCGCACCTCCCTTCGCCCACAAGCTCCACCGAGCTCTACTCGGCTTGTATAAAATTCCAGAAGATCAAAACTAATCGTATCACCGGTCAACCAACCACAACTGGCAGGGCTCCTCTTATCCTCGAGCATTTCCTGTCCAAACAAACGGGGACACCTCTGCCGTCGCCCGCGGCTGGGAGCCTAGCAGACCTGGATTCCACATTTCATTGGCATCAATTGGTCGAGAGCAAACTCTGCCAGGTTCCTGGCGCCGGAACGTCGGCGACGCCCCGCTTTACTGAACTTGCTGAATGCCGGCGACGACCCAGCCGCCTTGGCCGGTGCGCGGTTTGACCATGTGCCAGATTTCGTCGAGCGGTTCGGCGGGGCCGTTCTGCTCTTCGCGGATCAAGCCGCTGAAATGCACGCTGACGATATGGCGGTTGCTTTCCTCGCTGACGTCGAGAACGGTGGCCTCGATACTGACGACGTCCGTCTGCTGCTTGGCGCCGGAACGATCGGCGAGGTTCATCTTGATCTCGGCGAACATTTCCGGAGTCGTGAATTCACGGATGTCGTCGAGATTACCCGCGTCGTTGGCGGCTTGCAGACGGATGAAGTTGACCTTGGCATTGCGCTCGAAAGCAGCACGGTCGAAGTCGGCCGGAATATTTTCCTGCGTGATCGCGTTGGCGGCAGTGGCCGCACTAGTGGCGGGCAATGCCATATCGACAGGGCTGCGCTGCATCGGCGCGTTATCGGCTGTCGCCGGGGCATAGCGCAGATTGTCGCCAGCCATCGGATTGCTGGCCGCCCGGCGGCGCATCATGAAGCCGATGACTGCCAGTACCAGCATCGCCAGCAAAGCGAACATCAGCATCGACGCCAATTCTTCGCCGAATCCGAAGTGCGAGGCCAGCGCCGCCAGCCCGATACCGGCAGCCAGTCCAGCCAGCGGCCCCATCCAGGAGCGCTTGGGAGCGGCGGCGGCACCTGTCGCGGCGGCGCCCGCTGTTGGCGCGGCATGCGCCGGGGCGGCAGCGGGCGATTTCTGGGGAGCGACCGACTGACGCTGCATGCCCAGTGATTGACCTCCGCCGAAGCGTTTCGCCGCTTCGGCGTCACCGCTGATCGCACTGAGGCCGAAAGCCAGGACGGCGGCCAAAATAGAGAGAACGGATCTCATGTTTGTCTCCTGTAAGTTGAAGGTGTGAAGAACAACGACGAAGAGAATATTAGAAGTTGTCACGCAAAAAAAGAAGAGGCTGTGTCAGAGGTGGCGCCGGAATTTCGGACAGCAGGATAAGTGGTAGCCTTGCCCCCACTGTCACATCCCGTCTGATCATCCGGTTTTCGATGAAAGATCTCGGGGTTTGAAATAAACCATTTCTGCATCGTTTGGGTAGGCGTCTGACTGCCCAAAGCCGCTTGGGGCGAGCCTGTCCGCAATTTTGTGTGTGAGGCATAACATGTCAGCAAGAAGGAGCAT
>CAYRXO010000021.1:0-26574 GCA_964428215.1 uncultured Candidatus Accumulibacter sp. | reverse complement strand
CCATGGCCGACACCTTGGCCTTGCCGAATTCGCCATCGAAAGCATGAATTTGCCGATTGACGTTCGATTCGGCGACCATGTCCAGATCGATCAAGGTCAAGCGGCCGATCGCGGAGCGGACCAGCGCTTCCGCCGCCCAGCAACCGACGCCGCCGATGCCGACCACCGCGACGTGCGCCGCCGTGAAGCGTCGCCAGGCCACTTCCCCGTAGAGCCGACCGATACCGCCAAAACGACGTGATAGATCGGCGCTCCCGTCGTCCATCAAGCCGCTTCCAGCGAACGTCGAATGACCTGATTGAAGGGCCCGATCCACTCCGGAGCAAACTGCTGATCGCAAGCGTTGATTTCGGCAATGGCGCGCAGGACCGAACGGTTGCGACCGCGATCGATATGTTTGAGCATCACCGCCTCGAACGCATCGACGATTGCCAGCACCTTGGCGCCAGGACAAATCTGCGCGCCGCTGAGCCCCTGCGGATAGCCGCGCCCGTCCGGCATTTCATGGTGTTGCGCGACCATTTCGGCCGCCGCTTCCCAGTTGTCGATCCGTCCCAACAGGCCGGCGGCGTACGTCGGATGATCGTGCAGCCGCTCTTTCTCCTGCGGCGTCATGACGCTGGCTTTCAACCAGTCCGATTCGGCAAGAAACATCATCCCGATGTCGTGCATATAGACCGCTGCTTCGAGCTGCCGCGGGTCGATCGTCGTACCCGTAACCTGATTGGTTTCCTTGCACAGGCGCAGGATGCGCGTCGTGCGTCCCTTGAACAGCGGCGATCGCGCTTCCAGCTGCTGCGCCAAGGACTGAAAAAAACGCAGATCGTCCGCTTCAGGAAAGCGCGCCGCGCTATGCACCAATGAGACCCGGCCGCGCTGGCGTAGCGTGGCACTGGCCACCGGACGAAAACCGGTCACCGCTTCGATGATTGCCGACACCTGCTCGTCAACGTCGTCTGCGGCGGCCTGCGCCAGTTGTTCCAGCCCGTCGACCAGGGGAGCCAGTTGCAAACCGTCGAGCGCATCACCACGCACCAGTCGGGCTGCCGCCAGTTCCACCCGGTCGATGGCCAGCAAAATCATTTCAGCGATCGGATCGGTAAACGGAAAATCGTTGCCGCGCACGCGGGCGAGAATGCTCTCGATCGGATGCACCACCGACACCGCCAGCTCGACCTTGCACAAAGCCGCGTCGCCTTTGATGTTATGCAGCGCCCGGAACAGGCTGCCGAGGACTTCGCGCTCGCCGGGCGCGTTCCGCAGCCGGGCAACATCCCGTTCGATGGCCGGCGCATAGTCGCGCAAGGCATCGATGAAATCCTGCAAGCTCTCTTCGTCGGTCATCCCCGCGGCAGCAAATGAGACGGCATTCATGGCCCTTCCTTCACGCAATTCATCTGCATTGAGTGTAGTCGACATCAGGTCAGCCAGCCGTGGGCGTTCTGATCCGCAGAAAAAGGGTTTCGGCGTTTATTACCCAATTTTCGCAATTTAACTTTTAGTCATATTCACTTGTAAGCATGTGACAGATGCGGTTTGGGCTGAGGTTTTCTTGGTCGAGAGCGATCGGGGACGAATTTCTGCCGATTCAAAGCGATTTTATCAAGAAGGGGATTGAGGCGGCGTGTGGTGGCGGACGCCATGAGCAGCCAACGACCGATCTGTCGCTTGATCTTGTCGATGGCCAGGGTGCGGTTGATCTTGTAAGACGAACGGGATCGAGAAGCGCGCCAGCGACCATGATACAACTCGGCAATACCCGCCGCCGGAAAGGCCACCACATCGAGAAGCGACGTCATCAGCACATGAACGCGTCCATTCGGAGTCGTTACTCGCACCAGACAAACGGTGGCTGGCGTCGCCGGGCAATCATCATCCATGGCAGCGCGCACATCAGGCGCACGCAAGGCGACGACCCGCTCATCTCTCCCCGAATGCAGGAATTCGCGTACTGCTTTGAATCCCTGCGAAAAATCGCAACAAATGCACAATGAATGCGACGAGACGTCAGCACCGAGAACAGCCAACTTTTGTTTTTGCTGCAAGCGTAGACAATGCCATCTGGATAGAGTCATTTTTCGCTGTCCGCGGTGGGTTTACGACGATGGCATTCATGCGATCGCCCTGTCGCTGGCGCGAACAAAGGGGGCAAGCGAAATTTTTCAGAAAACGGGGCACTGACAAGCGTGACCCGTCGCCTGCAAGCCATCGTAATGGCCGAACGCGCCTTTCCTGCGCGGCCGCTCGAATATGCGCTGGATCAGCGCTGGCGCAAGGCGGCAAGATCGCGGACGGCACCCTTGGCGGCGGAGGTCGCCATCAGCGCATACGCTTGCAAGGCTTGCGACACCTGACGCTGCCGCGCTTGCGCCGGTTGCCAGGCGTTCGCGCCGCGCGCGTCCATCGCCTGCCGCCGGCGAGCCAGTTCGTCGTCGCTCAGCGCCAGATGAATGCGGCGGTGCGGGATGTCGATTTCGAGCGTATCGCCTTCTTCGACCAGACCGATGGCGCCGCCTTCGGCCGCTTCCGGCGAGACGTGGCCGATCGATAAGCCGGAGGTGCCGCCGGAAAAGCGTCCGTCGGTGAGCAGGGCGCAGACTTTGCCCAGGCCTTTCGATTTCAGATACGAGGTCGGGTAGAGCATCTCCTGCATTCCCGGTCCGCCGCGCGGTCCTTCGTAGCGGATGACCACCACATCGCCGGCATGAATCCGGTCGCCGAGGATGGCCTGCACGGCGTCGTCCTGGCTCTCGAAAACGCGCGCTTTGCCGCTGAACCGCCAGATGCTTTCGTCGACGCCGGCGGTCTTGACGATGCAGCCGTCGTGGGCGATGTTGCCGTAGAGCACGGCGAGCCCCCCGTCCTGCGAATAGGCGTGCGCGCGATCACGGATGCAACCCCGTTGCCGGTCGACATCGAGTTCGGGGTAACGCCGATTCTGCGAGAAGGCGGCTTGCGTCGGTACGCCGCCCGGCGCCGCGCGATAGAATTCATGCACCTCTGCATCCTGGCCGCGCAAAATGTCGTGGCGGTCGATCGCTTCGCCGAGCGTCGCGGCATGCACCGTCGGCACCTGCCGGTGCAGCAGACCGGCGCGGTCGAGTTCGCCGAGAATGCCGAAAATGCCGCCGGCGCGATGGACGTCTTCGATGTGGTAGTCCGGCGTCGCCGGCGCCACTTTCGCCAGACACGGCACCTGGCGTGACAGCCGGTCGATGTCGGCCATCGTGAAATCGACGCCGGCTTCGCGGGCGGCGGCGAGGATGTGCAGCACGGTATTGGTCGAACCGCCCATCGCTACGTCGAGCGTCATCGCATTCTCGAAAGCCTGGAAACTGCCGATCGAGCGCGGCAGCACCGAGGCATCCTCCTGCTGGTAGTAGCGGCGGCAGAGGTCGACGATGCGCGCCCCCGCCTGGCGGAACAGTTCGCGACGGTCGGCATGCGTCGCCAGCAACGTGCCGTTGCCGGGCAGGGAGAAACCGAGCGCTTCGGTCAGGCAGTTCATCGAATTGGCGGTGAACATGCCCGAACACGAGCCGCAGGTCGGGCACGCCGAGCGTTCAAAGGATTCGACTTCCTGGTCGGAGCAACTGCTGTCGCCGCCCTTGACCATCGCATCGACCAGATCGACGGCGATCGTCTTGCCGCCCCAGTTGACCTTGCCGGCTTCCATCGGGCCGCCGGATACGAAGATCGTCGGGATGTTGACGCGCAGCGCGGCCATCAGCATCCCCGGCGTGATCTTGTCGCAATTCGAAATGCAGACCATGGCGTCGGCGCAGTGGGCGTTGACCATGTATTCCACCGAATCGGCGATCAGATCGCGCGACGGCAGCGAATAGAGCATGCCGTCGTGACCCATGGCGATGCCGTCGTCGATGGCGATGGTGTTGAATTCCTTGGCCACGCCGCCGGCTGCTTCGATCTCGCGGGCAACGAGCTGGCCGAGGTCCTTCAGGTGTACGTGTCCGGGAACGAATTGGGTGAAGGAATTGACCACGGCGATGATCGGCTTGCCGAAATCGCCGTCCTGCATGCCGGTGGCGCGCCACAGCGCACGTGCGCCGGCCATGTTGCGACCGTGGGTCGAGGTACGGGAACGGTAATTCGGCATCGTCGTCTCCAATCGAAAACACGCCAAACGGGCGCGATATAATCCGGTTGCGCATTCTATCTCCATCTGCCTCCGGGTGCCCCGCCGTGTTGATCCACCCGCAATTCAACCCTGTCGCCATTTCGATCGGTCCGCTGAGCGTGCATTGGTACGGACTGATGTACCTGCTGGCTTTCCTGCAATTCTGGTGGCTGGGTAGGCAGCGCATCCGTCATCCGGCTCAGCCTGCCGGCAGCGGCTGGACGCTGGCGCAACTCGACGACCTGCTTTTTTACGGCGTCCTCGGCGTCGTCGTCGGTGGTCGGCTGGGGCAGGTGATTTTCTACGAACCGGCTTACTATCTGCAGCATCCGCTGGAAATCTTCGCCGTTTGGCGCGGCGGCATGTCGTTTCACGGCGGTTTTCTCGGCGTGCTGTTCGCCATGTGGCTCATCGCCCGCAAGACCGGCCGTCATTGGCTGGAGGTCACCGACTTCATCGCCCCGCTGGTGCCGCTGGGATTGGCCGCCGGACGGCTCGGCAATTTCATCAATGGCGAACTGTGGGGACGGCCGGCCGATCCGTCCCTGCCGTGGGCCATGATTTTTCCGAAGGTCGATGCCCTGCCGCGTCATCCGTCGCCGCTTTATCAGGCGCTCCTCGAAGGGCTGCTGCTTTTCGTCGTCTTATGGCTGTATGCGCGTCGGCCGCGGCCGCGCGCCGCCGTGTCCGGCGTTTTCCTGTTTGGCTACGGCGCGCTGCGCTGGCTGGCCGAATATTTCCGCTCGCCGGACGATGGCATCTTCGGTTTATCACTCACCGTCAGCATGGGGCAGTGGCTGTCGCTGCCGATGATGCTGGTCGGTATCGCTTTTCTCGTCTTCGCCCATCGCCATCCGCGCTAAGACTGCGACGGATGGCGGACAAAGGAAATCTGATGGCAGAAAATATCGTTTCCCGCAGCTTGCAACGGGTTCGCAAGCTGCTCGCCGATGAAGCCGCCAAACGTCGGCTCGACAATCGGGAACTGGCCCGCGTACGTGATCTGTTGCACGAGTGCGCCAATGGTGTCGGCGGCGAAATCTCCGCCCGGCGGCGCGCCGGCCGGCTGGCTGAAACCTATCGCCAACTCGACGATGACGGACGTGCCGCATTCTTGCGATTGATCGCCTGTGAATTCAATCCGGACCCGGAAAAGGTCGGTCAGGCGCACGCCGAATTTCAGGCGGCAATCGGCAGCGATGCGCAATGGGAGGCCGAATCGAAACTGCGTCAGGCCTTGCGTTCATCGCGTCTGCGCATCCTGACGCAGTTCACCGCCTTACCGCAGGGGGTCAAATTTCTCGTCGACCTGCGCGCCGATCTGCTGCGCTATCTCGAGCGCGATCCGGCGCTGCCATCGCTCGACCGCGAGCTGGAAACACGCCTGGGCGCCTGGTTTGACGTCGGTTTTCTCGAATTGAAACGCATCACTTGGGACTCGCCGGCCGTCTTGCTCGAACGCCTGATCGAATACGAGGCGGTGCATGAAATCCGTTCCTGGAGCGATCTGAAAAACCGGCTCGATTCAGATCGGCGCTGTTACGCCTTTTTCCATCCGCGCATGCCGCTCGAACCGCTGATTTTCGTCGAAGTGGCGCTGATCGATCATCTGGCCGACAACGTGCAGACCTTGCTCGACGAGAACGCTCCTGTTTTCGATACCGAACAGGCGAGCACGGCCATTTTCTATTCGATTTCGAATACGCAGACTGGTCTGCGCGGCGTTTCCTTCGGCAACTTCCTGCTCAAACGGGTGGTCGATGATCTCAAACGCGATTATCCGAAACTGGCTCATTTTGCCACGCTGTCGCCCCTGCCCACTTTCCGCCGCTGGGCCGAAAAGTCGCCCGACGCCTGGGCGGCGGCCTTCACTGCCAGCGACCTGCAAAGAATCGCCCGGCACCTGCCTCCGGAAACGGCACCGCTGACCAGCGCCGATCAATTGCCGTCACTGCTCGCCGACGGCCGCTGGATGGAACAAGCACGCCTGGCGCGCGCACTCGAACACGGCATGCTTCGTTTGGCGGCGCGCTACTTGCTCACCGCCAAACGCGAGGGTCGCCCGTACGACCCGGTGGCGCGCTTCCATCTCGGCAACGGGGCACGCATCGAGCGCCTCAATTACCTCGCCGACACCTCGACGCGCGGCAGCAAGCAGTCGTATGGACTGATGGTGAATTATCTTTACGACCCTGATACCATTGAACTCAACGTCGAAGCGTTTTCGACCAGCGGCGAAATTGCCGCCGCACCTGCAATACGCCGTTCCGCCCGCGATTGAGCGCGCCGCAACGGATCATTTCAACCCGCCAACTACAACAATCTGAGAGACTATGAACCAATCACGTCCTTTTAAAGTTCTGGGTATTCAACAAATCGCTATCGGCGGCCCGGATAAATTGAAACTGCGCCAGTTGTGGGTCGACATGCTCGGCTTGCAAATCACCGGCAACTTCGTCAGCGAACGTGAAAACGTCGACGAAGACATCGTCGCCATGGGCAGCGGCCCATTCAAGGTCGAAGTCGACCTGATGCAGCCGGTCGACCCGGAAAAGAAACCGGCCGTCCACGCGACACCGCTCAACCACATCGGCCTGTGGATCGATGACCTGCCGAAAGCCGTCGAATGGCTGAGCGCCAATGGCGTGCGCTTCGCTCCCGGTGGCATTCGCAAGGGAGCAGCCGGTTTCGATATCACCTTCCTGCATCCGAAAGCCAGCGCCGAATTCCCGATTGCTGGTGAAGGCGTGCTGATCGAACTGGTACAAGCGCCTGTCGAGGTGATCGAAGCCTTCGCCAAACTGGCGTAAACGTTCGCTCGACTCGCCACCTCGTCGTCCGACGCCGAACAGGCCACCTTCGCCTGCACAGGCAAGTTGAAAAAAGCAGCCCGCGTGGCTGCTTTTTTCCCGCTCGCTGGTCCCACTGCGACGGCAAAAGCTGTGAAATTGGTCTTGGTGATAAAATCGAGACTTCATTATTTCCGTTTCGCATCATCTATTTTCAGCTGCCATGCGTCCGCAAAATCCCCTCGTCGACAAACTCGAAATCTTCATTTTCTGGAGCCGCTGGCTGCAGGCACCGCTTTATCTCGGCTTGATCGTCGCGCAGAGCGCCTACGTCTATCTGTTCATGATCGAGTTATGGCATCTGATTCATAACCTTTTTTTCAGCAGTACACGCATCTCGGAAACCGAGGTGATGTTGATCGTCCTTGGCCTGATCGACGTAGTAATGATCGCCAATCTGCTGATCATGGTCATCATTGGCGGCTACGAGACTTTCGTTTCCCGCCTCGATCTCGAAGGTCACCCCGATCAGCCGGAGTGGCTGTCGCACGTCAACGCCGGCGTCCTCAAAATCAAATTGTCGACGGCCATCATCGGCATCTCGTCGATCCATTTGCTGAAAACATTCATCAACGCGCAGAACATGAACGAGCACACGATCATGTGGCAGGTGATCATCCATGCCGTTTTTCTGCTGTCGGCGCTAGCTATGGCCTGGGTGGACCGGATCATGACCCTGACCGTAACAATGGCCAAGTCGCCGCATGGCACCCCGCCGCGTCCCGACACCCACGGCGGGTGATCCGCCGTCCCTCACCGTAGAGAGCCTGAAATGACGACTATCAAGCAGGAAGACTTTATCCAGAGCATCGCTGACGCGTTCCAGTACATCAGCTATTACCATCCCCTCGATTACATTCAGGCGCTCGGCGCCGCTTACGAGCGCGAGCAAAGCGCGGCCGCCAAGGACGCCATCGCGCAAATCCTCACCAACAGCCGCCTGTGCGCCGAAGGACGGCGCCCGATCTGTCAGGATACCGGCATCGCGGTGATCTTCCTGAAAGTCGGCATGGATGTGCATTGGCAAGCAGAAATGTCGGTGCAGGAGATGTGCGACGAAGGCGTGCGCCGCGCCTACAACCACCCGGACAACACGCTGCGCGCCTCGGTGTTGCTCGACCCGGCGGGTGCACGCAAGAACTCGAAGGACAATACGCCGGCCGTCGTCCATTACGAAATCGTTCCCGGCCATCATGTGGAAGTGATTTGCGCCGCCAAAGGCGGGGGTTCGGAGAACAAATCGAAGTTCTACGCGCTCAATCCGTCCGATTCGATCGTCGACTGGGTGTTGAAAACGGTGCCGACGATGGGCGCCGGCTGGTGCCCGCCCGGCATCCTCGGCATCGGCATCGGCGGTACGCCCGAAAAAGCGATGCTGCTGGCCAAGGAATCGCTGATGGCGCCGGTCGACATCCACGAACTGATCGCCCGCGGCGCCAGCAACCGGGTCGAGGAACTGCGCCTCGAACTCTACGAGAAGGTCAACGCGCTAGGCATCGGCGCGCAGGGCCTCGGCGGCCTGACAACGGTCCTCGACGTCAAAATCCTCGACTATCCGACGCATGCCGCCAGTCTGCCGGTCGCGATGATCCCCAACTGCGCCGCCACCCGGCACGTGCATTTCCACCTCGACGGTTCCGGTCCGGCCGTATTGACGCCACCCGATCTCGCGCAATGGCCGCAGGTCAACTGGATGCCGAACACCGAAACGTCGACCCGCGTCAATCTCGATACGCTGACGCCGGCGGAAGTCGCCGCCTGGAAACCAGGCCAGACCCTGCTGCTGAACGGCAAGATGCTTACCGGTCGCGATGCGGCGCATAAGCGCATTCAGGACATGCTGGCCAAAGGTGAATCCTTGCCGGTCGATTTCACCAACCGGGTGATCTATTACGTTGGCCCGGTCGACCCGGTGCGCGACGAAGCCGTCGGCCCGGCCGGTCCGACGACCGCCACGCGCATGGATAAATTCACCGAAATGATGCTCGCCCAAACCGGGCTGATTTCGATGGTCGGCAAGGCCGAACGCGGTCCGGCGGCCATCGAAGCTATCCGCAAGCATCGCTCGGCTTACCTGATGGCTGTCGGCGGCGCCGCCTATCTGGTGGCCAAGGCCATCCGTACCGCCAAAGTGGTCGGTTTCGACGATCTGGGCATGGAAGCGATCTATGAATTCGAGGTGAAGGATATGCCGGTGACCGTCGCCGTCGATTCGAGCGGTGTTTCGGTGCATAACACCGGACCGCAGGAATGGCAGGCACGCATCGGCAAGATTCCAGTCGCCGTCGCTTGAGCTTCGCTGAACGGAGCGGATTTTGCATCAGTGCCCCTGATTGCTGTCCGCCCGGTTCCTTCTCTGCGAGCCAAGCCGCACGAGAAGCCGGCCAGCCGCCGGCTTTCTCCTTTGGGTGATAGGACAACAAGCGATGCTGAATAGCCAACCACCACCATCAAGCATTTCATTCGGCGACGCCTCGGCCGGCGAGAACGGGCAATGATCGGTGTTTTCGACAGCGGTCTGGGCGGACTCTCGGTGCTGGCGGCGATTGCGGATTCGCTGCCGGATGCCGATCTGGTCTATTTCGCCGATACCGCGCACGTCCCCTATGGTGACAAGGACGACGAGTACATCCGCCGTCGGATGCTGTGCATCGGCACATTTCTGGTCGAGCAAGGCTGCCGGATGATCGTCGTCGCCTGCAATACCGCCACCGCCGCAGCCGTCGCGGCTTTTCGCGAGTCGTTTCCGCTGATACCGGTGGTCGGCGTCGAACCGGGCGTCAAACCGGCAGCGGCGGCGACGCGCAGCGGCCGCATCGCGGTGCTGGCAACGGTATCGACGGCGCGCAGCCAGCGTCTGGCGCAATTGATCGAACGTCACGCCGGCGACGTCGAGGTCGACGTCGAGGCCTGTCCCGGCTGGGCAACGCGCGTCGAAGGCTTGCAGATCGATGATCCGGTTTTTTCCGAGGAAGCTCGCGGCCACGTCGAGCCACTTTTGGCGAAAGGCGCCGACCACATCGTTCTCGGCTGCACGCACTATGCCTTTCTGCGGCCGTTGCTGGAAACGATCGTCGGCCAGCGCGCGCAACTGGTCGATGTCGCGGATGCCGTCGCCCGTCAATGCGCGCGCCTGGCCGGGCCGGCCGCCTACGGCAACGGCCGGCTCAGCCTGTTGGCCACCGCGCACCCCGAACGGCTGCAATCCGCCCTGCCCGCCTTCGGCTTGACGCAATTGCTCCATCGTCAAGGCAGTGCGTCGGCACAACTGATCGATGCCTGAAGCCGGCAGATTCTGTCTGTCATCCCTCGTCAATGAAAGGCGCTTCTTTGCTCAACCCGTTACCTGACGCCACTCGTCATCAGTACGCCGCCTGGTTACTGGCGTTACTGACGACGATCCTCATCCTGCATTTCAAGCTGCTGGCGGCGTTGATTGCTGGTTTGCTGGTCTATCAGCTGGTGCATCTGTTGTCCCCTTATTTTGCGCGTCACCTGCCGGGTATGCGCGCCCGCAAGCTGGCCATCGGTCTGCTGGTGCTGGTCGTCGTCGGCGCGATCAGTGGCGCCGCTGTCGGCTTGAGCGCTTTCATGCACAGCGAAGGCGGCAGTTTTGCCGCCTTGCTGACCAAAATGGCCGAGATCATCGACAGCACCCGGTCGACGCTGCCGGCGTGGTTGGCCGATCTGTTGCCCCGCGATGTCCCGGCGTTGCGCGAGCGCGCCAGCGGCTGGTTGCGCGATCACTCCGGCGAACTGCAGGTCATTGGCAAGGAGACCGGACACACGCTGGCACACATCCTGATCGGCATGGTCGTCGGTGGCATGGCTTCGCTACAGGAAACCTTGCAGCAGGACGCTCTCGGTCCGTTCGGTGAAGCACTCGCCCAACGGGTCGCACGCTTGGCCACCGCCTTCCGACAGGTCGTTTTCGCGCAAGTGCGTATCTCGGCGTTGAATACCGTGTTCACCATGCTTTACCTGACCGTGGCGCTGCCCTTGTTCGGCGTTCATCTGCCGCTGACCAAGACGATGATCGTCGTCACTTTCATCGCCGGATTGCTGCCGGTGGTCGGCAACCTGATTTCCAACACGGTGGTTTTTATCGTCAGTCTGGCGCATTCACCAGGCGTCGCGCTCGCCTCACTCTCCTATCTGGTGCTGATTCACAAACTGGAATACTTTCTCAACGCCCGCATCGTCGGTGCCGAAATCCGCGCCAAACCTTGGGAAATCCTCACCGCCATGCTGTTGATGGAAAGCGTTTTCGGTTTGGCGGGTCTCGTGGCGGCACCGATTTGCTATGCCTGGTTGAAGGCTGAGCTGGTCGCGCGGGGATTGATCTGACGACAATAGAAAGCGCCTTCCCGTCCTCTCGCGCCGGATTTTCCCTGTCGTCTGCCTACCGCCCAAGTCAGCTACTCTTGTCAATGGATACCGGGCAGCAGCCAGTCTTGCTATAGTTCAGGCTGCACGCCGCCGGCAGGGCATCCTTCCTTGCCGGCGGCTTTTCGCTGTTGTTGAAAGTCTTGATCATGAACCTGCCGTCGAACCTGAACGCCGCAAACGGCGAAACCCCGCCTAATTCAGCCGCATTCCCCCCGGAAATCCTGCGCGAAGTCGCCAAAAGACGAACATTCGCCATCATTTCGCACCCGGACGCCGGCAAAACGACGCTCACCGAAAAACTCCTGCTTTTCGGCGGTGCGATCCAGCTGGCTGGCACGGTCAAAGGACGCAAAAGTGCCCGGCATGCGACCTCCGACTGGATGGAAGTCGAAAAGCAGCGCGGCATTTCGGTGACCAGCTCGGTAATGCAGTTCGAGTATCAACAACATACGATCAATCTACTCGATACGCCCGGTCACGAAGATTTTTCCGAAGACACCTATCGCGTATTGACTGCCGTCGATGCGGCCGTCATGGTCATCGACGCCGCCAAGGGCGTCGAAGCGCAGACCATCAAGCTGCTCAACGTCTGTCGCATGCGCAACACGCCGATCATCACCTTCGTCAACAAGCTGGACCGTGAAGTACGCGAGCCTTTCGATCTGTTTGCAGAAATCGAAAACGTGCTCGGCATCGAGTGCGCGCCGATCACCTGGCCTGTCGGCATGGGTAAGACCTTTGGCGGTGTCTATCACCTGCTCGACGATCGCCTGCTGCATTTTGCTGCGGGGCAGGAAAGACGCAGCGAGTCCGAGCGTCTGGAAGGTCTCGACAATCCACTGCTCGATGCACAGTTTCCGGCACAGATTGGCAAATTGCGCGAAGACGTCGATCTGATCCAGAGTGCGAGCAATCCTTTCTGCCTGATCGATTTTCTGGCCGGACAACAATCGCCGGTGTTTTTTGGCTCGGCGATCAACAACTTCGGCGTACAGGAAATTCTGCAGGCCTTGCTCGACTGGGCACCCGCACCACAAGCGCGCGACGGCGGCGAGCGACAGGTACAACCCGGTGAAGCCGAATTCACTGGTTTCGTGTTCAAGATCCAGGCCAATATGGACCCGAAACATCGCGACCGCATCGCCTTTTTCCGTGTTTGTTCCGGACGTTACCGGCCGGGAATGAAAGTCAGACATATCCGCCTCGATCGCGAAATGAAACTGGCTAATGTACTGACTTTCATGGCCAACGAACGGTTGTTGATGGAAGACGCTGTCGCCGGCGACATCATCGGCATACACAATCACGGCAATCTGCATATCGGCGACACCCTCAGCGAAGGCGAAACCCTGTCGTTCAAAGGCATCCCCTATTTCTCGCCGGAGTTGTTCCGTGTCGCACGCCTGCGTGACCCGTTGAAGAGCAAGCAATTGCAGAAGGGCTTGCAGGAGCTGGGTGAGGAAGGCGCCATCCAGGTCTTCGAAAACTTGGCCAGTGGCGCATTGTTGCTCGGCGCGGTCGGCTTTCTGCAATTCGAGGTGGTCGCACAGCGCTTGCAAACCGAGTACAAAGTCGATGCCCTGTTTGAAGCGGCGGATATCTATACCGCGCGCTGGCTGACTTTTCCCGACGAAGCCACACAGCGTAACTTCGAACGTGAACAGTTGCATCGCATGGCCCGTGACGTCGACGGCAACCCAGTCTATCTGGCCAATACCCGTTACAACCTCGAGGTGACCAGCGAAAAATGGAACAAAGTCGGTTTCCACAGCTCGCGTGAACACGGTCAATTGTTTGCTTGAAAACTATTTGCAACTTATTTCGACCATTTCTGGTCGTCAAATCGACGAGATAGCGTAGACTTGGCAAGGTCGTGCGCTTGGTTCCATACCCAGCTATCATCCATCGACCAATCGGACTCTATTACACCATGCCCAATCACAACACCGCCGACGAACTGACCATTGTTGAAGCTCGTATCCTGGCGGTACTGGTCGAAAAGGAAAAAACAACACCGGATGTCTACCCGCTGACCTTGAACAGTCTCAGCGCCGGCTGCAACCAGAAATCGGCCCGCGATCCGGTTCTCAGCCTGTCCGACAGCGAGATTCAGTCTGCGTTGGAAAATTTGCGCAGCCGCGTCCTGGTCATCGAAAGTTATGGCGCCTCCGGCCGTGTTTTGCGCTATGCGCAGAATTTCGGCAAGGTTTATGGCCTACCGGCGGCCAGCGTGTCGTTACTGTCCACCTTGATGTTGCGCGGGCCACAAACGGTCAGCGAATTGCGCGCCAATTGTGAAAGACTGTACCGCTTTGACGATGCATCCTCGGTTGAAGCGTATCTGAATGAAATGGCGCAGCGCCCGGCAGGCGGGCTATGTCAAAAATTGCCCAAGCAAGCCGGAAGCCGTGAACATCGCTGGATGCATCTCTTGTGCGGCAACACGTCCTTCAACACGACAGCCTATTCGTCCGGCATGCAGCAGGAATCGTTATCGCTCAACGAACTGGCGGAAAAAGTTCACCGCCTTGAGGACGAAATGGCCGAACTCAAACAACGACTGGATGATCTGACAGCGAATCGACTGTAAGCAGCACGACAGATTACCAACCCGAGTCGATCACTTTTTCGGCCCAGAACAAACCGGTAATCGTTTTGGCGTCGGTTACCATGCCGTTGCGCACTGCCTCGGTAGCCTCGGCAAGCGACAGTGTGAGAATATCGATGAATTCGTTGTCGTCGAGATTCTGCTCACCCTGGTGGATCAGGTCGCTGGCGTAAAAAATCTCGATCCGTTCGTTGGAATAGCCAACACACGGATGCATCACGCCGAGATAGCGCCACTCGTTCGCCGTATAGCCGCATTCTTCGAGCAATTCACGTTGCGCGGTGAGCAGGATATCTTCGCCGGGGTCGATCTTTCCGGCTGGCAACTCGAGTATTGTCTGCTGCAAGGGATAACGGTGCTGACGAACGAAAAGCAATCGCCCATCGGCTTGTTGAGCGATGACCACCGCGGCACCTTGATGACGAATGTATTCGCGCCAACTTTCATTGCCATTCGGCAAGCGAACCCGATCACGGCGAACGTCGAGCAATTTTCCGGCAAAAACCTGCGTACCTTCGATCTGCTCTTCCTGCAAATGTGGGTATTTTTCGAGCATGGCTGGTATTCCAACGAAAACGCCCCGATCTACGGGGCGTTCGAGCTAATGGATGAGATGTTGTCAAATCGCAAACGAAAACAGTACCGAACTGGCACAAATCATCATCAGTTTCTGTGGAGCAATCCCTAAAATCGCTACCGCTAGTCCATTGGCGGAGAGAAGGATCTTGGTATCCATCGGAGCCTCGATCGGCCGGATATTCGTCGGTTGATCAAAATACATGATTTTGACGACGCGCAGATAATAGAAACAGCCGATCAGCGAAAAGAGCACTGCTACGATCGCCAACCACAGATAACCCGCAGCAACCACCGATTGCAAAACTGAAAACTTGGCGAAGAAGCCGACGAAGAACGGTACGCCAGCCATCGAAAACATCATCATCATCATCATCGCGGCAAACCAGGGACTGCGTTTGTTGAGACCTTTGAAGTCCTCCAGTTCGTCTGACTCAATCCCTGATTTGGCAAGCAACAGAATCATGCCGAAAGTACCGGCACTGGTTAGTACATAGGTGACGATATAAAACATCGCCGAGCTGTAGGCATTGAGCGCGTTCTGCACATCCAAGCCGACGACACCGGTGACCAGCCCCAACAACATGAAACCCATGTGCGAGATGGCAGAATAAGCCAGCATGCGCTTCAGATTGGTTTGCGCTATAGCCGCAATATTGCCGACAGCCATTGACAACACCGCCAGGAAAATCAACATTGATTGCCAGTCGGCGGCCATGATGATCATCCCATTGACCAGCATGCGCATGACGACCGCAAATGCGGCCAGCTTTGGCGCAGTGGCAATGAATAAGGTCACGGCAGTCGGTGCACCGTGATAGACATCCGGAATCCACATATGGAAGGGAACGACACCCAACTTGAAGGCGATTCCCGCCACCAGAAATACCAGACCAAAAACAAGAATCCCTCTATTCGCCTGCCCCATTGCCAAGCGTTCGGCAACAGCCGAGATTTCAAGTGTTCCCGTAGCGCCATAAATCATCGACATGCCGTAAAGCAATAATCCGGAAGCCAGTGCCCCGAGGACAAAGTATTTCATTGCCGCTTCAGTCGCCGGAACCGAATCGCGGTTCATCGCCACCATCGCGTAAAGAGAAAGCGACAGCAGTTCCAGTCCGACATAGACGCTCAGGAAATGATTGGCAGTGATCATCACCATCATGCCCAAGGTAGCAAACAAAGCCAGCGCGTAGTACTCACCCTTGGCCATCTGCTCGCGTTCGAGCACATAACGGCGTGAATAGAGCAGTACGACGATCACCGTCAGATATAGCAGCAACTTCAACACGTCACCAAGCATGTCGCCAACGTACATATTGCTGAAAGTAAAGGCAATATCACCAGAGCTTGAAGTGACTGTGATCACGGACGCACCAACCAGAGTGGCTTGTGTCGCGACGAAGACAGCCGTCCGCTTCCTGTCCTTGAGCAGAAGATCGAACAACAATATCAGACACGCCATCAATAAAACGAAGATCTCGGCACTGGCAAGGCGGAGGTCTGGCGGCAGGAACTGCATTTCGGCAAGAGTCATAGCGGCTACCAATTATTGGATCTTGCTTTGGGCGACATGCTGCAGCAGGTCATTGACTGAGCTGTGCATGATTTCGGTGAATGGTTGCGGATAGAGACCCATACCCAGCGCACCAATGGCGAACAGGACAAAGATGAAAAATTCACGGCTGTTGATGTCGGTAAGTTCAGCCACATGGTGATTGGCCACAGCCCCGAATACTACGCGCTTGTACATCCACAAGGTGTAAGCCGCTCCGACGATCATCGTCGAAGCCGCCGCGAAAGCGACCCAGAAATTGTAATCGACCGATGCCAGGATAACCATGAATTCACCGACAAAACCGGAGGTTGCAGGCAAACCGGCATTGGCCATGGCGAAAAACATGAAG
Source organism: uncultured Candidatus Accumulibacter sp. (assembly GCA_964428215.1). GTDB lineage: Bacteria > Pseudomonadota > Gammaproteobacteria > Burkholderiales > Rhodocyclaceae > Accumulibacter. Next base: position 10,107 of record CAYRXO010000021.1, on the reverse strand, counting down.
AATGCGGCGAACTTGGGCATGGTATTGACCACGCCGCCGTAATCAGCGATTTGCCGCGAATGCGCCCGGTCGTACATCACGCCGATCGAGAAAAACATCGCGCCTGACACGAAGCCATGCGAAATCATCTGCACCAGAGCGCCTTCGATGCCCATGGCACTGAAGATGAAGAAGCCCAAGGTGACAAAACCCATGTGGGCGATCGATGAATAGGCAACCAGCTTTTTCATGTCGACCTGCACCAGCGCGACGAAGCCGATGTAAATGATGGCGATCAGCGACAAACCGATGACAAGACCGCTAAAATGGTGCGAAGCATCGGGAACGATAGGCAACGAAAAACGCAGAAAACCGTAGGCACCAAGCTTCAGGGCGATGGCAGCCAGGACGATTGAACCACCCGTCGGTGCCTCTACGTGCGCATCCGGCAACCAAGTATGCACTGGCCACATCGGTACCTTCACGGCAAAAGCGACCAGAAAAGCCCAGAACAGCCATTTTTGCGGTGACATTTCAAGCGGCAGCATATGCCACTGTAAAATCGAAAAGCTGCCACCCGATTCAAGATAGAGATAGAGCAGCGCGATGAGGAACAACAACGAACCCATCAGAGTGAAGAGGAAGAATTTGAATGCAGCGTAAACCCGGTTCGGCGCACCCCAGACACCGATGATCAGTTACAGCGGAATCAACGAGGCTTCAAAGAAAACATAAAACAGCACACCGTCGAGCGCCGAGAAAATGCCGTTCAACAAGCCGGACATGATCAGGAAGCCGGCATTGTATTGCGCCACCTTCTGTTCGATGACCTGCGATCCGGCAAGAACGACTGTGACGGTGATGAAGCTGTTGAGAATGACGAAAGGCATCGAAATGCCATCGACTCCTAGATGGTAATTGACGTTGAAACGGGGAATCCAGGCTCCCAGCTCGACAAACTGCATCGCTGGCGTATGCATGTCAAAGCCGGTGTACAACGGAAAAGTGACCAGCAAGCCGGCAACCGCGCCAGCGAGCGACAACATCCGCGCCAATGGTGCGTTGCGATCTGAACCGGTCGCCAGAACGCACAAACCGGCGAGAATCGGCACCCAAATGGCAAGTGATAGTAGCGGCATGCCTGACATATCGTTCTCAGTCTTTCTAACTCAGGGGCGCAAGACCCAAAAGGTCATCAAAAAGAACACGCCGATGATCATCGTAAATGCGTAGTGATAAATGTGGCCGGTCTGGAAAAGTCGTGCCAGGATCGCAATCCAGCTTACGAGACGAGCCGAACCGTTGACGCACAAGCCGTCGATCAGGCCGGCATCGCCACCTTTCCAGAATCCTTTGCCCAACAAGCGCGCGCCTCCGGCGAAGAACACTTCGTTAAACTTGTCGAAGTAATACTTGTTGTCCAGCAGCTTGTAGAGCCAGCCAAAATTGTTTTTGATCGCTTCCGGAATGTCAGGACGCTTCATGTAGAAAAACCACGACAGAGCGACGCCGGCAAAGGCGAGCCAGAAAACAGCCGTGCTCACGGCGTGCGTGGCCATGGCGAATGCGCCGTGAAAATGATGTGTGAGTTCCTGCATCATCGGGTGTGCGTCGGCATTGACGAAGATCGCATCCTTGAAATAATTGCCGAACACCATTGGTTCAATGGCCAGGTAACCGATGATCACTGAGGGAATGGCCAGCATCACTAGTGGCAGTGTGACCACCCAGGGTGATTCATGCGGTTTTTGCCCCGGTGCCAATCCATGATGTTCTTCTGCGTGCGCATTGTCATGGTGGTGATGGTCATCAGTATCTGCCGCGGAATGATGTGCGTCGTGAGAATCATGTGCCACTCCAGAGTGAGCAGCATGCGCATCGTGATGCGACGCATGACCAAATCTTTCTTCGCCATGAAAGACCAGAAAATACATGCGGAACGAATAAAAGGCAGTGATGAAAACACCTGCCATCACAGCAAAGTAGGCAAACTTGGCGCCGCTGAGGTGCGACAGCGCAACGGCTTCGATGATTGAATCCTTGGAATAGAAACCGGCAAAGAAAGGTGTACCGATCAGCGCCAATGAACCGATCAGCGAGGTGATCCAGGTAATCGGCATGTATTTGCGCAATCCGCCCATGTTGCGGATATCCTGATCGTGGTGCATACCGATGATCACCGAACCCGCTGCCAGGAAGAGCAAGGCCTTGAAGAAAGCGTGCGTCATCAGGTGGAAAATGGCCACCGAATAGGCCGAAGCTCCCAAGGCAACAGTCATATAGCCCAATTGCGACAAGGTCGAATAGGCAACCACCCGCTTGATGTCGTTCTGGATAATACCCAGAAAGCCCATGAATAAAGCGGTGATGGCGCCAATGATCATGACGAAAGACAAAGCAGTATCGGAAAGTTCAAACAAGGGCGACATGCGCGCGACCATGAAGATGCCGGCCGTGACCATGGTTGCCGCATGGATCAACGCTGAGATGGGTGTCGGACCTTCCATCGAGTCCGGTAGCCAGACATGCAGCGGAACTTGCGCCGACTTGCCCATGGCGCCGACAAACAGCAGGATGCAAACTGCGCTCATCAGGGCGGTTGCTCTGCCTTTGCCGAAAATCGAAATGGTCTCACCGGCCATCAATGGTGCCTTGGCAAATACCGCCGCGTAATCGAGCGTGCCGAAATGGCTCAGCACCAGACCAATGCCGAGAATGAAACCAAAGTCACCGACGCGGTTGACCAGAAAAGCCTTCAGATTGGCAAAGATTGCAGTCGGGCGGGTGTACCAGAAACCGATCAGCAGATAGGAAACCAGACCGACGGCTTCCCAACCGAAAAACAACTGCATAAAGTTGTTGCTCATGACGAGCATCAACATCGAGAAGGTAAATAGGGAAATATAGCTGAAAAAACGGTTGTAACCCGGATCATCCTGCATGTAGCCGATCGTATAAACATGCACCATCAGAGAGACCGAGGTGACCACCAACATCATCGTGACGGTCAGTTGGTCGATCAGGAAACCGACTTCAAAACGGTAATCGCCAGAGGTCAGCCACTGGTATACCGGTCCATTGAAGGTATTGCCGGCCTGTACATCCTTGTAGATCAGATACGAGGCAAAGAAAGACACCGCCACACCGGCTATGGTCACGCTATGCGCCAGCCAGCGCGGGATCAGACGACAGAAAACGCCTGCGATAAGCGCACCGAGAAGCGGTGCCAGGGGAACCAGCAGATAAAGTTTTTGCATTTCCATGGTTTAACCCTTCAAGCTGTCCAGATCATCCACATGGATGGTTCTCAGATTACGGAACAGCACGACGAGAATCGCCAAACCAATCGCCGATTCAGCAGCAGCAACGGTCAGGATAAAAAAGACGAACACTTGCCCGGCCAAGTCATTCAGATAATGCGAGAAGGCAATGAAGTTCATATTGACCGCCAGCAACATCAATTCGATCGACATCAAGATGATGATCAGATTCTTGCGATTGAGGAAAATGCCGACGACACTGATTGCGAACAGAATCGCACCCAGAATCAAAAAATGGGACAGTGTGAGCAAGGGACCTCCCTGAGTTTTTTCTGCTAGAGCGAGTGCGTTTTCGCCACGCCCGTTTGTTCTCTTGATCTCGAATCCGCTATGTGCTGTCAGATCATTCGCGCTTCTCGGCCGGCATCTGCAGTACACGCACCCGATCCTTGGCCTTGACGAAAACTTGTTGGTTCGGATCGACCGATTTGGTCTTGCGCTTTTCACGTTGCGTCAGGGCAACCGCTGCGACAATTCCGACCAGCAGGATGACCGAAGCCAGTTCGAATGGATAGACGTAGTCGGTAAACATCAAGCGTCCGACGGCCTGAACATTGCTGTCAGTCGCTAAACTTTGCGGAACGGAATTCTCGAACAAACCAAGATAATTGCCACCAAGCACCATGCTCATCTCGAAAACAATGATCAGTGCGATGACCAATCCCAACGGTAAATAGCTCCAGAACGCTTCCCGCAAGCGGTCGAGATTGATATCGAGCATCATCACCACGAACAGAAACAGCACCATCACCGCTCCGATATAAACCAGGACCAATGCCAGTGCCAAAAATTCAGCCTGCAGGAGCATCCAGACGCCACTCGCCGTGACAAAGGCCAAAACCAGATACAAGGCGGCGTGAACCGGATTGCGCGAGGTAATGACCCGCAGGCTGGCGAGAATCAGGATCGCCGCCAGAAGGTAGAAAACGAAGGTCTTGAATTCCATTTCAGCGGCCTGTCAACGATACTTCGCGTCGAGTGCGCGATCTTCGGCGATCTGTGCTTCGTAGCGATCGCCGTTGGCCAACAACATGGCCTTGGTGTAATAGAGGTCGCCCCGCTTTTCACCGTGATATTCGTAAACGCGAGTTTCAACGATGGCATCGACCGGGCAGGCTTCTTCACAAAAGCCGCAGAAGATGCATTTGGTCAGATCGATGTCGTAACGCGTCGTACGTCGCGAACCATCCGCCCGCTCGTCAGATTCGATGGTGATCGCCTGGGCCGGACAAACGGCTTCACAGAGTTTGCAGGCAATGCACCGTTCTTCCCCCCCGGGATAACGGCGCAGGGCGTGCAAGCCGCGAAAGCGGAAACTCTGCGGAGTTTTTTCTTCCGGATATTGCACGGTGATCTTGCGAGCAAACATGTAGCGCCCGGTCACCGACAGCCCCTTGAACAATTCTTTCAATAGGAGGCTGTTGAAAATTTCCTTCATCGAACCCATGAATGGCCTCTCATTTCCAGATGTTCAGCGGTGACATCATCCAGCAGCCGACGACGACCAACCAGATCAGGCACAGCGGAATGAATACTTTCCACCCCAGGCGCATGATCTGGTCGTAGCGATAGCGTGGGAAGGTGGCGCGAATCCACAGGAAAATAAACAGAACGAATGAAATCTTCAGGAACAGCCACAATAGCCCGTCAGGCAGAAAACCGACCGGCGACAGCCAGCCACCGAGGAACATGATCGAGGCCAGCGTCGACACGAGGATCATGTTTGCGTATTCGGCCAGGAAGAACACCGCGAAAGCCATTCCCGAGTATTCGACGTGGAAACCAACGATCTCCGACTCGCCTTCCGCCAAGTCAAAGGGCGCCCGGTTGGTTTCGGCGACGATCGAAACCAGATAGACAATGAACATCGGTAACAGGGACAACCAGTTCCACGAGAGGAAACCCAAGCCTCGATCGGCGAAATAACCCTGCCCCTGCCCTTTGACGATGTCACCGAGGTTCAGGCTGTTGGAGACCATCAGCACGACCACCAATGCCAAACCCATCGAAACTTCATAGGAAATCATCTGTGCCGCTGAACGCATCCCGCCGAGAAAAGCGTATTTCGAGTTCGAGGACCAGCCGGAAAGGATGATGCCGTACACCCCGACCGAGGTGATCGACATGATGTACAGCAAACTGGCATTGACATTGGCCAGGACCAGTGTGTCATTGAACGGGATGACAGCCCAAGCTGCAAGCGCCGGCGCGAAGGCGAACATCGGGGCCAGCAGAAAGACACTCTTGTCGGCACCTGTCGGAATGACGACTTCCTTGAGCAGCAGTTTCAACCCATCGGCAATCGGCTGAATCAGACCCCACGGTCCCACCCGGTTCGGACCAATCCGTACCTGCATCCAGCCGATGACCTTGCGTTCCCAGAAAGTCAGGTAGGCGACACAAAGCAGCAATGGCGCGATGATCAGTACGATCTTCAGTAAAGTCCAGACCAACGGGTACACCGATCCGAAAAGTCCCTGCAACAGTCCTTGCAGCGCAGCAATCATCATGCACGCTCCACATTCATTGCGCCGAACATCTCGCCCAGCGCAGCCGTCGACGAATGTGCCGCAGCGATGCGGACACAGTTATCCGGCACGGTCTCGTCGAGCCGGCTGGTCAACAGGACCTCCCCATGCCCTTGACGGATGCGGACCTGCGCAGCGTCGGTGACGCCAATAGCTGACATCGTTCTGGCGTTCATGCGCGCACTCGGCGCCACGGCATCGGCTGTTTTTTGCAAGGCAGGCGCGCGTCGGGCCAAAGAATCGGCAAAATGGATCGGAACGTCCGCAACACGCTGCAAACCCGGCTGCGCAGCCAACAAAGTCCAGGAAACGTTGCGCAATGAGTTGTTCAAACCGGTCACAAAATCGTCAGTCGCTGGCAACATCTCGGCACGCACCTGCTCGCTCGATTCGTAATCGAAGCCTGGCAGATCAAGCAGATTGCCCATGACCCGTAAAATTTTCCAGCCTGGCCGGGCGTCTCCCAACGGACGCACCAGACCGTTGAAACCTTGAGCACGGCCTTCGCAATTGACGAAAGTACCCGCGGTTTCAGTGAATGGTGTCATCGGGAGCAATACATCCGCGTATTCGCACGCCGCCAGATCGGCAAAAGCCGTCATGACCACCACCAGTGAAGCGGATTTGAGTGCAGCCACAGCGCGCTGAGGGTCGTGACAATCGAGCTCGGGTTCGACACCGAGCAGGAGATAGGCTTTGCGCGGTTGAGCAAACATTTCGCGGGCATTCAGCGCGCTCGGCAGCGCTTTGGCAACATAGCCGCCAACACTGTTTGCCGCTTCGCCGATGAAACCACAGCTTGCCCCCGTCAACTTGGCCAGTTCCTGCGCCAGTGCATGCAGGGACGTTGCCTGCGGGCTTTGTTCGGCAACGTTGCCAAGGAAAATGGCCACCTTTTCGCCATCAATCAGACTTCTGGCAATCGCTTCACTGCTTGCACAAGGCACAATCGCTTCTAGACCAGCGGGAATGGCCACCTGTTTGATTTGTGCAGCGGCCTTGACTACCGCCGCCAGTGCGGACGGCAAATCCGCCGGACTGACCGTGCAGCGGGCATGCAGCTTGATCAGCGGATCGTCCCCGGTGACCGAAAGAAGGCTGACTTTTCCCCATTTCCTGGCCAGTTGTCGCAGGCGCTGGGCAAACAGTGGGTGATCCTTGCGCAAGAAACTGCCGACGACCAGTGCGGAGTCGAGATCCTTGATTTCTGACAACTTAAGACCGAGCCACGGAATACCGGCCAGATGGCCATCGGTTGAGAAATCAAACCGCCGCGGCCTGAAATCGACGCTGCCCGAACCCAGACTGCGCGTCAATTTCTGTAATAAATAGAGTTCTTCCAGCGTCGAGTGCGGCGATGCCAATGCGGCAATCGATTCGCCACCGTGCGTAGCGACGATGTCTTTCAGCGCATGCGTCACATAATCGAGCGCAACATTCCAGTCGACTTCCCGCAACTTCCCATCAATGCGCACCATCGGCTTCGACAGACGTGCTTGTGAGTTCAGTGCCTCATAGGAAAAGCGCTCCTTGTCCGAAATCCAGCACTCGTTGATTTCTTCGTTTTCACGCGGCAAGATACGCATGACAACATTGTTCTTGAGCTGAACCGTCAGATTTGCACCAAGACTGTCGTGCGGACTGACCGACTTGCGCCGCGACAATTCCCAGCTACGTGCCGAATAACGGAACGGCTTCGATGTCAGCGCGCCGACCGGGCACAGGTCGATCATATTGCCTGACAATTCGGAATCGATCGAACGACCAACGAAAGTGGTGATCTCGGAATGCATGTTGCGGTTGGCCATGCCGAGTTCCATCAAACCGGCGATTTCCTGACCAAAGCGCACGCAGCGCGTGCAGTGGATGCAGCGCGCCATCTCTTTCATCGAGATCAGCGGACCAACTTCCTTATAAAAGACGATCCGTTTGTCTTCCTGGAAGCGCGACTTGGAATCACCATAGCCAACCGCCAAATCCTGAAGCTGACATTCACCGCCCTGATCGCAAATTGGACAATCGAGAGGATGATTGATCAGCAGGAATTCCATCACCCCCTTCTGCGCCTTGACGGCCAGATCGGAATGGGTAAACACCTTCATGCCGTTGGTCACCGGCGTTGCACAGGCCGGCAAAGGCTTGGGCGCCTTTTCGACTTGAACGAGACACATCCGGCAACTGGCGGCGATTGACAGTTTTTTGTGATAGCAGAAATGCGGGATATACGTGCCCAGTTGTTGCGCGGCATCGATGATCGTGCTGCCGTCGGGCACATCCGCAATTTTGCCGTCGATTTCGATTTCCATCGTCTCGTACCTTAGACCGTTGCCGTAAAGAAGCCGCTGCCGGCACGCTGGACATCAACGGGCACCAGACACTTCTTGTTATCGATGTGGTACGCGAACTCGTCGCGAAAATGTTTGACGAAACTTTGCACCGGCATCGAAGCGGCATCGCCCAACGCACAAATCGTCCGCCCCATGATGTTGGTGGTCACGCTTTCCAGCAGCGCCAAGTCGTCACTTCGCCCATGTCCATGTTCGATGCGGTGCACGACCTTGTACAACCAGCTCGTACCTTCGCGACACGGCGTGCATTGGCCACAGGATTCCTCGTAATAGAAGAAGGACAGGCGCTCAAGCGCACGCACCATGCAGGTGGATTCGTCCATGACAATCACCGCACCGGATCCGAGCATCGAACCCGCCTTGCTGATCGAGTCGTAATCCATCGTGCAATCCATCATCATCGCCGCAGGGACCACCGGTGCCGAAGAGCCACCAGGAATGCATGCTTTCAATTTGCGGCCGGCACGCATGCCTCCCGCCATTTCAAGCAGGGTGGCAAACGGTGTGCCGAGAGGAATTTCGTAGTTTCCGGGGCGGTTGACATGTCCGGAGACGGAAAAGAGCTTCGTCCCACCGTTATTCGGCTTGCCGGCATTCAGATAGGACTCGCCACCCAGATTCATGATGTACGGAATGGAAGCGAAAGTCTCGGTGTTGTTGATCGTCGTCGGCTTCCCATACAGACCGAAGGAAGCGGGAAACGGCGGCTTGAAGCGGGGTTGCCCTTTTTTCCCTTCGATCGACTCGAGCAGCGCCGTTTCTTCACCGCAGATATACGCACCGTAGCCATGATGCGCAAAAAGCTCGAAATCGAAACCCGACCCGAGGATGTTCTTGCCGATCAGACCGGCGGCACGCGCTTCGGCCAACGCTTCTTCAAAGCGCTGATAGATTTCCCAAATTTCACCGTGGATATAGTTGTAACCCCGCCCGGCGCCCATCGCATAAGCGGCTATGGCCATTCCTTCAATGACCGAGTGCGGGTCATAGCGCAGAATATCGCGATCCTTGAAAGTTCCCGGTTCACCTTCGTCAGAATTACAGACGACATACTTATCGCCTGGAAATGAGCGGGGCATGAAGCTCCACTTCAGACCGGTCGGAAAACCGGCTCCCCCACGACCGCGCAGTACCGATTTTTTGACTTCGTTGATGACGTCGCCCTGCGCCATATTCTGTTCAAGAATTCGCCGCAACGCTGAATAACCGCCGCGCTTGACATAGTCGGCCAGACGCCAAGCCTTGTCGCCCTCCAGGCCGACCGTGAGCATCGGATTGATTGCACCAAGGATGGCCATTACTTGAGCTCCGCCAGCAGTTTGTCGATTTGCTCGGGATTCATCCAACTGCACATGCGCCGATTATTGACGATCATCACCGGCGCATCCCCGCAAGCGCCCATGCATTCACCTTCCTTGAGCGTGATCAGCCCATCGGCCGTGGTTTCGTTGTATTCGATACCCAATTTTTTCTTCAGATATTTACCGGCATCGACGCCACCGGAAAGCATACACGGCAAGTTGGTGCACACCGAGATCTTGTACTTGCCGACCGGCTTGAGGTCGTACATGTTGTAAAACGTGGCAACTTCAAAGGCGGCGATCGGCGGCATCCCCAAATAATTGGCGACGAACTCAATGGCCTCGTTGGGCAGCCAGCCTTTTTCTTCCTGAGCAATCGCCAACGCGGCCATAACCGCCGACTGCTTCTGATCGGGAGGATACTTGGCAATCTCGCGATCGATACGCTGTAGTGATTCTGCAGTGAGCATCAGCGGTCAATCTCCCCAAAAACCACATCCTGTGAGCCAATGATGGTCACCACATCGGCAATCATATGTCCCGCCGTCATCTCGTTCATCGCCGAGAGATGCACGTACCCGGGCGGACGAATCTTGAGTGGATACGGCTTGTTGGCACCATCGGAAACGAG
>CAYRXO010000020.1:23183-26934 GCA_964428215.1 uncultured Candidatus Accumulibacter sp. | reverse complement strand
CTTCGACAAAACGGCGGTTGTCTGCCGCTCGTCCACCTTTGTCTGTCGGCTTCCCACTTGCCTGGTTGTTCTTCATCTTCTTCATCCTGGTGGCGACATTCACCATGCTCAATTTGTTCATCGCCATCATCGTAAATGCGATGCAGGATGTTCAGGAAGAAGAGCAGTCCGTTGGCGGCGCAGCGGACAAGCTGAGTGCCTTTTCCGACAAAGACATCCACGCTGAACTCGGCGCGCTGCGCGAAGAAATTCGTTTGCTGAGAACGGCGCTTGCCAGGAATAAAGAGTCGCAGTAAGCAGATAAGACCTGCTGTTACGCGCTGCTGATTGTGTCCGTGCGGACGTTTCTTCCAGTGCCGTAATCGGCTTCTTCGCTACGTGCCCCGGTAGCGGCTGGGGATTACGATGACCGACGCCGCTCATCAAACAAGCTCAATTCAAACATATCAAACAATATTGCCTTGCCTTCGCGCCGCCGCCGGCCTAAAATCTGCGCACGATCCTTCTTCCAGACCGCCATGGCCGTCCTTTCTCCCTACTACGCACGTGCCGCGCTCGCTCGGCTTCAACTTTCCGCGAGCCTCCGAGAGCACGCCGAGAAGCTGCTGGCGATCGCCGATTCCGGGCATCGTGCCCAGGTCGCACGCATCCATGCCGAACTGTTCCCCTTGAGCACGGCGGCGAGCGCCAACGCGGCGCTCAACCGGCTGCAGCGCACGCTCAACGACGCCGCCTCCGCACAGGGAATCGACTTGCGCCTTGAAATCACCGCCGACAAGAAAGGCGGCGCCGAAAAGCGCTGGGTCTGGTTCGCCGGGCCGCCGCCTGGGCCGGCGCTCGCCGCCACCAGCGAGCTGAACGCCATCCCGCCGGCGCAACTGGTCACCGATCAGCGCGGCATTCCGGCCGGCGATCTGCCGCTGGTCGTCCTGATCACCTGCAACGACAACGAAACCACCGCCGTCATTCGCCGATTCCATGGCGCCACGCAACCGCCGACCGAAACGCGCGACGGCATGAGCTATTACCTGCTCGGCGAACACGGCGGCATGCGTGTCGTGCTGCGCGTCAGCGCGCAAGGCGAAGGCGAGGCGCAGAACGCGGCCTATGACGCGATCGCCGCCTGGAAACCGCAGGCGATCATCGCCGTCGGCATTGCTTTCGGCGTCAATCCGCAGAAACAGGCGATCGGCGACGTTCTCATCGCCGAAAGCGTCCGTGGTTACGAACTCGGTCGTCAGGAGCCGAACGGCACTTTCACGCTGCGCAGCGACAAACCGCCCACCTCGCCGGCGCTTCAGCAGCGCTTCCGGCATCTCGACCCGGGCAAGCAGGCCGATGCGAACGCCTGTCTCACCTGGCCGAAGCTGCGTTTCGGCACGCTGCTCTCGGGCAACAAGCTGGTCGATAACCGCGACTACCGCGACGACCTGCGGCGCATCGAGCCGGAGGCGATCGGCGGCGAGATGGAAGCGGTTGGCATTCAGCTCGCCGCCGACCGGCACAAGACTGACTGGATCGTCGTCAAGGCGATCTGCGACTGGGGCGACGGCAACAAGCACGGCCCGCACAAGGAGCACGACCAGTGCATCGCCGCAGAACATGCCGCCTACGTTGTCCACTCGGCGCTGAGCCTCGGCAGCCTCTATGCGCCGCTGTCGACTACGCCGGCATCGCGGTCAACGTCGCCGGCAAGGCATGCCGCGCGTCTGCCGCCGGCGAGAAGCATGGGCCTGCGCGATTACAGCGCAATCGATGACGAGCGACTGATCGACGACGCGCTGGGTCGTCATACGCGCATGGAAAAAGACGCCGTCGCCGCCGCGGACGAACAAGGCTCGGACGTCGACGCGATGGATTTCGTGCTGCGCTGGGTCGACGAGCGTGAATCGCCGCCGCTCTTCGCGCTGCTCGGCGAATACGGCATGGGCAAGACGGTCACCTGCCAGCGGCTGGCGCACATGCTCGACCAACGCCGCATGCGCGATACGACGCTGCCGCTGCCGCTCTATTTCGACCTGCGCAACGTCACCGGGCTCGATCGGCGCGTGCCGACGCTCGGCGAGATCGTCGAGGAGTGCATCGCGCGCGGCTGGGATTTGCCGGAGAGCGGCGAAACCTATCGCTACGCCGACTTCGAACGCTGGCTCGACGCCGGCGCCGTCGTCATCTTCGACGGCCTCGACGAAGCGCTCAACCGGCTGACCGAAGCCGACGGGCAAACCTTCACCCGCGAGCTGTTGCGCCCGCTGGCGCGTCAGCACGAAGCGAGCCGCGCACGCGGCACGTTCAAGCGGCTGATCTCCTGCCGCACGCAGTTTTTCCGCACGTTGCGCGAACAGCAGAATCACTTTACCGGCCAGGAGCGCGGCGAACAGCGCGCCGCTGCCTACCGCGCGCTGGTTCTGCTGCCGCTCGACGAAGAACAGGTGCAGCACTACCTCGCCGCGGCGCTGCCGGGCAGCGACGTCGAGCAGTTGCTGGCCACCGTGCGCTCGGTGCATAACCTGAGCGAACTGGCGCAGCGCCCGTACACCTTGCGCCTGGTCGCCGAATTCATCCCCGAAATCGAGCACGAGCGCCTGGCCGGCAAAAAAGTGTATGGCGTCACGCTCTACCGCCGCCTGGTGCGACGCTGGCTCGAACGCGACGGCGGCAAGCACCACCTGCGTCCGGAGCACAAGCTGCTGCTCGCGCGCCACCTCGCCGCCTACCTCTGGCAGAGCGGCGACGGCGGCCTGCCGGCCGAGCAGATCGAGCGCTGGTTCCACGCCTGGCTCGCAGGCCAGCCCGACCTGCAGCGCCGCTACGCGCGCCTGCACCCCGACCAGCTCGAAGAAGACCTGCGCAACGCGACCTTCCTGGCGCGCATCGACGGCAGCGGCGGCAGCGTCTTCCGCTTCGCGCACACCTCGCTGCTCGAATTCTTCCTCGCCGATTACCTGTTCGCCGCAATCGTCGACGACGATCGCCAGCGCTGGGCGATCAGGCGGCCGAGCGACGAAACGCTCGCTTTTCTCGGCCAGATGCTCGCCGAAGCGCTCGACACCACCCAACCGGCGCTGCTCGCCACGCTGCACGCCTGGCGGTCGTCGTATCTGCCGCAGACCAGCGAACTGCTGCTCGCGTACGCATTGCGCGCGCACGAACACGGCTGGCCGGCGCCGTCGCTGCGCGGCGTGGTGCTTGCCGGCGCGCCGCTCGACGGCTGGCGCTTCGTTTCGCCCGGCGCTGGGTCAACTCTCGACCTCGGCGGCGCCGATTTCAGCGGCGCGAGCTTGCGGCGCGCGGTCTTCGATCGTGTATGCCTGACCGGCGCCCGCTTTGTCGGCTGCCAACTCACGCAAGCCAACTTTCTCAATTGTGAAGCGAACGGCAGCGACTGGTCGGCAGCCGAGTGCACGGCGACGATCTGGCGCGCAACGCTGCTCAACGGCGCGCAATGGCGCGCCGCGCACGGTTACCGGCCGGAGTTTCTCCTCTGCGACGCAGCGCCGATGGCGGATAGCGGCACCCGCTTCGAGCAAGCGCAAATCGCGCCGCTTCCCGCCGTGCCCGCCTTTCCGCTGCAGGAAGCGAACGCCTCCCGCGCGTCGTACGCGCTGCGCTATCTGCGCGGCCATGCGGGAGGGATATGGGCCTGCGCCTGGTCGCCGGACGGCGCGCGTCTGCTCTCCGGCGGGGCCGATGGCACGTTGCGCGTGTGGGACGCGCCCAGCGGTACCGAGCTCTGGACGCTACGCGGCCACGA
>CAYRXO010000020.1:0-23083 GCA_964428215.1 uncultured Candidatus Accumulibacter sp. | reverse complement strand
GACGCTACGCGGCCACGACGGTTGGGTAACGGCCTGCGCCTGGTCGCCGGACGGCACGCGTCTGCTCTCCGGCGGAGTCGATGGCACGCTGCGCATCTGGGACGCCGAGAGCGGCGAACCGTTGCGCATCCACGCCGTTGCGGGAGCCGGCAGCGAAGGGCACGCCGTCTGGGAGCCGCGCGACAACCGCCTGATCGAAGCGAGTGGCGACGCCTGGCGCTGGCTGGCGTGGGTGCGCCGTGGCGAAGACGGTTGGCCCGAGCGCCTGCCGCTCGAGTCCTTCGGCCCGCTGCCGGCACCGCAGCGTTTGCCTTGCTGATTTTCCCTGACGGGCCGGGCTGCCATTGCCGCACAAACTGCAAATAAATTTTTCGACGAACACCGTCGGCAAGGAAGCGAAAATGCTTTCCAGTTATCTGATTCTACGAGAAAAATTTTCCTTCCCTCGTTTTCAAATAATTATTTCACAGTAAACGTGTGATCCATTTAACAAAGTTTGAACGTGTCCGGGAGTCTAATGTGCTCACTGCCGCTACGTATATGAGCAGTGATTCTCAAACAAAAATTTGATCAAACCCAGGGAGCTTGTTTCTTGACGGCCGTTCCTGATGAACACGCTGGTTCACTCGATTTTCCCGCTGGCCGGGATTCGACGGCAGCGGAAATTGAAACGGTTGCCGGTGGAATGGGCATGCGCGAGCAGCGAATTTTGTCCGCGATGTCGACCGATGTTGAGCCGCGAGAGCAGCGGCCGGCGGGCCGATCAGGATGGATTTCGCTGCGGCGGCAGGCGCAGCGATGGTTTAGGCGATGATTTCTTGTGCGATAGATGCGCGAATGGTTCTCTGCTGAGGTGGGGAAATGGGAGGGAGTAACGGGGAAAAAGGGCCAGGCCTTGCGCCTGGCCCGCTTCTCCAGGTCTTCAGCGGTGCGGCATCTGCGCTCGATCCGTTTCGTTCGCTTCGGCAGAGCGAGGGACATGATCTTTTCAACCGACCCCGGGAATGAAGGCTCTGTCCATCTCTCTGGTCCCTCTCACTCCAGGGCGGGGGAGATCGGTGGGTCGTTTCGCAACTTTCTCGGCACGCGTTTCGAACTCGGCCTGCACCCCGTCGCGTTTGCCGTCGGCTGATTACCGATAACGACGTTGCCCGGCTAATCCGGACAGGCCTCGATAGCCACCTGCGCCAACTGCCCGACCGGAGATCCACGCCGGGCGCGCTGGCCGAGGTGCCGTTCTTCCGAGACGAGCGTTTTCGGGCGGTTGCGTACCACACCCTTGATCGTCACGCGCGTACCGCGGATCGGCAGGGCCGTGCGCAAACGTTCCGGCGCCTGCAGGGCGATGATCTGTACGCCTTTGCCGGCCGACAGGCGCTTCAGTTGCGATAGCGGGAAGATCAGCAGCCGGCCGTCTTCCGACAACGCGGCCAGGTGATCGGCGTCGGCGATGCGCATCGGCGTCAGGATCTCGGCGCCGTCTTCGACGGTCAGAAAGGTCTTGCCGGCTTTCTGCCGTGACAGCAGCTCGCCGAAGCGGCAGATGAAGCCGTAACCGGAGGTTTTGGCGAACAGCAGATCGTCGTCGGGCTGGCCGCCGAACACCTGCGCGATCTTGCCGCCGCCGAGTTCGACGAACGATGACAGCGGGGCGCCCATGCCGCGTCCGTCGGGCAGGCTGGCGATGGCGACGGTGAAGGCGCGGCCTTCGCTGGAGAGAATGACCAGCGGATCGACCGAGCGGCATTCGAGCGCCACGCCGGCGCGGTCGCCGTCCTTGTAGGCGACGTTCGACAGGTCGAGTCCGTGCCCCTGGCGCACGCGCGCCCAGCCTTTCTCGGAAATGATCACCGTCACCGCTTCGTCGGCGACGGCGGCGACTTCGGCGCGCGAGGCGAGGGCCGCCGGTTCGATGATCGTCCGCCGCGTGTCGCCGAAGCGTTCAGCGTCGGCCTTGATTTCGCGGATCGTCTGCCGGCGCAGCCGTTTGTCGTCGCCGAGCAGCTTGAGCAGGCCGTCGCGTTCCTGGCGCAGTTTGGCCAGTTCCTGCTCAATGCGGATGCCTTCCATGCCGGCCAACTGGCGCAGACGGATTTCGAGGATGTCTTCCGCTTGGCGGTCGGAGAGTGCGAAGCGTTCGATCAGCGCCGCTTTCGGGTCGTCGGCTTCGCGGATGATGCGGATCACCAGATCGATGTTCAGAAAGACGATCAGCCGGCCTTCGAGGATGTGAATGCGATCGTCGGCCTTCTGAAGACGGTATTCGCTGCGCCGGTAGACGGTTTTCAGGCGGAAGGTGCACCATTCGCCGATCAGGTCGACCAGCGATTTCTGGCATGGCCGGCCGTCGATGCCGACGGCGACCAGATTGATCGCTGTCGGGCATTCGAGGCTGGTGTGCGCGAGCAGCAGGGCGATGAATTCCTGCCGGTTGATGCGCGAACTGGTCGGCTCGAAGACCAGCCGCACGTCGGCGTCCTTGCCGGATTCGTCGCGCGCGCGGTCGAGCTGCGAGGCGAGCAGCGTTTTCAGTTGTGCGGCGGATTGATCGATGCTCTTTTTGCCGGCTTTCGGCTGCGGGTTGAGCAGGGCGCCGATTTCGGAGAGCACGCGCGCCGACGAAACGCCGGGCGGCAGCTCGGTAAATACCACCTGCCAGGCGCCGCGCGCCAGTTCCTCGATCTGGTAGCGCGCCCGCACGCGCAGGCTGCCGCGGCCGCTGGCGTACGCCGCGGCGATGTCGTTGGCCGGCGAGATGATCTGCCCGCCGCCCGGATAATCGGGGGCCGGCAGGTGCGCCAGCAGTTCGTGCAGACCGGCGTCGGGGTGTTCGATCTTGTGGATCGCCGCATGGGCCACCTCGCGCAGATTGTGCGGCGGAATTTCGGTGGCCATGCCGACGGCGATTCCCGAGGCGCCGTTGAGCAGCAGGAAGGGCAGGCGGGCGGGCAGGAAGGCCGGTTCTTCGAACGAGCCGTCGTAGTTGGGCTGGAAATCGGCGGTGCCTTCGCCGAGTTCGCCGAGCAGCAGTTCGGCGATCGGCGTCAGCCGCGCTTCGGTGTAGCGCATCGCCGCCGGGTTGTCGCCGTCGCGCGAGCCGAAATTGCCCTGGCCGTCGACCAGCGGATAGCGCAGGGTGAAGGGCTGCGCGACGCGCACCATGGCGTCGTAGGCCGAGGTATCGCCGTGCGGGTGATATTTGCCGATCACGTCGCCGACGACGCGCGCCGACTTGACCGGTTTGGCACTCGCCGTCAGCCCGAGTTCGCGCATCGCGTACAGCACGCGCCGCTGTACCGGCTTCAGGCCGTCTTTGACATCCGGCAGCGCCCGTCCTTTGACGACGGCGATCGCGTATTCGAGGTAATCGCGGGCTGCCGAATCGTGCAGCAGGACGCTGTCGTCTTCGTCGTCCGGCGGGGCGGGTGGTGCGGCCGGCGGGGGAGGGAGATTGTCGAACAGGTCGGGGGTGGCGTCAGCCGGGGTGTTTTTGCGCACCGTCAATCGATCCTCACATTTCGGCGCCGATCAGCGCGCCGTTCTCTTCCATCCACGCCCGGCGGCCGGCGGCTTCGCCTTTCGCCATCAGCATGTTCATCACCGGCTTGGCCTCTTCGCTGCCCGGCAGGCGCACGCGGATCAGGCGGCGGGTGTCGGGCGACATCGTTGTTTCCCAGAGCTGCTCGGGGTTCATTTCACCGAGTCCCTTGAAGCGCGAAATCGACACGGCGTCGGTCTTGACGCCTTCGTGCCGCAGGCGCTCGAGCGTCGCGTCGAGTTCGGCGGCGTCGAGCGCGTAGATCTTGCGCGGCGGCCGGCTTTTCCCCTGGCCGGGAACGTCGAGACGATACAAAGGCGGCTGCGCGAAATAGAGATGGCCGCTGGCGATCAGGCGCGGAAAATGGCGGTAGAACAAGGTGCATAACAGCACGCGGATGTGCGAGCCATCGACGTCGGCGTCGGTCATGATCACCACTTTGCCGTAGCGCAGGTTGGCCAGCACGCTGTCGGGCGCACTCGCCGCATGCGGGTCGATGCCCAGCGCGACGGCGATGTCGTGAATTTCCCGGTTGGCGAACAGACTGCCCGGATCGACCTCCCAGGTATTCAATACCTTGCCGCGCAAGGGCAGGATCGCCTGCACGTCCTTGTCGCGCCCTGATTTCGCCGAGCCGCCGGCCGAATCGCCTTCGACGAGGAAAATTTCGTTGCGCTTGATGTCTTCGCTCTGGCAGTCGGACAGTTTGCCGGGCAGGATGGCAACGCCGGATTGCTTGCGTTTCTCGACCTTCTGGCCGGCGCGCGTGCGTGCCTGCGCGGCGCGGATCGCCAGTTCGGTGATCCGCTTGGCGGCGTCGGGATGTTCGTTGAGCCACAATTCGAGCGGATCGCGCAGCATGCGCGCCACCAGCGCCACCGCGTCGCGCGAGTTGAGCCGTTCCTTGGTCTGGCCCTGAAACGAGGGGTCGAGCATGCGCACCGCGAGGACGAAGCTGGCGCGCGAAAAAACGTCCTCGGCGGCGAGTTTGACGCCCTTCGGCAGCAAGGCATGGTGTTCGGCGAAGCCGCGGATCGCTTCCAGCGCCGCCTGCCGCAAGCCGGCTTCGTGCGTGCCGCCGGCCGGCGTCGGAATCAGGTTGACGTACGATTCGCGCGCCAGCGGCCCGTCGGCAGTCCAGCAGATCGCCCAGGCAGCGCCGGAACCGGCCGGAAAGTTCTCGTCACCGGCGCCGGCGTATTTCTCACTGCTATACACCGGCGCGACGAGTTCGTCGTCGAGCTGTTCGCTGAGATACTGGCGCATGCCGGCGGTGAAGCACCATTCGTTGCTCGCGCCGTCCTCGACGCTCAGCGTCACCTGCAGACCGGGGAGCAGCAGCGCCTTGCTGCGCAGCAGCCGTTCGAGTTGCGGTAGCGGAATGACCGGCGAGTCGAAATAGCGCGCGTCCGGCCAGGCGCGCACCCGAGTGCCGCTCGTTTTGCGCGGCGCGTCGCCGGCTTTGCGTAGCGGTTCGATCACTTCGCCGCCGGCAAAGACCATCTGGTGGCGGCCGCCGTCGCGCACGACTTCGACTTCCAGCCGGCTCGACAGAGCATTGGTCACCGACACGCCGACGCCGTGCAGGCCACCCGAAAAGCGATACGCCGACTGCTGGCCGTCCTTGTTGAACTTGCCGCCGGCGTGCAGGCGGGTGAACACCACTTCGACGGTCGGCACTTGTTCGAGCGGATGCAGGTCGACCGGAATGCCGCGGCCGTCGTCGTGCACGCTCACCGACTGGTCGCGATGGACGGTGACCGCGATACGCCGGCAGAAGCCGCCCAAGGCTTCGTCGGCGGCGTTGTCGATCACTTCCTGAATGATGTGCAGCGGGCAATCGGTGCGCGTGTACATCCCCGGCCGATGGCGGACCGGTTCGAGTCCCTTGAGGACGGCGATCGATTCTGCGTTATAAGTCATGCCTTTGAAGCCTCCTGCCGGCCGCTGGCCGCGGCCCGATCCATTCTTTCATCGCCGGAACCATGGCGAAAGCATCGTCGGGCGAGCGCGGAGTTTAACGTGAAAGCCGTCGAGCGACGCACAAACCTCTTCTCGCCTCGTGCGGGTGAAGCGGGTAAAGTGTCAATCAGCGTCCAATAGTTTCCAGTTGTCAGCGTCCAAATTTTTCCAGTTGCTCAGGCTGATTTGACGGATTTTTTCCGCTGTTTGAAGCGGTAGGAATCGTTGCCGGTTTCGAGGATTTCGCAGTGATGTGTGATCCGATCAAGCAAGGCAGTCGTCATCTTCGGGTCGCCGAACACGGTCACCCATTCGCCGAATGACAGATTGGTTGTGATGATCAACGAGGTCTTTTCATAGAGAGGGCTGATCAGGTGGAATAGCCGTGCCCCACCCGAGGCCGGGAACGGCAAATAGCCCAACTCATCGAGAATCACGGCATCGAATAGCACCCGTTGCTTGGCCAGATTGCCTGTCTTGCCCGGCGGCTTCTCCCGCTCCAGTGGATTGACCCAATCCACCGCATTGAAGAAACGTACCCGTTTCCCTTGATGGATAGCGGCAACCCCCAAAGCAGTCGCCAGATGGGTCTTCCCCGTCCCCGTGCCACCGACCAGAATCAGGTGGTGTGCGGTCTCCATGAAGGCGGCAGTGGCCAGTTGCTCAATCTGCGCCTGCGAGAGCGGTGTTTCAGTCCAGTCGATCCCAGTGAGGTCGCGATGAATCGGAAAGCGTGCCGCCTTCATCGGATAGCGCAGACGGCATACCTGCCGATCCGCCTGTTCGGCATCGATCAAGCGATCCAGCCAAGCTTCCGGCTGAACCGGTTTGCGCTGCCCCCCGGCCAACCACGCTGACCACGCAGTGGCCATGCCGTAGAGGGGTAACGATTTCAGTTGGGCCAGGCGATCCATGGACATACTGACCTCCGCGCAGAGGGTCATAACGGCGGCAATCAGCCAGCGGTTCGACCTGCAAACGCAATTGATCAGGCAGACTGATCGCATTGGGGCGCGGTGCTGCTTCCGCTTCCAGTTCGGTCATCGGCTGCCGGGCCGACGCCTGGGCCGGCGGCTCGCCCTTGCGCGCCCGCAACACCCAGTTCGCCAAGGTCTTCGCCGACATCTCCAACGACCGCGCCATCGCCGGAATGCTCCGCCCACCGTCGGTCACCTGCGGCCGTGCCGCCGCCCGAAACTCCGGTGTGTCACTCCGATTCACTTGCTTCATGTCAAACCTCCACAAGGTCAATTTACCACGCCTCGTGGCGTCCGTTTTTCGGGTACCAGATCACAAGTGGATGGAACCGCGTCACCAGGCAGGCTTGGGCTGTCGTTGCGTTCCCTGCAGCCCGAGGAGCGAAGCCAAGCCGGTGTCAGCGGAGGTCTGGTCGTCGAGCAGTCCGCGGTGGCAGCGGCCGTCGCCGGCGTGCAAGCCGGTGACGTGCTGTCGGCTATCAACGGGACACCCGTTACCAGCGTCGATCAGGTCAGAAGCCGCGTGGTCAAAGCCGGCAAATCGGTAGCTTTGCTGATCCAGCGCGATGGCAAACAGATTTTCGTGCCCGTGCGTATCGGTTGAGCACGCGATCGCTGAGAGCGGATCACATCAGCCATAGCGAGTGATGCGAGCAAGAGACACCGCTTGCAAAAGCGCAGCGATACGATTATTGCTTGCGCAGCCGCTTTCCGGTCAGGTAAGCACTGAACGACTCCCCAGACTGTTCGCTACTTTGCGCGTCATGGCACCCAAAGCGCACATACGATTGCCCTTATGAGATAAGGTTTTTATCTCTCGGAGCGTTTGAAATAAAAGACTATTCGAGACTTCCTGGTGCGCAGCTTACCTTCCTCGTGTCGTACTAATGCCGTTCGTTGCCGGCAAGACGTTGCCCTGGCGGGCGGAAAATCGACACGGCGGCATTCCAGCCTTCCGGCGATGATAGAATCGATGCCCTCAAACCGCTTCTCGCGAGATGGCCATGATCCCTGCTGAATTGCTCGAAAGTGAAATTGAACGCAACGTTGCCGCCGCCTTGCGCGAGGACGTCGGGGGCGGCGACCTGACCGCGCAACTGGTTCCCGCCGACATCGTCAGCCGGGCCGTCGTCGTGGCGCGCGAAGCGGCGATCGTCTGCGGCAGCCGCTGGTTTACGCAGTGTTTCAAAGCGCTCGATGCGCGCATCGTCATCGACTGGCGGGTGCAGGACGGCCAGCGGGTCGCGGCCGATGAAGTGTTGTGTACCCTCGAAGGCCCGGCAAGAGCGCTGCTCACCGGCGAACGCAGCGCGCTCAATTTTCTGCAATTGCTTTCCGGTGTGGCGACCAAGGCGCGTCAGTTCGCCGATCTGGTCAGCGGCACGCGGGCGCAAGTGGTTGATACGCGCAAGACGCTGCCCGGTTTGCGGCTGGCGCAGAAATACGCCGTGCAGTGCGGCGGCGGCGGCAACCACCGTCTCGGTTTGTACGACGGCATTCTGATCAAGGAAAACCACATTCTTGCCGCCGGCAGTATCGCCGCGGCCATGGCCTCCGCGCAGCAGGCCGCTGCGCAGGCGGGCGGTCGTTGCCAGTTCATCCAGGTCGAAGTCGAAAATCTCGACGAGTTGCAGCAGGCGCTGACGGCCGGCGCGCAGATGGTACTGCTCGACAACATGAGTCTGGCAGAGATGCGCGAGGCGGTGGCGTTGGCCGCTGGGCGGGCGCTTCTCGAAGCGTCCGGCAACGTCAATCTCGACACGGTGCGGGCGATCGCCGAGACCGGTGTCGATCGCATTTCGATCGGCGGCTTGACCAAGGATGTGCGGGCACTCGATTTGTCGATGCGTTTCGAGGTGCGCTGAGTGCCAGGCGAAAATCGACGGATTTAACGGAAAATTATGGCGCATCGTCGGCTAAGTCACCCGTGCTTCCATTTTCCGTCAAGCGAGAAAACTATTTTCATTTAATAAGTAACTGTTGGCGATAGCTGAAATCGCCGACAGACCGGGGCGTTTAATACCGGTACACCTCGGCAAGCAGTTATATAATCTTGCCGGATCGCCTTCTTCTCCGCAGGAAAGACGATACCGAGCCAGGAAACATAAGGGGGTCCGATGCTATTTGCATTGTTCTACGTAGTCGCCATCACCATTCTGGTCCTGCATTTCACCGGCTTTCTTGCTCGACATAATCTCGAATGGTTGGTGCTGGTACTCGCCGCCGCCGTTTTCCCGGCGGTCTTTTATCTGTCAAGTCCTGTCTGATCATCCGGTTTTCGATGAAAAAGCTTCTGGTTTGAAATAAACCATTTTTGCATCGCTTGCGCGGGCGTCTGACTGCTCGAAGCCGATGTGGGCAGTTGATTGTTGTACAGGAAGACGGAGCGCCCGCAAGGTTTCTGCCAAATCCTCTCCGGAGAGGAAGTGTGTGTCGCTGATGCGGTCATTGAAACGTTCGACCATGCCGTTGCTCAAGCGATGCTCATCGCCTTGCATAATTGCTCAAACGCATGCTTGCCGGTCGGCTGTCGGTCAGCGGTGCCGAACCGGCGATCGGTAAACCCCTTGCCGTTATCCGGCAGTACGCGGGTGCTCTGATCCGAGCGTGAAAGCGCTGGACAATGAAAACAGCGTCGCGCCGCGCCAATTTCGGGACCGGTTCCGGACTGGCTGCGATTTCGGCGCGCACGGCCAGGGGTGCGTGCTTGTGTCGGACAATCAGCATGGGGACAGCGCGACGTGACGGGTGGACAAGACGCGGCGCGTGCGGCAGGCGCCGCCTCCTCGCAAGCACGGACTCGTTTGCCGGTTGCCCGATCAATCCTGTTAATCCCTCGTGCGCCAAGACTCAGGGAAAACGATTTTTGAACAGAATCATCCGGGAGGCGACAGCTTTCAGAGATCAGACCAGCGTGACGCTCAGTTCGCCGATACCGGCGATGCCGGCGGTCAACCGGTCGCCGCGCGTCACCGCCGAGACGCCGGCCGGTGTGCCGGTGAAGATCAGATCG
Source organism: uncultured Candidatus Accumulibacter sp. (assembly GCA_964428215.1). Taxonomy (GTDB): domain Bacteria; phylum Pseudomonadota; class Gammaproteobacteria; order Burkholderiales; family Rhodocyclaceae; genus Accumulibacter. The sequence goes on along the minus strand of CAYRXO010000020.1, from coordinate 13,593 downwards.
CCGGCGGACAAGCGGACGAAGGTCGACAAATTGGCGATCACTTCAGCCACTTTCCAGGACATCTGTTCCAGATCGCCGCTTTGTCTGCTTTGTCCATTCACTTGCAGCCAGATCGAACCGCGCGTTGGATGGCCGACGGCGGCGACCGGCTGCAGAGCAGCGATCGGCGCGCTGTGATCGAAGCCTTTACCCATGTCCCAGGGGTGTCCTTTGTCTTTTGCCCGCATCTGCAGGTCGCGGCGCGTCAGATCGAGGCCGACGGTGTAGCCAAAAACGCAGTCCAGCGCTTCCTCCGGCGGGATGTCGGCACCGCCGGCGGACAGGGCGACGACCAGTTCGACTTCGTGTTGCAAATTGCCGGTCGCCGGCGGGTAGGGGACGTCGCCACCACCGGGGACCAGCGCATCGGCCGGTTTGCTGAAGAAAAACGGCGGTTCGCGCGTGTCGGCGCCCATTTCAGCGGCATGATCGGCATAGTTGCGGCCGACGCAATAAACGCGGCGGACCGGGAAGACGGCGTCGCTGCCGGCGACCGGCACGTGGGCCGGTGCGGCGGGGGGGAAAACGTAGCGCATAGCAGGGCTCCTTGCAAACTGGATGGCGGAAAAAAATCAAACGGGGTTGTCGAGATCGAGAAACTGGCAGTCGATGGCAAAGTGCTCGCTGAGGTGCGCGGCCAGCGCCTGCACACCGTAACGTTCGGTGGCATGATGTCCGGCGGCGAGATAGGCGACGCCGGATTCGCGCGCCAGATGTGCCGACGGTTCGGAGACTTCACCCGTCAGGTAAAGATCGGCGCCGAGTGCGATGGCCTGTTCGAAGAGTCCTTGCGCGGCACCGGAACACCAGGCGATACGGCGGACGAGCCGCTCGGCTGGTCCGAGCAGCAAGGGTGGCCTTTGCAGCGACTCGCTGACTTGCCGGACGACATCGGCGACCGTGCAGGGCAAGGCGGGTTGACCGATCCAGCCGAGATCCTGCTCGCCGAAGCGCCGTTCGACTTGCCAAGCGAAGCGCTGGGCCAATTGTGCGTTGTTGCCGAACTGCGGGTGTCCGTCGAGCGGCAGATGGTAAGCGATCAGGTTGATGTCGTGGCGCAACAGGCTTTGCAGTCGCTGCTTGCGGATGCCGGTGACCCGACCGTCTTCGCCACGCCAGAACCAGCCGTGGTGAACGAGCAGGGCGTCGGCGCCGCGCTCGATGGCAGCGTCGATCAGTGCCTGACTGGCACTGACACCGGCGATCAGGCGCTGGATGTGCGGCGTTCCTTCCACTTGCAGGCCGTTTGGGCAATAATCCCGGCAACGCCCGGCCTCCAGTAGCGTGTCAAGATAAAGTATCAGTTCGTCGCGGTTCATTATTTATTGGCTTTTTCCCATGCGTAGGCTTTGGCTGTTGTTTGCTCAGGTGGTGACTGTCGCGCTCGCCGTTCTCTTCGTCGTCATGACCTTGAAGCCGGAATGGCTGGGTAAGGGGGCTGCTTACGGCAATTCCGTCGTCGCTCTGCGGGAAAGCGAAGCAGACAGTGTAGCGCCGCCAGCGGCTTCAGCGACATCGTATCGTGAGGCCGCCAAACGGGCGCTTCCCTCGGTGGTGCACATCTTCACTTCCCAGAAAATCCGTTCCAAGCGTCATCCGCTGGGCGACGACCCGATTCTGCGCCATTTTTTCGGTGACGGCAGCGAGGGCGACAATCCCGCCACTTCCGGTCTCGGATCGGGGGTGATCGTCAGCACGCATGGCTATGTGCTGACCAATTTTCATGTCATCGAAGCCGCTGATCAGATCGAAATCGCGCTCAGCGATGGCCGTAACCTCAGCGCCCGCATTGTCGGCAGTGACCCGGAGTCGGACTTGGCGGTTCTGCAGATCACGCCGCCCAACGGCAAGGAATTGAACTTGCCGGCGATCGCCCTTGGCAAGATGGAGCAGGTGGCCATCGGTGACGTGACGCTGGCCATCGGTAACCCCTTCGGCGTCGGCCAGACGGTGACCATGGGCATCATTTCTGCGCTCGGCCGCTCGCATCTCGGCATCAATACTTTCGAAAACTTCATCCAGACCGATGCGGCGATCAATCCCGGCAATTCGGGTGGTGCGCTGGTCGATGGCAGAGGTCATCTGATCGGCATCAATACCGCCATCTACTCGCGTTCGGGCGGTTCGCTGGGCATCGGTTTCGCGATTCCAATCTCGATTGCCCGCAACGTCATGGAGCAGATCATCGAGAACGGTTCGGTGACGCGCGGCTGGGTCGGCATCGAAGCGCAGGAAATCACTCCCGATCTGGCCGATTCCTTTGGGCTGGCCGATGCCAGCGGCGCGCTGATCGCCGGTGTTCTGCGCGGCAGTCCGGCCGACGCCAGCGGCATCAAACCGGGCGACATCCTGCTCGCCGTCGATGGCCGGCAGGTTAAGGACCCGCAAAACATGCTCGATCTGATCGCCGGCCAGAAACCGGGTGACACCGTCACTTTCAAACTTCGCCGGCAAAACAACCTGCTCGACACCCGGGTGAAAATTGGCAAGCGTGCACCCCAACCGCGTGGCGAACGTTGAGAAAACGGGGTCGATCACTGCGGGTGGCAGTTTTCTGAAAACGTAGGACTTATCCGGGGCGTTTAACGAGGAGCGTTTCCCGGAGCTCCGGTTCGGCGATGCCAGGACAGTTTGCGGTATACAGATGATATAGATATCGTTTTCTGGTTACGCTGGCTTTGCCGGCGGCCCGAGAATCTCGGCAATTTCTCCTTTCTTACACTACCATCAACAAAGGCACACACGTCGTCGCCTGACGATATGGTGTCCATCCATGCAGCAATGCTTGTTGCCCATATGTTCTCCAGCTATTAAACCGATGACCTGACTTCGATTTGTTTCTGAAGCTTCCACGTGCTTTGGCTGGCCTGTTGGTCATTCGACTAAGCATGGTTTATAGGTTGGGTAATCGTTTTGGCCGTTGGGCACCCATCGTTCATTGACACTGTTCGAGACTGACAGATGAGAATTTCCACGCGTATCCTCTTGATTGTTGCTTGTTCGGCGCTCGGTATCTGCATCCTCTCCTTACTGGCTTTGAAAATCATGCAAACTTCTTTGCTGGGGGAGCGTGAAGCGAGTGTGCGTCTGGTCGCCGAACTGGCGCGTAGCCAGATCAATGCCTTTGCCGCCCAGGAGAAAAGTGGTCAGCTCACGCGCGAGGAAGCGCAGGCCCGGGCCAAGGCCGCGCTGGCCGGTTTGCGCAAGGGGAACGATTATCTCTTTCTGCGCAATGCCGAGGGAATGATGCTGGTGCATCCGGACAAGAAGCGGGAAGGCACGATGGATCCGGGCCTGACGCAACCGGACGGCCGCTCCACCGTGCAGTTGTATTTGGATGCACTGAAATCGTCCGATGAAGCGTTGGTGGTCATCCAGAGTCCGCATCCCGTAACGCGCGTGCAGTTGTCGAAGGTCAATGCCCTGGCCAAAATTCCCGAATGGGGCTGGATCGTCGGCTACGGTCAGTTCACCGACGATATCGATCAGGCGTACTGGCGGCATGCGCTCGAGTTTTTGACGCTGGGAATCGGCGTGGTCGTGACGACCGTCATTCTGGCGCTCTTTCTGGCGCGCGGAATCAATCGTTCCTTGTCGAGCATCCGGCGGAACGTGAGCAAAATCGAGTCCGAACTTGATTTTAGACATCGTATCGAGGTGTACGGCAAAGACGAGATTTCCGAGGTGTCACAGGTGTTCAACAAGCTGCTGGAAAAAATCGCTGCCAGCATGGGAGAAATCGTCAATAAAACCCAACGTATTGCTGCTTCGGCCGAGCAATTGTCGGATACTGCCAACGAAGTTACACAGTTCTCGGCCAGACAAAGTGATTCGGCGACAACGATGTCAGTAAGTATCAAGCAACTGAATACGAACATTTCCCACGTCAGCAGCCGTGCGGACGAAACGCATGCTCTGGCTCGTCATGCGGGTGAAAGCGCGAGCGAGGGTGAACAGATCATCGACAGAACGGTGAACGACATCAATGTCGTGGCTGGATCGGTCAGGCAGTCTTCCGAGCGAATCCGTGCGCTCGATGCCAGCAGCGAACAGATTTCGTCGATCATTGCCGTCATCAAGGAAGTCGCCGATCAGACGAACCTTCTGGCGCTCAATGCCGCCATTGAAGCGGCGCGCGCAGGTGAGCAGGGCCGGGGATTCGCCGTGGTCGCCGACGAAGTGCGCAAGCTGGCCGAGAGGACGTCGGCGTCGACCCGGGAAATCGCGACCATGATCAATGCCATCCGCACGGTCTCCGACGAAGCGTCGGGCAGCATGGTCAAAGCGGTCGATCAGGTCGTGCTGGGGGTGAATCAAGCCAACGAAGCGAGCGGAGCCATCCGCCGCATCGGCGAGAGCAGCCGGCAAACGATCGACATGATCCGGGAAATCACCTCATCGTTGAACGAGCAAAGCCAGACCAGCGAACTGATCGCGCGCAATGTCGAAAATGTTGCCGAAATGGCTGAAAACAGTCATTCGGCGGCCCAGAAGACGGCAGATGCGGCGAGAAGTCTGAATGACATCGTGCATGAAATGCGCGCAATCGTTTCGGCCTACCGGATTGCCTGACACTCAGTCGCGCCGCTTGAGCAGATTTCGGCCGGGTGTACCGGTGAGATCGACGGCATGTCGGCGCACGAAGCGGGCGAGAAAAAGGCCCAGTTCGAAAAGCAGACAGAGCGGAATGGCCATCATCAATTGTGAAATGACGTCGGGCGGCGTGAAGACGGCGGCGACGACGAAGGCGCCGACGATGACGTAGGGTCGCCATTCCTTCAGCTTGGCGAGGTCGACGATGCCGACCAGTACCAGAACGATCACCACGACCGGCACTTCGAAAGTGACCCCGAAGGCAATGAAGGTGGTGAGCACGAAGGAGAGATACTTCTCGATGTCGGTCATCCAGGCGACACCTTGCGGTGCGATATGCGCCAGGAAGAAGAAAATCGTCGGGAAAACGAGGAAATAGGCGAAAGCCATGCCGACGAAAAAGAGCAGCACGCTGGCGGCGACCAACGGCAGTGCCAGCCGTTTTTCGTGTGCATACAGCCCGGGCGCAATGAAGGCCCAGGCCTGATACAGCACGTAAGGCAGGGCGATCAGAAAAGCGACCATCAACGCCACTTTCATCGGCACCAGGAAGACGCCGACGACGTCGGTGGCGATCATTTGTCCGCCTTGCGGTAACGATGCCAGCAGCGGTTGTGCCAGCAGCGCGTAGAGTTCCTTGGCCCAAGGAAACAGGCAGAGAAAAACGATGCCGATGGCCAACAAGGCGCGAATCAGTCGTGCGCGCAGTTCGACCAGATGCGACAGGAAGGATTCTTCTTCCGGTGCGTTGTCGCTCATGGTCTTTTCGGCTCGTCAGCGCCGTTGGCGCGAGTCGGTGTCGGCAAGGGGGCGCCGGCTGGCGGTGGAGGCGGCGACCCAGGCTCGGCACGTATCGATTGCGCCGTTTCCCGCACGGCCTGTTCCGCCGCCGCCATCTCGTTACTGACCGTCGACTTGATCTGTCGGGCCGAATCCTCGATTTGCGCCTGCAGTTTCTTCAGTTCGTCGAGCTGGATTTCACGGTTGATGTCGGCTTTGACGTCGCTGACGTAGCGCTGCAGCCGTCCCAACAGGTGGCCGGCCGTGCGCGCTACCTTGGGCAGTCGTTCGGGACCGAGGACGACCAGTGCAACGATGGCGATGAGCACCATTTCGGAAAAGCCGACATCAAACATGAACGACCACGATCAGGGCGAGTGGGGAAGGAGGGTTGCCGCCGGCTGTTTTCTGCTCATGGTCTTGGCGCGACAATGGCTGCCGGCAGACGATCAACTGCGTGTTTTTTCGCGGATTTCACCTTCGATGGTCTGCGCGTTGCCCACTTGTGCCGGTGCCGATGGGGTGGCTGTGTCGGCTGGTTTGTCATCGGCGGTGGCATCGCGCATGCCGTCCTTGAAACCCTTGACCGCGCCGCCGAGGTCGGAACCCAGGTTGCGCAGTTTCTTGGTGCCGAAAACAAGCAAAATGATGATCAGAACGATCAGCCAGTGCCAGATGCTGAATGAGCCCATTGCCGGTCTCCAATAAAATGAATACGCCCCGAATGTCCGAATTCCTAGGCGACGGCCGCTGGTGGCGAGACGCGCTTGAGCATCGGCCCGACGGGGTCGGGGCCGCCCACGATGTGCGCGTGCAGATGTGGCACTTCCTGGTGACCGATGCGTCCGGTATTGATGATCAGCCGGAAACCGTCTGGACTGCCCTGTTCGCAGGCCAAGCGGTTGGCGATGACCATGAGTCGGCCGAGGACGTTGCTGTCGTTGTCGGTGGCCGTTGCCAGCGAGGTGATGTGTTTTTTCGGGATCAGCAGCAGGTGTACCGGCCGGGCGGGATGGATGTCGTGAAACGCGAGCAGTCCAGCGTCTTCATAGACCTTGCGGGCCGGAATTTCACCACGGACGATGCGGCAGAAAAGGCAATCATCCATCGCTCAGCCTTTGCGCGATTTTTTCTCGTCGATGCCGGAGATGCCTTCCCGGCGGCGCATTTCCTGCAGCACGTCTTCGATCGACAAGCCATAAAAAGCCAATAACACCATGATGTGATAAAGCACGTCGGCCGATTCCCAAACGACGTGCAAACGATTGCCTTCCTTGCCGGCCATGATCAGTTCGGCGGTTTCCTCGCCGATTTTTTTCAGGATCGAATCGGGGCCGCGGGCCATCAACTGTGCCGTGTAGGAAGTTTCCGGGTCGGCCTTGCGGCGCGACAAAAGGGTTTCGGAAATCCGATGCAGCATGTCCATATTCATTTGCCGTAAATGTCCCTGGGGTCCTTCAGCACTGGGTCGGCAGTGACCCAAAGGTTCCCCGTCAGTTGATAAAAGAAGCAGCTCTGGCGACCGGTGTGGCAGGCAATGCCGCCTTCCTGCTCGATCGCCAATAACAGCACGTCGCCGTCGCAGTCGGTACGTAGCGCGCGCACGTGCTGCACGTGTCCGGACTCTTCGCCTTTGCGCCACAGCCGGCGACGTGAACGCGACCAGTATACCGCGGTCCCGCTGCTTACTGTCTCCTGTAAGGACTCCCGATTCATGTAGGCGAACATCAGCACCTTGCCGCTGACCGCATCCTGGGCGATCGCCGGCAGCAAGCCCTCTTCGTCCCATTTGAGGGCTTGCAGCCAGTCCAGGCTGGGGTCGAGATCGCTCACAGCCGCACCTCGATACCCTGTGCGCGCATGTGCTCCTTGGCCTGGCGGACGGTGAATTCGCCGAAGTGGAAGATGCTCGCTGCCAGCACGGCGTCGGCCCGCCCGACGCTGACGCCTTCGGCCAGATGCTGCAAATTGCCGACGCCGCCGCTGGCAATCACCGGGATATCGACGGCGTCGGCGATGGCACGGGTCAGCGGCAGATCGAAGCCGTTGCGCGTGCCGTCGCGGTCCATGCTGGTCAGGAGGATTTCGCCGGCGCCGAGTTCCTGCACCCGGCGTGCCCAGGCGACGGCGTCGATACCGCTGTTTTTGCGTCCGCCATGCGTGTAGACCTGCCAGACGCCGGGTGCCTGCTGTTTGGCGTCGATGGCGACGACGATGCACTGGTTGCCGACCTTGGCCGACGCTTCGGCGATCAGGTCAGGATTTTCGACTGCGGCGGTATTCATGCTCACCTTGTCGGCACCGGCGTTCAGCAGCCGGCGCACGTCGGCGACCGAGCGGACGCCGCCGCCGACGGTCAGCGGGATGAACACTTGCGCCGCGCAGGCTTCGACGATGTGCAGGATGATGTCGCGCTGGTCGGATGAGGCGGTGATGTCGAGGAAAGTGACTTCATCGGCGCCTTGCTGATCGTAGCGGCGGGCGATTTCGACCGGATCGCCGGCGTCGCGCAGGTCAACGAAATTGGTGCCTTTGACGACGCGACCGGCGGTCACGTCCAGGCAGGGGATGATGCGTTTGGCTAAAGGCAAAATTGGCCACCATTCTTCCTGCGCCGGCCAGCCGTCATGACGCGCTGGCCCGGTCGGCCTCGGCTTGCGCCAGCGCGAAGTCGAGCGATCCGTCGTATATCGCCCGGCCGGCGATGGCGGCGCTGATGCCTTCCTGTTCGACGGCGCAGAGACGGCGGATGTCCTCGATGCCGGCCAGCCCGCCGCTGGCGATCACCGGGATCAGCAAGGCTTGCGCCAGCTTGACGGTCGCTTCGATGTTCACCCCGGTCAGCATGCCGTCGCGACCGATATCGGTGTAGATGATCGCTTCGACGCCGTAATCCTCGTATTTCTTGGCCAGATCGATGACGTCATGGCCGGTCATTTTCGACCAGCCGTCCACCGCTACCTTGCCTTCCTTGGCGTCGAGGCCGACGATGATGTGTCCCGGGAAAGCGCCGCAGGCATCGTGCAGAAAGCCCGGATTTTTCACCGCAGCCGTGCCGATGATCACATAACTGACGCCGTCGTCGAGGCAGCGTTCGATGGTATCGAGATCGCGGATGCCGCCGCCGAGTTGTACCGGGATATCGTCGCCGACGGCATTGACGATCGCCTTGATCGCCCGTTCGTTTTTTGGCTTGCCGGCAAAAGCGCCATCGAGATCGACGACGTGCAGACGGCGCGCGCCCTGCGCGAGCCAGTGGCGGGCCTGCTCATCCGGTGAGTTCGAAAAAACCGTCACCTGGTCCATCAGGCCCTGTTTCAGTCGGACGCATTGTCCTTCCTTGAGATCAATGGCGGGAATTATCAGCATGTTGAAGGCAGAGAAAAGTTGGGTTCAACCAAAAAAATCATCTTCCGTCAGTGGTCAGGGCTTCCAGGCGACGAAATTGGCCAGCAGGGCGAGACCCGCGACGGCACTTTTTTCGGGATGGCACTGGATGGCGAAGATATTATCCCGCGCCACTGCACTGGTAAAGCGTAGACCATATTCGGTCGAACCAACAATACAAGCGGCGTCAACCGGGTCGGCGTAGTAGCTGTGCACGAAATAAAAGCGTGCGCCGTGGGCGATGCCGTTCCACAAGGGATGCGGGTTCTGCTGCTGGACCTCGTTCCAGCCCATGTGCGGCACTTTCAACTTGCCGCCCGCGTGGTCGCGCATGCGTTCGGCAGGGAAACGGCGTACAGAGCCGCGAAAGACGGCCAACCCATCAATATTGCCTTCTTCGCTGTGTTCGAAAAGCATCTGCTGGCCGATGCAGATTCCGAGGAAAGGCTTGTTGCGCGCGGCATCGAGGACCGCCGCGCGCAGGCCGCGCTGCTCGATTTCGCGCATGCAGTCAGGCATGGCGCCCTGACCGGGAAAGACGACCCGCTCGGCGGCGGTGACCACCGCCGGGTCCGACGAGACGCGCACCGGCCGGCCGTCGGCGACGTGTTGCAGCGCTTGCCAGACCGAGCGCAGATTGCCCATGCCGTAATCGATGACGACGATTTCGCCGTTGCCGGCGGCCGTGGCGGGCATCAGAGCGAGCCTTTGGTCGACGGAATTTGGTCGGTCAGGTGCGGATCGCTGTCAGCGGCCATGCGCAGGGCGCGCCCGAAGGCTTTGAAGACGGTTTCCGCCTGATGATGCGCGTTATCGCCGCGCAGATTGTCGATGTGAAGCGTCAGTTGCGCGTGATTGACCAGTCCCTGGAAGAATTCGCGCAACAGATCGACGTCGAAGTGACCGATCATTGCCCGGGTGAAAGGGACATTGAACTGCAAACCGGGCCGGCCCGAGAGGTCGACGACCACGCGCGACAGCGCTTCATCGAGTGGCACGTAAGCGTGCCCATAACGGCGCAGGCCCTTCTTGTTGCCTAACGCCTGCTGCAGCGCCTGCCCGAGGGTGATGCCGATATCTTCGACGGTGTGATGCGCGTCGATGTGCAGGTCGCCATTGGCGGTGATCGCGAGGTCGATCAGCCCGTGGCGGGCGATCTGGTCGAGCATGTGATCGAGAAACGGTACGCCGGTCGCCAACTGACCGTGACCGTTGCCGTCGAGATTCAAGCGGACGCTGATCTGCGTTTCGAGTGTGCTGCGGGAAACCTCTGCCTGCCGCATCGGGAACTCACTACCTGTAGCAAAAAGTTGTCGATCGGGAAAGGGCGCTCTGCCTGAAAGCCTTGGCCAGCCTGCCATTCAAGATCCACATGATACCATCTCGTGCTTGACCTGCCTTATTGTGAAAAACGCGTAGCGACTCACTGATCGTCCCTCGCTTCTAGCGTGATGAGGACCGTAGGTGAGGGGTGCGGACGGGACTTTCATTCGTCGGCGTGGTTGAAATAAGAAGATGTCCCTTTGCCCGAGGAATCATTGATGAGCCGTTACTGGAGCGATGTTGTCCATCGTCTGACCCCTTATGTTCCTGGTGAACAACCCAAGCTGGCACAATTGGTCAAGCTCAATACCAATGAAAACCCCTACCCGCCGTCGCCGCGCGTCGTCGCGGCGATCAGCGACGAACTGGCCAACGCCGCCGAGGCACTGCGGCTGTATCCCGATCCGAACGCCGATCGGCTGAAGGAGGCGATTGCCGGCCGTTACGCCTCCTGCGGTATCAGCAGCCGGCAGGTGTTCGTCGGCAACGGGTCGGATGAAGTGCTGGCACACGTTTTCGCCGCCTTGCTCAAGCACGCGCAACCGATCCTCTTTCCCGACATCACCTACAGTTTTTACCCGGTTTACTGCCGGCTTTATGGCATCGATTACCGTACGCTGCCGGTCAACGACGCGTTCGAGATCGACCTCGACGATTATCGACAGCCGAACGGCGGCATCATTTTTGCCAATCCCAATGCGCCGACCGGTTGTCTGCTCGCCTTGCCGGCGATCGAGGCGCTGCTGGCCACCTGGCAGGATTCGGTGGTCGTCGTCGATGAGGCGTACATCGATTTCGGCGGCGAATCGGCGATTGCGCTGGTCAACCGTTATCCGAATCTGCTGGTGGTACACACGCTTTCCAAGTCGCGTTCGCTGGCTGGCCTGCGCATCGGCTACGCCGTCGGCGCCGAGGCGTTGATCGATGCGCTGGAACGCGTCAAGAACAGCTTCAATTCGTATCCGCTCGACCGTTTGGCGCAGGTTGGTGCGCTGGCTGCGCTGGCCGACGAGCGCCATTTCGAGAAAACGCGGCGCGCGGTGATCGATAGCCGCGAACAGTTGCGCCAGGATTTGCAGGCTTTGGGTTTTGTCGTCCTGCCGTCGGCGGCGAACTTCATTTTCGTGCGCCATGCGCAGCACGATGCCGGCGAAATCGCTGCCAGGCTGCGCGAGCAGGGAATCATCGTTCGCCATTTCCAGTCGCCGCGCATCGAACAGTATCTGCGCATCAGCATCGGCTCGGAGAATCAATGTCGAACGCTGGTGAACGCTTTGCGGCAGATTCTTGCCTGAGACTACCGGAGTGCTGTTCGTCAAACGCCGAGCACGGCGCGCGTATGGCGGGCGATCATCAGCTCCTCATTGGTCGGCACCACCCATGCCGAAACGGCGCTGCCGGCGCGCGTAAGACACGTTTTGCCGCGTTCATTGGCCGCCGGATCGAGATCAACACCCAGCCAGGTGGCGTGTGTGCAGATCTGCCGCCGGATTGCCACGCTGTTTTCACCGATGCCGCCGGTGAACACCAATGCGTCGAGTCCGCCGAGCACTGCCGCCAGCGCGCCGATTTCACGCTGGATGCGATAGACAAAATGATCGATCGCCAGTCTGGCCCGCGGCGCGTCGCTGGCTTCGAGCAGACGCATGTCGTTGCTGATGCCGGATAGACCGAGCAGGCCGGAACGTTTATAGAGCAACTCCTCGATCTCTGCCGGCGTCAATCCTTCGTGCTGCAGCAGATAGAGGACGATCCCCGGATCGATGTTGCCCGGCCGGGTACCCATCATCAGTCCGTCGAGGGCGGTGAAGCCCATCGAACTGCCGACGCTGCGGCGGCGATGCATGGCGCACAGGCTGGCGCCGCTGCCGAGATGGGCGACGATCACCCGGCCGTCGGCGATCGCCGGTGCGACGCTGGGCAAGGTGGCGGCGATATATTCGTATGACAGACCGTGAAAACCATAACGCCGCACGCCGCGCTGGTAGTACTCGTACGGCAGTCCGTAGTATTCCCCGATGTCCAACTGGGTGCGATGAAAGGCGGTATCGAAACAGGCGACTTGCGGCAGTCCCGGATGCGATTGCTGCAAAGCGCGGATCGCCGCCAGGTTGTGCGGCTGATGCAGCGGTGCCAGAGGGATGAAGGTTGCCAGCGTGTCGAGCGCTGCCGGCGTGATCAGCAGCGGTGCCGAATGCTGCGCACCGCCGTGCACCACGCGATGGCCGACGCCGAGCAGTTGCTGTCCGGAAAAACGTTCGCGCAGCAGCGCGTCGATTTGTTGCAAGGCTTCGGCGTGCGTGCTCAGTTGTCCATTCTGCCAGCGAATGTCGGCCAGAGTGCGGCCGTCACCATCCTTGGCCTTCAAATGCGGTGCGCTGCCGAGACCTTCGATCTGGCCGACGGCGACTGCCTGCAGTTCGCCTTGTGCAGGCAGTTGAAAAACGGAAAATTTCAGGCTCGATGAGCCGGCGTTGAGCACGAGCAGAGTGTTGTCCATAATTTGGAGTTAACTGGGTGCAATCGGTGAGAGAGTCGGCCGGGCGAATGGCACATGCGCGGAATTCGGCTGGCTGCTGCATTTCGGTACTTGGCAATGGGTGGCTGGAAGGTGTTGCAAGGCGTGCCAGCATGTTGCGTGCATTGTAGTGCAGCGCATGCCGTCGGGAAACGATACCTCCCGGGGTGCGCGGCAGAAAATGACTGCGAAATAGTTTTCACATGGCTATGAAAGGGTTATTGTTGCGCTTGTTGCCGCGCTTGCCGACAGTCGCGCGTGCTGCTAGGAGGAATCCCGATGAGTTTCACCGACACTGCAGCCGAATTGCGTCATCCGGTCGATCGGGCGACGCTGATCAGACGTCTGTCAGCGGTGTTGCCAGCCGAGGCGCTGCGGGTTGATGACGAGGAACGGCGGCCTTACGAATGTGACGGTTTGACGGCTTACCGACGACTGCCGTCGGTGGTCGTTTTGCCGGAAGACGAAGCACAGGTCCAGGCGGTGCTGCGCATCTGCCACGCCATGCGGGTGCCGGTGGTGCCGCGTGGCGCGGCCACCGGCCTGTCCGGGGGTGCGACGCCGCACCCGGACGGCGTCGTCGTTTCGCTGGCCCGTCTGCGGAAGATCCTGCGCATCGACCCGTTGGCGCGCACTGCCGACGTACAGCCCGGCGTGCGCAATCTGGCGGTTTCGGAAGCCGCAGCGCCATACGGTCTCTATTACGCGCCTGATCCGTCGTCGCAGATTGCGTGCACCATCGGCGGCAACGTCGCCGAGAATTCCGGCGGCGTGCACTGTCTGAAGTATGGCCTGACGGTGCATAACGTCCTGCGCGTCCGCGGTCTGACCATTGCGGGCGACGAAATCGAATTCGGTTCCGGCGGGCTCGACGCGCCGGGCTACGATCTGCTGGCGCTAGTGATCGGCTCCGAGGGTCTGCTGGCCGTGATCACCGAAGTCACCGTCCGTCT
>CAYRXO010000019.1:0-27163 GCA_964428215.1 uncultured Candidatus Accumulibacter sp. | reverse complement strand
TCTCCAGTTCATCCGTGAGGCGGCCCCGGGGTGAGTTGTGTATAAGGGTATGCTCTCAACCAGGTCCTGCGATTGGTGGCCATGCTCGGCGGCTTCCTGGCGCGCAAAGGCGACGGCGAGCCGGGCGTCAAAACCATCTGGATCGGGTTGCAGCGCGTCATGGACTGCGTCGTCGGTCTCCAGTTCATCCGTGAGGCGGCCCCGGGGTGAGTTGTGTATAAGGGTATGGCCTAACCGGACCTGCACCGAGCGGGCTCGCCCCCCGACTGTTGCGCTACCGGTGCCCTTGCTTTGGCGCGGGTGGCAGCACGTACGGTAAAGAGGCCCAAGCCGGTTCTGGTTTGATGAGTCTTCCTGTTCACCGGTGCTTTGCACCGGCCGCCGATGACGCTCCTGTGTGCCACTTGGCACTCTACTCTTTGGGAGAGAAAAAAGAGAGAAAAAAGAGAGAAAAAAAGAGAAAAAAAAGAGAAAAAAAAGAGAAAAAAAAGGGGCTAGGCTTATTTTCTTGATGTCTTCGTCGATCTTGATCGTCACAGGGCGAACAGCAGCAGTCATGACGACTTCCATCAAAGTATCTCAAAGTATTACCCTGCCATAACTGAGATCATTGCGCGAACGGTCAACCGTGCGGCGCTCCCGGTTTTTCGGACAGTCAAACAAGCCAAGGCCGACTGAACCGAAAGAGCATGCATAAATTGACCCTGGCCCCTTGTCTCCTTATCTAATAAGGCAATAAAAGCTTGGCTGGCAAAGGGTGAAAAATTTACCCCAGCCCCTTTTCTGCTTCTTTTCTACTCCCCCGCCAACGCCCAAAAATGCCATCCGTAGCGCGATGGTTGAAACGAGCCCATCAGAAGCCAACTTCCTTCTGGTGCCGCACGGCAAGGATTACCCTTGCTTACGGAGCAAAAATGTAGCATTGTACCTACATACATTGATGTAGGAGGTGTGTTGTGACCATCACAACTCTATCTAGTCGGGAGTTGAACCAGGACGTGACCCGAGCAAAGAAAGCTAGCAAGAGCGGCCCCGTGTTCATCACGGATCGCGGCAAGCCTGCGCACGTGCTGTTGAGCTTTGAGGACTATCAGCGGTTGACGAAGCAGCGGCGCAATATTGCTGACGCGCTGGCAATGCCGGGTGTTGCGGACATCGAGTTTGAGCCGCCGAGCGTGACCATTGGAGCCCGGCCGGCTGATCTTTCATGATGTATGTGCTCGATACCAACGTTCTGTCCGAGCTGCGCAAGGTACGGCTTGGCAAGACCGATGGGAATGTGACGGCATGGACGGAAAGCGTCGATGCCGCCGACCTCTTTGTATCGGCCATCACCATCATGGAGTTGGAGCTCGGCGTTCTGTCGATTGAACGAAAGGACGCTACCCAGGGGGCCATGCTGCGCGCGTGGCTGGAGCAGCACGTACTACCCGAGTTCTCCAGGCGCATGTTGCCTATCGATACCGCTGTGGCGCAACGCTGCGCTCGGCTGCATGTGCCTGACCAGCGCGGTGAGCGCGACGCGCTCATTGCTGCGACGGCACTGGTGCACGGCATGGCGCTGGTCACGCGCAACGTGGCCGATTTCAAGCCTACGGGAGTGACCATCGTCAATCCGCGGGAGCCATTGCCATGACCTCCTACGGGTTCAAGATTGCTTCGGAGGGCGGTACTCCAACGGCACAGATCTCGGTTTTTCCCGCCTTCGCCAAGCTGCACTAAACTACTGTCGCAGCTTACTTTTTCGTTTTTTAGCTTGCGTTTCCCTATGCTTGACTTTCCTAGGCATGAATAAATTGAGCCTGGCCCCTTTTATTCTCCTCGTTGGGGTTCGTGTAGGCCATCGGACACCCGTCCCGCCAACCGGCGAACAATCCCGAGACTTCAAGAAACCCGGCAAAGAATGGCCGCTGCCCCAAAGCCGTGGCGCTTCCGCCTTCGTCCCAGCGAACAGAAAACCGTCCGCCGGGCGTGGCAACTCGTATCTCCACCGTCGCCTGTTCCACTTCCTGCAAGGCGCCATCAACCGTTTTCACCAGAGCTTTTCGCTCAAACTCCATCTCACCCATCGGGTGACCCTCTTGGCCGCAAACCCTTGTCAATGCTCAGTTTGCACCAATTCTAGGTGGCTCAACTGAGGAAAATAGGATAAGTTGAGCTTGGCCCCTTTTTCTTTCCTTTTTTACGGCACGTCCTTACCTTGGGGGACTTTCACGGTAATCGGCGCGCTGCTTGCGTCGAGTCCGCCTTGACCGTGTCGTTAGAGCGCATTCGTTCAGATTCTTTGCAGAAGTCGAAGGCAAACTTCGCGATAGGCGGGCCGACCGTTTCAAATAGAACTACAGACCCGAGAATGATTGCCGAAACCGTGTTGGCATATTCAGGGAACAGTTTTGAAGTGGTTTGAGAGAGGCCAATAGCCAAACCTGCCATCGGAACCAAAAGCAAACCACTGCAAAAGCCTTCGCGTATAGGCAACCGGCGCAATGGCGAAGTCGCGGTAACACTCAATATCTTTGCCAAGACTCGAATCAAGACGAGCAGAAAAATGATGTGCCCAAACTCAACGAGTTCGTGCAAGTGAAGATTGGCACCGGCATATACAAACAGGACGATAAATAATAGTTCAAAAGCACTTCCGAATTCGATGCTCGATACCCGATCTTCTTGTTCAATAGTTGAAATTGCAACACCCATTACCAAGGGAACGATTAGCAAAGAAAGTTTAAGATAATCGGCAAGACCGACGCCAAGCATTATCGAACCAACGACGAGGGCGAGTCTGTATTGAATCGCAGTGCTCATCCGCGTGGCGACTTGATGCAAGAAAAAACCCATGGCAAGACCGAGCAATACAGAACCTAGTAGACGGTACAAGGGCTGGAAGAGGGTTTCAGTCCAAGCTCTGCCAACCGACTGATGAAGTACCGGCAATGCTGCGGTGAAGGCGACGAACGATACGCAATTATTCAAAGCTACCAAGGTTTTCGTGGCATTCGTAACCCGCCCTTCCGCGCCCACCTCATGCGCTACATGCAACAACACTGCCGGAGACGATGAGATCGCGATGGCAGCGATCACGGCAGCCGAGGCTAGCGACAAGCCAAGAAACTGCAATGCGAACAAAACACCGCCAAAGGTCACACAGCATTCAATCATCGACACGAGAAGGAGCCTGGGATTACGCCTAAGCTCGCGAATATCCAACGATAAACCCAATCGAAAGAGTATGAGAGCAAGAGCAATGTCAATAAGAATTCTTGAATTGTTCATGGTCTCTTGTCCCAGCAAAGCCACGCCACTGGGGCCAATTAGAAACCCAACCGCCATGAACCCAGTGATGCTCGGCAGCCAACTGAAGCGATGAGCCACGTAGCCGCCTACAGCACCAACAAGAAGCAGCAAGCCAAATGCAACGAGTGGCGTTATTTCGAAAGGAACTGAAGGGAGGAAAGTCATTGATAGGCGTTGGAGCATAAATCGACATTATTGATCGGAATGTAGAAAAAAAGGGGCCAGGGGGAAAAGGGCCACAGGAGAAAAGGGGCCACAGGAGAGGAGAAAAGGAGCCAGGCTCATTTTCTTGGCATTCCAGCCGCCGCAATAATGAAAACCCCCACGGCCAGCGCCATCCCTCAACCCAACCCACACGAAAACCATTCCCGCCCGGTTTTTTACAACATCACCGGCTCAGGCGTCAGTTCGATTCCAAAACGCTCGCGTACCGCCGTCTGGACCGCACGCGCCAGTGCCAGCACGTCGGCTCCTCGCGCGCCACCGCGGTTGACCAGCACCAGCGCCTGTTTTTCGTACATGCCGGCGCGGCCGAGGTCGCGGCCTTTCCAGCCGCTGTATTCGATCAGCCAGCCGGCGGCGACCTTGACGCGGCCGTCCGGCTGCGGGTAGCGCGGCAGCTGCGGGTAGGCGGCGAGCAGGCGCGCGGCGTCGGCGGCGGAGAGCAGGGGATTGTGGAAGAAGCTGCCGGCGTTGGGCAGTTGCGCCGGGTCGGGCAGTTTGCCGCGGCGGACGGTGATCACCGCGTCGGCGACCTGGCGCGGGGTCGGTGCGGCGATTTGCCGTCGCTCGAGTTCGGCAGCCAGGTCGGCGTAGCCGGTCAGGGGCTGCCAGACTTTCGGCAGACGCAGGTTGACGCGGGTGATCAGTCGGCGGCCGTCGATATGCCAGCCTTGCTGTTTGAAGACGCTGTCACGGTAGCCGAATCGGCAGTCGGCATGCGCGAGGCGCTGCTGGTGGCCGCTGCTCAGGTCGAAGGTTTCGAGCGACAGGAAGCGGTCGGCGAGTTCCAGTCCGTAGGCGCCGATGTTCTGTACCGGCGCAGCGCCGACGGTGCCGGGGATCAGCGCCAGATTTTCCAGACCCGGCCAGCCCTGCGCCAGCGTCCATTCGACGAGGTCGTGCCAGTTTTCGCCGGCCGCGGCGCGTATGTACCAGGCATCGTCGTCCTCGCCGATCAGTTGCCGGCCGCGCAGCGCGACGTGCAGCAGCAGTCCGTCGTAATCGCCGGTCAGGACGACGTTGCTGCCGGCGCCGAGAACGAAGCGGCGTCGGCAGTCGGCGGCCAGCGGCAGCAACGGCGGCAGCTGTTCGAGCGAGTCGATGCTGGCCAGCAGCGCGGCGCGGCCGGGCAAAGCGAGCGTCGTGCGCGTCGTCAGCTCGGCGTCGCGCGCGACGAAAGCGGGCAGTGGCGGCGGCTTCATCGCTGCGTCGGCCGCTTGGCGTTGCTCAGAGCAAGGGCGCCAGCCAGTATTCGGCGTCGCGCCGGTTCAATCCGCCGCGCTGCGCCCAGTCGCTCAGCTGATCCTGGTCGATCTTGCCGACGGCAAAGTAGCGCGACTGCGGGTGGGCGAGATAGAAGCCGGCCACGGCCGCCGCCGGCGCCATGGCGTAGGTTTCGGTAAGCCGCACGCCGGCGTTTCCCGGCGCGTCGAGCAGCGCGAACAGCCCGCCCTTGGCCGTATGATCGGGACACGCCGGGTAGCCGGGCGCCGGCCGGATGCCGCGGTATTCTTCACGGATCAGCGCCTGACAGTCGAGCGTTTCGTCACCGGCGTAGCCCCAGTCGTCGCGGCGCACCCGCCGGTGCAGCCATTCGGCGCCGGTTTCGGCGAGCCGGTCGGCGAGCGCCTTGAGCAGGATGGCGCGATAGTCGTCGTTGGCGGCGGCGAATTCGGCCAGCTTGTCTTCGATGCCGAAACCGGCGCCGACGGCGAAGCCGCCGATCCAGTCCGGGGTGCCTTTCTCGGCAATGAAGTCGCTCAGGCAGTAGTGCGGTTTGCCGGCCGGCCGCTCCTGCTGCTGGCGCAGACCATGCCAGACCATCGCCGTTTCGCGGCGCGTTTCGTCGCGATAGATTTCGATGTCGTCGCCGACGGCGTTGGCCGGGAAGAGGCCGAAGACGGCGTTGACGCGCAGCCATTTGCCGGCAATGATCTGCTGCAGCATCGCTTGCGCGTCGGCAAACACGCTGCGCGCTGTGCTGCCGACGACGGCGTCGTCGAGAATTTTCGGGTACGAACCGACCAGATCCCAGGTCTGGAAGAAGGGGCCCCAGTCGATGTAGTCGACCAGCGTTGCCAGATCGATGTCCTGGAGAACCTGCACGCCCAGCCGCTTCGGCGCCGTCGGGCGATAGGCCGGGTCGCTGTTCCAGGCGAAACGCCGCTGACGCGCGGCAGCGAGCGGCAGCAGAGGCTGGGTTTTCTTCTGCGCATGCTGCGCGCGCACTTTTTCGTGTTCGGCGACCAGTTCGCGGCGGTAGGCGGCGGACTGATCGGCCGACAGCAGGCGGGTGACGACGCCGACGGCACGCGAGGCATCGGGCACATAGACCACCGGCCCGTGGTAATTGGGAGCGATCTTGATCGCGGTGTGCGCGCGGCTGGTCGTCGCGCCGCCGATCAGCAAGGGAATCGCCGCCGGGTCCGGTTCACCCGCCGCGGCCGACGCTTCGCCGGCAAAACCGAGGCGTTGCATTTCGGCAGCGACGTGGCTCATTTCTTCGAGCGACGGGGTGATCAGCCCCGACAGGCCGAGCGCCTGCGCGCCGTGTTCGCGCGCCGCATGCAGGATTTTGTCGCAGGAAACCATCACCCCGAGGTCGATCACTTCGTAGCCGTTGCAGCCGAGGACGACGCCGACGATATTCTTGCCGATGTCGTGCACGTCGCCTTTGACCGTGGCGATGACGATCCGCCCTTTGCTGCCGACGCCGCTGCGCAGCTTTTCGGCTTCGATGAACGGAATCAGGTGCGCCACCGCCTGTTTCATCACCCGCGCCGACTTGACGACCTGCGGCAGGAACATCTTGCCGGCGCCGAACAGGTCGCCGACGACGTTCATGCCGCGCATTAGCGGCCCCTCGATCACCGTCAGCGGCGGCTTGCCGGCCGCTGCGAGCGCCGCGCGGCATTCTTCGGTATCGGCGACGACGTAATCGGTGATCCCCTTGACCAGCGCGTGCGTCAGCCGCTCTTCCACCGGTTGCGCGCGCCAGGAAAGGTCGGGACCGCTGTCGCGCGTCTGGCCTTCGCGGACGGTCTGCGCGAATTCGACCAGCGCTTCGCCGGCGTCCGGGCGGCGGTTGAGCACCACGTCTTCGACCTTGTCGCGCAAGACCGGATCGAGATCGTCATAGACGCCGAGCATGCCGGCATTGACGATACCCATCGACAAGCCGGCGCGCACGGCGTGGTAAAGGAACACCGTGTGAATCGCTTCGCGCACCGGGTCGTTGCCGCGGAACGAAAACGAGACGTTCGAGACGCCGCCGGAAACCTGCGCGCCCGGCAAATGGGCGCGAATCCAGCGGCAGGCATCGATGAAGTCGACGGCGTAGTTGTTGTGCTCTTCGATGCCGGTGGCGATGGCGAAGATGTTCGGATCGAAAATGATGTCTTCCGGCGGGAAAGCCGCCTGTTCGGTGAGCAGACGGTAGGCGCGGGCGCAGATCTCGGTCTTGCGCGCCAGCGTGTCGGCCTGACCGCTCTCGTCGAAAGCCATCACCACCACCGCGGCACCGTAACGCCGCGCCAGCCGGGCCTGCGCCAGGAAAGCGGCTTCGCCTTCCTTCATCGAGATCGAATTGACGATGCCCTTGCCCTGGATGCATTTCAGGCCGGCTTCGATGACCTCCCATTTCGACGAGTCGAGCATGATCGGCACGCGCGCGATGTCCGGTTCGCTGGCGATCAGCTTCAGGAAGCGATCCATCGCCGCCTTGGAATCGAGCATCGCCTCGTCCATGTTGATGTCGATCACCTGCGCCCCGTTGTCGACCTGCTGGCGTGCGACGGCCAGCGCCTCGTCGAAACGTCCGTCGAGGATCATGCGCGCGAAAACGCGCGAACCGGTGACGTTGGTGCGCTCGCCGACATTGACGAACAGCGAATCGGCACCGACGTTGAACGGCTCCAGCCCCGACAGGCGCAATTTGCGCGGCACTGGCGGAATGGCGCGCGGCTGGACGCCGGCCACGTCGCGCGCGATGGCCGCGATATGCGCCGGCGAAGTGCCGCAGCATCCGCCGACGATATTGACGAAGCCGTGCCGCGCCCAGTCGGCGATTTCCGCCGCCAGCTGGTCCGGCGTCTCGTCGTAACCGCCGAAAGCGTTCGGCAGACCGGCGTTCGGGTGCGCCGACACGTAACAGTCGCACAGACGCGACAATTCCTCGACGTACTGGCGCAGGTCGGCGGCGCCGAGCGCGCAGTTGAGGCCGAAGCTGAGCGGCTGCAAGTGATTGAGCGAGTTCCAGAACGCTTCGGCGGTCTGCCCGGACAGCGTGCGGCCCGAAGCGTCGGTGATGGTGCCGGAAATCATCAGCGGCCAGCGCCGGCCGCAACGCTCGAAGTGCTCGGCGATGGCGAACAGCGCTGCTTTGGCGTTCAGAGTGTCGAAAACCGTTTCGACGAGCAGGATGTCGGCGCCGCCTTCACAGAGGCCGCGCACCGCCTCGCCGTAGTTGGCGACCAGTTCGTCGAAACTGGTGTTGCGATAACCGGGGTCATTGACGTCCGGCGAAATCGACGCCGTGCGCGACGTCGGCCCGATGACGCCGGCGACAAAGCGTGGCTTGCCCGGGTCCTTGGCCGTGTATTCGTCGCAGATCGTGCGTGCCAGGCGCGCGCCGGCGACGTTCAGTTCATGCACCAACTCTTCGAGGTGGTAATCGGCCTGCGAGACGCGCGTCGAGTTGAAGGTGTTGGTCTCGATGATGTCGGCGCCAGCGGCCAGATATTCACCATGGATGCCGCGGATGATCTCGGGACGCGTCAGCAGCAGCAGGTCGTTGTTGCCTTTCAGGTCGTGCGGATGGTCGGCGAAGCGGCTGCCGCGATAATCGGCTTCCTGCAAGCCATGCCGCTGGATCATCGTCCCCATCGCCCCGTCGAGGATCAGGATTCTTTCAGCGAGGCATTTTTTCAGTTCGGCGGTACGGTCGGCAGACATGGAAGGCTTTCTCGAGAGGCGAAAATGAATCGTCGGTAATCAGGGCTGGAATGTCGGCAGGCCGCTGCAGGCAGCCATAAGGATAGAGATTTTCCGGCGCCCGGCCTCGCGCATCAGGACTGGGCACGCAGGCGGAAAAGCCGGCCAATCTACCCGCGAGGGCATTGAAAGTCAAGGCAAAATCCCCGGCAAGGCGGCGCGCATGAAGCCTCGCCGACGCGCTACTGCCAGTAATGCGGGTCGCCAAAAGTCTGTTTCAGATGATCGATGAACAGGCGGACGCGCAAAGGCAGATGGCGGCGCTCGGGAAAAACGGCATAGATGCCGAGCGGCGGTACGGCGTATTCGTCGAGCAGGGCGACCAGACGGCCATAGCGCAAGTCCTCGCCGACCTCCCACAACGAACGCCAGGCGAGTCCTTTGCCGGCCAGTGCCCACTGGTGCAACACCGCGCCATCATTGCACTCGAAACTGCCGGTGACTTTGACATTGACCACCTCGCCGCCCGGGCTTTGCCGGAGCGACCAGCCGCGTTGCTGACCGAGCGACAGGCAGTTGTGTGCCGCGAGATCGTCCGGGGTGCGCGGCACCGGGTGCCGCTCGAGATAGGCCGGGCTGGCGACGACCAGCCGGCGCATTTCGCCGAGCTTGCTGCTGGCCAGCGTGGAATCGGCCAGTTCACCGATGCGGATCGCGCAATCGACGCCTTCGTTGCGCAGATCGACCAGGCGGTCGGTCAGATCCAGGCGCACCGAGACGTCGGGGTTGGCGTCCATGAATTCGCTGACGCGCGGCGCGACGTGCTGCCGCCCGAAGCCGGCCGGCGCCGAAACTTTCAGGTGCCCGTTGGCGCGGATGCCGCCGAGCGAAACGGCGGCTTCGGCATTGGCCAGGTCGTTGAGAATGCGTTGACAGTCTTCGAGAAACGCCTGTCCTTCGAATGTCAGCGACAGTTTGCGCGTGCTGCGCTGCAACAAACGGACGCCCAAGCGGGCTTCGAGACTGTCGAGTCGTCGGCCGATGACCGCCGGCGTGACGCCTTCGAGCTGTGCGGCGGCCGATAGACTGCCGCGGCCAGCGGCATTGACGAAAGCCTGCAATTGCTTGAGGTGATCCATGGCCGATTCGATACCAAAAGTAAAAGATAATTTGATGCCAATCGCTCTTATCTTTCAATATGGCATTCAATAAAATCCGCTCATCGTTTCATCCACCTTGCACAGGAGCCACACATGACCCTCGAACTGCCCGCCGGTGTGCAGATCAACGCCCCCATCAAGCCCGAATACGAAACCATCCTCACCCAGGACGCGCTCGACCTGGTCGCCAAACTGCATCGTGCATTCGAGGATCGCCGTCAGCATTTGTTGCGCCTGCGTGCCGAGCGGCAGGCGCGCATCGATGCCGGCGAAATGCCCGATTTCCTGCCCGACACCAAGCACATCCGTGAGGGCGAATGGAAAATCGCCCCCTTGCCGAAGGCACTCGAGCGCCGGCGGACCGAAATCACCGGCCCGGTGGAAGCGAAGATGATCATCAACGCCTTCAACTCGGGCGCCGATTCGTATATGAGCGATTTCGAGGATTCGAACAGCCCCAACTGGCACAACCAGTTGCAAGGCCAGGTCAATCTGTACAAGGCGATCCGCCGCCAACTGTCCTTCGTCAATGAAGCCGGCAAGGAATACGCGCTGAACGAAAAGATCGCCACGCTGCAGATCCGTCCGCGCGGCTGGCACCTCGACGAGAAACACGTCACCGTCGATGGGCAGCGCGTTTCCGGCGGCATCTTCGATTTCGCCCTGGTCTTCTTCCATAACGCCAAGGAACAGCTCGCGCGCGGCGCCGGCCCGTTCTTCTACCTGCCGAAGATGGAATCGCATCTCGAAGCGCGCTTGTGGAACGAGATTTTCATCATGGCCCAGGAACACATCGGCATGCCGTGCGGCACGATCAAGGCGACCGTCCTCGTCGAGACGATTCTCGCCACTTTCGAAATGGAAGAGATTCTCTACGAACTGCGCCAGCACTCGGCCGGGCTGAACGCCGGTCGCTGGGACTACATCTTCTCGTGCATCAAGAAGTTCAAGAAAAACGCCGACTTCTGCCTGGCCAACCGCGGTGCGATCACCATGGAAGTACCGTTCATGCGCAGCTACGCGCTGCAGCTGGTCAAGGTCTGCCACAAGCGCGGCGCGCCGGCGATGGGCGGCATGAGCGCGCTGATCCCGATCAAGAACGATCCGCAAGCCAACGAAAAAGCGCTCGCCGGCATCCGCCACGACAAGACGCGCGACGCCAACGACGGTTTCGACGGCGGCTGGATCGCGCACCCCGGTCTGGTGGCGATCGCCGCCGAGGAATTCCAGAAAGTGCTCGGCGACCGTCCGAACCAATGGGAGAAGCAGCGCGACGAAGTGTTCACCGCCGCCGATTTCCTCAATTTCCAGCCGACGCAGCCGATCACCGAAGCCGGATTGCGCAACAACATCAACGTCGGCATCCACTATCTGGGCAGCTGGCTAGCCGGTAACGGCTGCGTGCCGATCCATAACCTGATGGAAGACGCCGCCACCGCCGAAATCTCCCGCTCGCAGGTCTGGCAATGGGTCGTGTCGCCCAAAGGCGTGCTCGACGACGGCCGCAAGGTGACCGCCGAAATGGTGCGCGGCATGATCAGCGACGAGCTGGAAAAGGTCAAACAGACCGTGCTCGCACAGGGCGAGGATGCCGCCACCTACTATCAGGCAGCGGTGATTTTCGACAAGATGTCGCTGACCGCTGATTATCCGGAGTTCCTGACCCTGCCGCTCTACGAGGCGATGGACTGAGATTCAGGGAGTCGTAGCGAGACGGGCGTCGGTCGCTGGCCGACGCCCATTGGCGTTGCGAGATGCGATCAATCCGCGGCGGACGCCTTGGCCTGACGCATCATCTGCCGGGCGCGGCACAAATCCTGCCACGCCTTGGCCTTGTCCGGCAAATTGCGCAACAGATACGCCGGGTGGTAACTGACCAGCATCGGGATCTCGCCACTGGCCGTGCGATGGCTGAAAGTCTGCCCGCGCAGCGCCGCCAGCGTGCCACCCTCACCGAGCAGCGCCTGCACGGCCACGCGCCCGAGCAAGACGATCAGCCGCGGTTGCAGCAGTTCGATCTGGCGCAGCAGAAACGGCTTGCAGGCGGCGATTTCATTGATCTCCGGCGTGCGGTTGTTCGGCGGCCGACATTTGACGGCGTTGGCGATATAGACATCGTCGCCCCGGCGCAGGTCGATGGCGCGCAGCATGGCGTCGAGCAGCTTGCCGGCCTGGCCGACGAAGGGTTCGCCACGCGCGTCTTCCTCGGCGCCCGGTCCTTCACCGATGAACAACCAATCGGCTGACGTATCGCCAACCCCGAGCACCGCCTGCCGTCGCTGCCGACAGAGTCCGCAGGCCTGGCAAGCGGC
Source organism: uncultured Candidatus Accumulibacter sp. (assembly GCA_964428215.1). Taxonomy (GTDB): domain Bacteria; phylum Pseudomonadota; class Gammaproteobacteria; order Burkholderiales; family Rhodocyclaceae; genus Accumulibacter. The sequence continues at coordinate 15,243 of CAYRXO010000019.1, read as the reverse complement.
CGTTTCCTGCGCCAGTTCGGCCCAATCCATGCGCGCGATGCGCGGCGCGCGCGGCTCACTCGTCGATGGCTGAGCCGTTGTCTCCAACGCGGCGGGCTGGCTGGCGGCGTCAGGCAGCGTGTCCGGCAAAACTTCTCGCTGCTCGACCTTCGCGGTGGCCGTCGTCCGTAATCGCCATTGCGGTTCGAGGCCCATCTCGGCGAGCAGTTCGTCGTGCGACAGCCCACCCGGCAGTAGCCGATGGTTATTCATGACGTTGCTCCCGCAGCGACAGCGACCGGCAACGGCAGTCGCAAGACCCAGGCATCTTCACAACTGTCGTGCGCCGGGTAGTAGTCGCGCCGGACGCCGATCCGTTGAAATCCGAAATGGCGATACATTGCCAGTGCCTGCTCATTCGACGGGCGTACTTCGAGCAAAACGCTACCTGTGCCGGCCTGCGTCGCCAAGTGCAGGGCGTGTCGCAGCAGAACGGCGCCATAGCCCTGGCCTTGTCGCGCCGGGTCGACAGTGATATTCAGCAGATGCATTTCGTCGACCACACGCATCAGCACGAAATAAGCGATCAGGCGGTTGCCGTCGCGCAAGCCGCAGACGCTATCGCCGTTTCGTAGCGAATCGCGGAAGTTGCCGTCGGTCCATGGAAAGGGGTAAACCCGATTCTCGATGGCCAGGACTTCGTCGAGGTCGCCGACGTCGAGCGCCGATAGTATTCCAGTCATGGGCAAGAACTCTCAGGCTTTGCCGCCGTTCGCCAGACGCTCGACGACTGTCTGGGCAACCTTGTTGCGCACGTAAAACGGCGCCGCTGCCGCGGCGTCGATCCCTTCGCCACGCGCCAGCCCGCTGGCGCCAAGCCGCGCCACCGCGCCGGCGTCGGGAATCAGGTCGGGCAGCCAGTACTCGACGCAGTCCGCCAGACGTTCGCGCAAGCGCGGATATTGCCGCAGACCGTTACCGCAGGCCAGCCACCCGCTCGAGCCGGGTAGCGGCACGGCATCGGGCGTATCGACAGCGACTTCGGTCTGCGTCTGCCCCTCGAAGAATCGAGCGTGGTATACCTCGCCCATGCGCGCGTCGAGGGCGACGATCACCTGCCGGCCGCTGCTGTCGAGCGCCATCGCCGCCAGGGTGCCGACGGCGATCACCGGCAGATCGCTTGCCAAGGCCAGTCCCTGCGCGACGCCGCACGCGACGCGCAAACCGGTGAATGAGCCCGGACCGGCGGCAAAGGCAATCCCCGCCAGATGCGGCAAACGCCAGTCGGCGGCGAGCAAAGCGTCGCGAATCAAGGGCAGCAGCGTTTCGGAATGCGAACGGCCGGCTGGGCAGGCGCGGCGCAGCAGACGGTCACCGTCGAGCAGCGCGATGCTGCCCGCTTCGGTCGAGGTGTCGATAGCCAGTAATTTCATGGCCGGTATTCTAACCGGCCGAGCAGGCCGGGGAATAATCCGCCATTTCCATTGCTGATCCTCAGGGCGATCGAAAGAATCGCCATCGTCGTAAACCCGCGCCAAATTATCGGCAACTTACACGTGGTTACGAGAGAACTGATTTCATCTATTTGATTTGTTTATTTTTATGTCTCTTTTTGATTCACCCATGGGGACAGAAAGGCGGCTGTGGCTGATGGACGTTTGAGTGGGTATGCGGGACCCCGATCAGACGAAAGGGAAGGCTCAACGTCCAGCGCCTTGTCGCCGCCACTTCCGATCACTTGCGCGCTGAACTCCTCGCTCTTGGATAAGATTCATGCGTTCGTCCTGCCGGCTGTGCTGATGCCAAGCATGAAAATGCCAGAAATCGTCTATCATGAGGAGGCCTCGAGCGGACTTCGTGCGCGGAACATCTCCCCAGTGACAGCGGCTCATACGCGACTCTTGCACACCGATGTTCGCCCGTTACGAAAGGCCTCGGCAGAATGGATTTCAGATCGCCGTTTCACCGAGCCGATTGGCGATTTCCTGTTCGGCACGCAGCCAGTAATCGACACTACAGCCTTGAAAACCATCCTTTTCCGCAATGAAATAAGCCGCCGCTTGCACCATGTGATAACGTTCTTCCGGGTTTGGTTTGCCGTTGACCGTCGTCTTGTCTGCCGCCGTTTTACGACGAGTGGTCGTCGGCTTTTCGGTATCGGTTGCCGTGACTCGTTTCGTAGTGCTGCTTTTCGCTGCTGACGTTTTCTTCTCGCCAACGGCAGCCGCAGTCGTTTTTTTGGCCACCGGGGCACTTTGCGGTGCGCTCTTCGTTGTAAGCGTTTTAGGTGCCGATTTTGGTTTGCTAACAGGAGTTTCTTCAGTCACGGTCGTTCCTCAATATGAAATAATGGACTTTGCGCAGCAGACGCCAGCATGGGGAATTCTTTGATTCAATGCAGCCTGACAATATAGAAAAAGGTAATTTTTTGGTCAAGAAGTATTTTCGACCGACAACTTTGAATGACGCGCCGCCACTTTGTTTACATCAGGTTTTACCCGCTTATCACATTCACGGCGTTTTTTCTTTCCTTCGAGACGAACAGCGATGAATTATTGCAACACTTCATCTTCGAACCGGAGCATTCCATTTCTTGCGGGACGATCATCATGAATTATTCACGTTTTCCATTTTTATTGGCCTGTTTTTTCTATCCGGCAATGGCAATGGCCAATTGTTATATTATTTATGACAATAACGGCAAAGCGATTTATCAATCCAGCCAATCGCCGATCGATCTCTCGAAATCGGTTTCTCATGAAATGAATACCCGCCACAAAAATCGGCATCTGGTGATACTGACCGAAGTCAAAGGGTGTGCCGATCTCGGCGGAAGAGCCGAAGCAAACGCGGGCAAGTCTTCGGCCAACCGGACGACGGTGGTTTCCGATGTCGATTATGTACTGGAAAAATCACCGCTTTTCCGCAAGCGAATCACCTTCCTCGGTGACGATCATTGACCTGAAGCCGAACAAACAAACCACTCCTGCCAGCGATATTGCGCTGACACAGGCACTCTCGTTTCCTCGGCCATTACCAGAACGAACTTGCAATAACGCTTCGCTCAGTTGCGGGCAAGGAAAAGTTCACACCGACACTGCTACAGGCGGCTTGCCGTCTTTCATCGAAAACCGGACGATCGACCAGGTGTGACAGACAGAATTGAGTGACTCTGTCTATGCCAGCCTGCACAGCGTCGAGTTGAACGTCATGCCGCCGGCAGCCTGGTCGCCATCCGCTCAGCCGGAACCGCGCAACCAGACGACGGTCGTCATGCCGGCCATAGTCATCAGCAGCGAACCGGCAACGTGGGCAATGATCAGTCCCAGCGCCCAGAAAAGGCGTGCCTGCTGCAGCAGTTCGGTCAACTCGGCCGAGAAAGTCGAGAAGGTCGTCAGCCCGCCACAGAAACCGGTAATGACCAGCAAACGCCACTCCGGTGACAAATCGGCATAGGCACTGAAAAATGCGATGGCTACACCGATGACATAGGCGCCGAGCAGATTGGCGAGCAGGGTCCCCGGCGGAATGTCCGGGAAAAACTCGTTCATCTTCACGCCGAGTTGCCAACGCAAAACAGCGCCGAGTGTGGCCCCGAGCGAAATGGCCAGGATCGATTTCCACATCGTATTACCCTTCTGCGAGCAGTTTCGATCGGCTGGTAGCGGCCAGCAATGTCCATGCCGCTACGGCGTCAGACGAAACGTAGCGACTTGACGGCGTTTTCACCAGATCGTCCGGATCAAAGAAGAGGCGGTCATGAACCCGGCCGGTCAATGTGGTCGGAGAGCGCTGAATAAATGTCTGCGCGGGATGAAGCGCAAGGCGTTCGACTCCAGCAGCGCGATAGTTCAAATCGATCGGCGAGACAGTGCGATCCGCTCGAGGCCGCACTTCGCCCGTGCGGCCGGGTAGTCAGCGTTTTCTTTCTTCGAGCCATAGTGCCGCCGTGCAAAGCAAGAGGAACAGAGTCATTATCCGTGGTGTGTCATTCAGCGTTCCGGTCAGCCCAAGGACCAGAAAGCCAGCGATGGCGGTCACTGAAGCCGCGCCGAAGGTTTCGCCGCGTCGAACGGATCGAAATGAGCGCCAAACTGCCAGCGCAACGAGCACCAGCCATACGCCCAGACCGAAATAGCCACTTTCGAAAAAGGTGGCCACATAAATGCTCTGTACATGCCAGTCGAGATGGAAAAAATCACTGTAAGTCAGCCAGTATTTCCCGCCAGCAGAAAAATCTCCATTGCGGAGCGTATTGTTTCCCTGTGCATCATTGAGCCGAATGTCCGCCAGATCCAGCGCACTCCCCGTAAAGCCCGAGTTGGTCAGCGCAAAAACCAGCGTTCGGGGATCGAACCACCGCGGAATATTGGCGGGTTCAATGTCGATTACACCCTCGAGTTTTTCAAACGACTGGCCAGGTTTGATTTTGAATTCAAGTCCCGTGCTGTTTGGCAGCCAGCCATCCATTTCCAGCAGCCGCCTTGGTTGCAAACGGATTTCGAGCGATGCGGGTGCGCGACCGGGATTCCGAACATGGGCGGAAAACCTGTACTGACCGGTTGCGGGCGCCAGCAGCCGTTGCCCCATGGCCAGACTGCTGTTACCGATGAGGCGCAGCACTTGTAAAGGCCCTTGTGGCGAAATGAACCAGCCGGATTCCTGTGAGACGCCTTCAAGCAGATTGGCCCGGGGAAAGGCGCCGAGTCCACGCCCGAAAGTCTGCGCGACGAGGTTGTCGGGAACCAGTGCAGCCGTCTTGCGCCAGTGAGCTGTTCGCAGTGCCCAATCCTCACCGACCGTGTTGCTTCGGGCCTGCATCTGGTAACCCGAAAGGGCAATGACCGCGATCGGCAGCAGAATCGACACGATGGCCGATGCAGTGAGCGCTTCTCGCACACCGAGGCGCTTGCCGAAAGAGTGGCCAACCGCCAAGCCTCCCAGCGCGAAGAGGAGGATCGAAGGGAAGGCAATAGCCAGTGCCAGTGCCAAACTTGTATCCACCCAACGGCTGGTGAGCATGCCGCGCAATGCCAAGGCCATGCCGACGCTCATCAGCGATGCGATTCCGGCCAGCAGCAACCGGTTCGACAGCCGTGTTCGAAACGATCCCAGAACCAGTCCGCCGGAAATGACCGCCATGTTACCAAGAAGCAGCAAAGTCCCGCCCTGACGAAAACCGAACCAGGACAAAATGCCGCAAAACAAGACGAAAGCACCACCCACCAGCAAGGGCCAGCGGGAATGATGATGCGGCGCGCACAAGAGCATGCCCAGATAGACCACAAAGGCCAAGCCGGCGGCCAGATACGTTGTACGCGTGAAAGTGACCATCACCGCGTACGCGGCCAAGCCGAGCGCCAGCAAGGTCAGCAGCGCAATCGTCCGCTGTCTGCTTTGCAGCCGCAGCCAGAAGGCATACGGCCAGACCAGGATCAGAAAGGTGTCGACCGCTTCGCCCCCGAGGTGCATCTGGGAAAAAGTGCCGGTAATCCGGTACTTGCCGGCCATGTCCAGCCAATTGGCGAACAGCCCCCAGCGATCCTGGGCGGTCATCAGATCGATCAGCAAGCCGCGTTGCCATAACACGTAGGCACCAAAGGCGATCATCGACAAGGTGAGTCCCAGAGCCAGACGCTTCTCGACAGCCGAACGATCGTCATTCGACTGTCGCAACAGCAGCGGGGCGAAAAGCAGCGCCCACCATCCGCCACGCGCGACGCGCACGGCGTTCCAGTTGGTCAGATAGCCGTACCAGGCGTTGGCGTCGAGCGGTGGCAGGGGAAAAAGCCCGCGTTGCAGACCGATCGCCAGGACCAGCGCCAGCATCCATAACCAGAAAACACCGCGGCGCAAGCACACTCCACTGCCGGCATACTGCCCGGCCAGCAATGCCGTGCCGGCCAGCACCGCCAACAGGCCGTCGAATTCATCGATTAGCAGCCAGCCCGACCAGGGAACGAGGTCGACGCAGGCCAGCAGCACCGGCAAGGTTAGCAGCCAGCTATGCTGATCACGCCATTGGGCAACAACGAGTACGAGCGCCAGTGCGAGCAACCCGCTTGTCCCGACCGGATAGAACCAGAGCAAAGCCAGGCCGGACAGCAACAGCAGCAGACCGCCAAAGCGCTGTAACAAGGAGGCCACTCCGATATTGCCGGAAGTGGAAAGCGGTGGATTCATTTCTGGATCGGCATGTTTGCGGTTTGTCGGTGCTCGCGGTGGCGAAGAAAAGGTATTCCGACCACAGCGAAGTCTGCAAATGAACTTGAAAACGCGGCGTCGGTGCTCTCACCGCCTGTCAGGCGAGCAGAAGGTGACGGCAAGACGTTAGCTACATTCACGCCGGGAAATGATTGCGCAAGATGAGGATCAGGCCAATACCCGGGCATTGCTTGCCGAACAGCCAGCGGAAAGTAGAGACAGCACACCGGTCGTCCTTCAGGCCCGCAAGGTATAGCAGGGCGTGTAATCGCCTTGCAGCTTCATCCGACGCTGGGCGACGAAGCGCTGCAGCAATTCGTCGGTCGCGGCCAGCAGGTCGGCTTCGGCACGGATCTCGAACGGGCCGTGCTCCTCGACCGCGCGGATTCCCTGCTCCTTGACATTACCGGCGGCGATCCCGGAAAAAGCCCGTCGCAGATCGGCTGCCAGCTGATGCACCGGTCGCTCGCGCTGCAGGGACAAAGCGGCCATCGCCGCGTGCGTCGGCACGAACGGCGCCTGGAAATCCCTGGCGATGTGCAATTGCCAATTGAAATAAAAGGCGTCGCGACCGTCCTGACGAAAGAGCTTCACTGTTTCCATCGCTGCACGCATCGAACGCGCGACGGCGACCGGATCGTCAATGATCACCCGGTATAAACGCTGCGCCGCGCTGCCCAACGTGCGTCCGACATAGTCATCGAGCGCGGTGAAATAGTCGGCGCTCGCCGCCGGCCCGCAGAGAATGAGCGGAAACGGGTGGCCGGCGTTGTCCGGATGGCTGAGAATGCCGAGCAGATAAAGCAGTTCCTCCGCCGTGCCGACACCGCCCGGAAAGATGAGCACCCCGTGTCCGATGCGCACGAAAGCCTCGAGGCGTTTCTCGATGTCCGGCAGGATCACCAGTTCATTGACGATCGGATTCGGCGGTTCGGAGGCGATGACGCCCGGCTCGGTCAGACCGATGTAGCGACCGTTGGCGATGCGCTGTTTGGCGTGTCCGATCGCCGCACCCTTCATCGGTCCTTTCATCGCTCCCGGACCACAACCGGTACACACATCGAGTCCGCGCAAACCGAGCTGATAGCCAACTTCCTTGCTGAAATCATATTCCTCGCGACTGATCGAATGCCCGCCCCAGCAGACGACGATGTTCGGATCGATGCTTGGTCGCAGGACGCGCGCATTGCGCAGGATGCGAAAAACGGCGGCCGTCATGTGCTCGCTGAGCGACAGATCGAGCGTCGAGTCGCCCTGAATTTCGTTGTGGGTATAGATGATGTCGCGCAGGACGGCAAACAGATGTTCGCGGATGCCGCGGATCATCTGTCCATCGACGAAAGCTGACGCCGGCGCGTTTTCGAGCTGGACCTTGACGCCGCGATTGCGTTGCAGCAGACCGATCTCGAAATCACCATAGGCTTCGCCAATTTGCCGCGGATCGTCGGTGTGGCTGCAGGTATTGAGCACCGCCAGCGCGCAGTTGCGAAACAGCCGATACAGTCCGCGCGTGCTGGTATCGAGCAAGGTTTTCACTTCCAGTTGCGACAGGACTTCCAGGCTGCCTTCCGGACTGACCGCTGTGCTTATCTTCATGACGAATTTTTTTCAGGACGACGTCTGCGGGCAGAGATCATCGCCGGATGTTCCAATCAACGCACGTCGGAACGGGAACAGACAGCCTCACTCCGGGTAACGACTGGCTGCGGGCAAAGCCACAACGGCGCTCAGTACGCAAGACAGATCGTCGGCAACTGAGGCAGCAGCGCCCGCACCGACGTAGACGAAACTGTCAACGAAGCGCCGCCGGATTGCCGGCACGCCCGCCGGCCTGGCGCAACAAATCGGCAATATCGGTGTTTTCCGTCTTCAAGGCCCAGTCGATCGCCGTCGCGCTGCGGTCATTGGCCAGATTGGGATCGGCATGCGCCTGCAACAGCACCTTGACGACTTCGAGATGACCAAAACGGGCGGCGTACAACAGCGCCGACGATCCGTTGGCTGTGGTCGCATTGACATCGGCCCCCCGTTTGAGCAGGAAGTCGGCGATGTCGACGTGACCGTTGAACGCGGCATAGATCAGCGGTGGCCAGCCATACAGGTTGACATCGGCGCCGGCATCGACCAGTCGCTGGGCAAAAGGCAGTTTGCCGCGATACGCCGCCAGACTGAGCGCGGTTTCGCCATTGCGATTGCGGGTGTTGACCCGCGCGCGTTGCTTGAGCAGGTAATCGAACAGACTGGTGTTATCGCGTTGCACCGCCTGCATCAGCAGCGTGTTGCCGAACGCGTCGACGGCGTTGACGCCGAGACCGCTTTCGATCAAACGGATCGCCCACGGCGTATCGCCGGAGATCATCGCCTCTTCGAGGTCTTCGTAAGCGCCGGCGACGGCGCTGATCGGCAAGCACAGGGCGAACAGCCAGACAAGGATTTTCATCGGCAAACTTTCTCTCGCGCGCCGGGAAACAGACGGAAAAAATTGTCGGTGGTCGCCTCGAACACCGCTGGCGCCGGCAAGTCGCGCAGCCTGGCGATCGCTTCGGCAACGTAGCGGACGTACGCCGGCTGATTGCTCTGTCCGCGATGCGGCGTCGGCGCCAGATACGGCGAGTCGGTTTCGACCAGCAGGCGATCGAGCGGCGTACGACGCGCCACCTCGTGCACCACCTTGGCATTTTTGAAAGTGACGATGCCCGACATCGAGATGTAAAAACCCAGCTCGAGCGCCATTTCGGCGATCGGCCAGCTCTCGGTGAAGCAGTGCATGACGCCGCCGACCCGATCGGCCCCCTCCTCGCGCAGTATGCGCAAGGTATCGGCCGCGGCTTCCCGGGTATGCACCACCAGCGGAATGCCCGCCTGGCGGGCCGCGCGGATGTGCGTGCGGAAACGCTCGCGTTGCCACTCCGGCGCATCCTTGTGCCAGTAATAATCGAGGCCGGTTTCGCCGATGGCGATCACCCGCGGGTGTTGGACGAGCGCGACGAGTTCATCGACCGAGGGCTCGCGTCCCCCCGTATGCTCGGGGTGAACACCCACCGAGGCGAGCAGCATCGGCCACTGTTCGGCCAGTGACAGCACGCGCGGCAGATCGTCGAGATTGACGCCGATACACAGCGCGCAACCGACATCCTGGCTGGCCATGGCGGCCAGGGTTTGCTCGATGTTGTCGGCCAACGGCGGGAAATCGAGATGACAGTGCGAATCGACCAGCATCGGCAAGCCGTCAAATGGTATGGGTCGGGCGGCCCGACTGCAGCACACCGCCCAGGATGGCTTCGATGCGCCGCCGCGCATCGACGCCCGATTCATCATTCTTGAAATGGACGCCGATCCCCTGCACCTTGTTGTTCTGCGCGCCGACCGGAGTGATCCAGACGACCGTACCGGCGATCGGCAGCTTGGTCGGATCGTCCATCAACGACAACAACATGAACACTTCGTCGCCGACCTGATAGTTGCGCGTCGTCGGGATGAAGATGCCACCATGGCGCAGCACCGGCATATACGCCGCATAGAGTGCCGATTTGGAGTTGATGTTCAACGACAGCACACTCGGACGCGGCGTCATGTGAGAAGCGGGTCTGGCGGTGTCGGAGTCGGCCATATCTCGTTCAGCGTCGGAAAAGACTCAGATAGCTGAGAAAAAATTCTTCAAGAAACAATCGGTTATTCAAGGGCTGTTCGCACTGTTTCTTGTATTGTAGCGTCTTTCGGTTGAATGCCAAGAGCTTGCGCGGATCGCTGCGACCGGCCAACTGGCATAACTGGGCACTTTGTGCCAGGTAGTAGCGCGGCGGCAGCGCATGGCTGGCAAGCGTCAGGTCGTAAAGCCATTTCTGCACCCACTCGAGCAGACGCTTCATCGCCGCCGGGCGGCTGTCCGTTTTCAGCGTCTTTTCCAGTTCGGCGGCGCTGGCCAGGGCATCGCCATCGTCGACGCGTAGCGCCTGCGTCAGCCAGGCGTCGAGCAGCGCCTTCTCGCCGCTGCTCGCCAGTTCCATGGCCAGCAGCGGCGCGCCGCCGGCCAGGGCCAGCCAGCGGTCGGCATCGGTCACGCCGGCGTCGCGCAGCCACTCGACGGCCAGTGAATGCGCTGGCCGGGCGACCGGCAGCACCTGGCAACGACTGCGGATGGTCGGCAACAGGCGATGCGCTTCATTCGTCAGCAGCAGGAACAACGTGCCCGGCAAAGGCTCTTCGAGCGATTTGAGCAAGGCGTTGGCCGTGGCGCGGTTCATCGCTTCGGCGGGATGGATCAGCACCAGACGCGCGCCGCGGCGGTGCGTGCCGACATGCAGAAAGTCGTCCAGCGCGCGCACCTGATCGATGGTGATCTGCTGACCGCCCTTTTTTTTGCCGCCTTCGTCGCTGTCGGCGTCAGCAGAATCTCCGCCTGCTGTGGCAGCGGGCTGCAGCAGGCGCCAATCCGGATGGTTGCCCTGTGCCAGCCAGCCGCAAGCCGGACAAGTCCCGCAGGCTTCGTTCGCCGCTGTCGTCCGTTCGCAAAGCAAGGCGGCCGCGAAAGCGCTGGCGAGCGCGAACTTGCCGAGACCACGTTGACCGCTGAGCAGCAACGCGTGCGGCAATTGCGCGCGTCGGTTTTGCAGTTGTTGCCAGAGCGGCGGATGCAGTTGCTGAATTTTCATGCGCAATACGCCAGAACCACCTGCCGAATGTGGGCAGCGACGACGTCCGGCGGCTGATTGGTGTCGATGACGCGCATGCGCTCAGGCGCGGCCGCCGCCCGCTCGAGGTAAGCGAGCCGGACGCGGTGGTGGAAATCCTGTCGTTCGACTTCGAAACGATCGAGCGCGCGCGCCTGCGCGGCGATGCGCCGGGCCGCCAGGTCGACCGGCAAATCGAAGAGCAGGGTGAGATCGGGTTGCAACTGCGGATGTACCCAGGCTTCGATCTGGGCGAATTTTTCCCGGTCGAGACCGCGGCCGCCGCACTGATAGGCATAGGTGGCGTCGCTGAAGCGGTCGCAGATCACCCAGTCGCCGCGCGCCAACGCCGGTTCGATCACTTGCGCCAGGTGTTCGCGGCGGGCGGCGAACATCAGCAAGGCTTCGGTTTCCAGATGCATCGCCTCGCTGAGCAGCAAGTGCCGCAGTTGTTCGCCGAGCGGTGTCCCCCCCGGCTCGCGGCTGCTGACGACGTTCAATCCACGCTGGCGCAGAAAATCGGCCAGTTTCTGCAAATGGCTGCTCTTGCCGGCACCGTCGATGCCCTCGAAAGTGATGAACCGGCCGCTTGGCGCGTTCATGAGCGACCACCCCGCTGATAACGCGCCACGGCACGGTTATGTTCTTCGAGCGTGCGCGAAAACTGACTGCTGCCGTCGCCACGGGCGACGAAATACAGCGCGTCGTTCTCCGCCGGATGCAGTGCCGCCTGCAACGAGGCCAGCCCCGGCATGGCGATCGGTGTCGGCGGCAGACCGCTGCGCGTATAGGTGTTGTACGGTGTGTCGGCGAGCAGATCGCGCTGACGCAGATTGCCGTCGAAGTTGTCGCCAAGGCCGTAGATGACCGTCGGATCGGTCTGCAGACGCATCTTCTGCCGCAGACGATTGACGAAAACGCCGGCAATCTGCGCCCGATCCGGCTCGCGACCGGTCTCCTTCTCGACGATCGAAGCCATGATCAGCGCCTGATAGGCATCGCGATACGGCAGATTCGCCGCGCGAGTCTGCCAGGCGCTGTTCAGGCGCCGCTGTCCGGCACGATAGGCACGCGCCAGCACGTCCAGATCGCTGCTTTGCTTGGCAAAAAGATAGGTATCGGGAAAAATCAGCCCTTCGGCGCTTACCTCGCTGGCGCCGAGACGGTGCAGGATTTCCGCTTCGCTGCAGCCGCTCGTGTCGTGACGCAAATCCGGATGGGCATCGAGACGCTGCCGCACCTGCCGGAAGGTCCACCCTTCGATCAGCGTCAGTTCCGCCTGAGTGACGTCGCCACGCGTCAGCTTGCGCAGCAAGTCGAGCGGCGTCACTTCGCCCTGCAACTGATAACTGCCGGCCTTGATTGCCGCCTCGACCTGCAGCGCCTTGCCAAGCGCCGCCAGCCGCCAGGGAGACATTGCGACACCTGCCGCGGCAATCTCGCGCGCCGCGTTGCGCAAGCTGCTGCCGGCAGCGATGGTGAATTCGACCGTCGTCCCCGGCAGACGCAGCGGGGAATACACCCACCAGGCGACATAGGCGAATACGGTCGGCACTGCCAGCACGATGAACAGAAACAGGCGTCCGAGGAATTTGCGCATCGATCGGTGCCGCGGCAAGCTGCCGGCAGGAATGGAGAAAAGCAGGAAAAAAGAAACGCCTGACGTGACCGGCATGCTGCCGGGACAGGCCATCGTACGTCCAGCCACTCGCTCTATAATAGCCGAAAGCTTGCTTCGCTAAGCACCATGGTGCCATGACCCGCTTCGCCGGCCAGCGCATCCAGCCGCTGCTTCCGGTACGCCGAACGGCCCCTGGTCAATTTTTCCTCTTCACGGACCTGCGCATGAATCTGAACTGGCAGAATTTTCTTGCCGCCGCCGGCGCCCGCTTCGCCGGGCAACGGCTGCTCGATTTCGGCGACGCCGCCGGCGAACGACTGGCCGGGCGCGACGCGACGGTATTGGTGCCGCTGACGCACCTGGCAGTGATCGAAGTCGCCGGCGACGAGGCGGCGATCTTCCTGCACAATCAATTCACCAGCGACATCAAGCATTTGCCGGAAGATCAGGCACAGTACTCCGCCTGGTGCTCGGCCAAGGGGCGCATGCTGGCCAGTTTTCTCCTCTTTCGTCTGCCCTCTGGCCTGCAATTGCAACTGGCGGCCGACCTGCTGCCGACGATCGTCCGTCGACTGCAGATGTACATCCTGCGCAGCCAGGTACGCGTCAGCGACCGTTCGGCCGAGTGCTGTCTGCTCGGCGTTTCCGGCGCGCAGGCGGCCAGCGCTTTGGCGGCGGCCGGTCTGCCACGGCCCGACGTGCCGCTGAGCGCGGCCGCTTTCGCTGGCGGCGTGGTGATCCGTCTGGACGCCGAGCGCTACGAAGTCGCCGTCGCCGTCGCGGCAGCACCTGCGGTCTGGGAAAAGTTGGCACCAGTCGCCCGACCGGTCGGCACAGCAGTCTGGGAATGGCTGGATATCCGTGCCGGCATTCCGCTGATCAGCGAGCGCACGCAGGAGCAGTTCGTGCCGCAGATGGCGCATTTCGAACGCCTCGGCGGCGTCAGTTTTCACAAGGGCTGCTATCCCGGCCAGGAAGTCGTCGCCCGCACGCAATATCTGGGCAAGGTGAAGCGGCATCTGTATGCGCTGCAACTGGCTAGCGCCGCCGAGGCCGGTGAAGCCGTTTTTTCATCGTCCAGCCCCGAACGCGCTTGCGGCATGATCGCCAACGCCGCGCCGGCGCCGGACGGCGGTTACGTGGCGTTGGCCGTGCTGCAGGAAGGTCTGCTCAGTGGCCAATTACACCTGGGCAGCGTCGATGGACCGCTGGTCACTCGGCTGCAGCCGCTCGGCGATTGACCCGGCAAGCCTGACGGCATGTGTCTGATTGTCCTCGCCTGGCAGGTGCATGCCGACTATCCGCTGGTCGTCGCCGCCAACCGCGACGAGTTTTTCGCGCGGCCGTCCGCCGCTGCGGCCTTCTGGGCGGACGCGCCGCAGGTGCTCGCCGGCCGCGATCTCGAAGCCGGCGGCACCTGGCTGGGCATCAGCCGTCAACAGCGTTTCGCCGCGCTGACCAACTACCGCGATGGTGGCAGCGAACAAGATGTGCTGGCTCGTTCGCGTGGCGCGCTGAACGCCGATTTCCTGCGCGGCAGCGACTTGCCGGAGGCCTATCTGGCGCAGGTGGCAGCCAGCGCCTCGCTGTACAACGGTTTCAATCTCTTCGTCGGCGACGGCGAGCGCCTGGGCTATTTCTCGAATCGCGGCCATCGTCAGCTGCAGTGGCTGACGCCTGGCATCTACGGTCTCTCCAATCACCTGCTCGACACGCCGTGGCCCAAGCTGGCCAGCGCCAAAGCCGCATTCGCCGAGGCGCTCGACGCCTTGCCCGACAGCACGCCGTTTTTCGCTTTGCTGGCTGACCGGGAAATCGTCGCCGACGAGCATCTGCCGGCGACCGGCGTGCCCTTGGCCTGGGAACGGCTGTTATCGGCGGTTTTCGTGTGGACGCCCGGCTATGGCACGCGCGCGTCGACCGTGCTGCACCGTCACCGCGACGGACGGATAACGCTACGTGAACGGAGTTTCGACGCCGCTGGCCAGTGCACCGGCGAGGTTGCCGAAAGCTTTCAATCCTCGCTGATCTCGACCGGTGTGTAGGGCGGCACCAGATCGAAGAGCTCGATGAGTTCGGCGTTGCGCATGCGGATACAGCCGATCGAACCGGGAATGCCCATCGGCGTGCTGTCCGGGCTGCCGTGGATGTAGATGTAGCGGCGCATGGTATCGACCGAGCCCAGCCGGTTGCGTCCCGGTTCGCAACCCGACAGCCAGAGGATGCGCGTCAATATCCAGTCGCGGCCGGGAAAACGTTCGGCGAACTCGCGACTATAGACTTCGCCGGTCGGACGCCGGCGAACGAAGATCGTGTTTTCCACCCGCCCGCCGCCGATCTTGGCACGGATCAGGTGCCGACCGCGCGGCGTGCAGAAACTGCCGTTCTCTTCGCCGGCGCCATTGCGGGCGGTGGACACCGCATAGCGGCGGATTTCCCGCCTGTGCGCGTCGCTGAGCGCCAAGGTCTGCTCAGCAATCGAAATATGAATGTGCATCCCCGTTTCCTTTGGCAACCCGTCGTCCGGCAAAGAAATCGCTGAGCAGCTGTCCGCATTCCGCCGCCAGGACACCACCGACGACCGTGGCGTGATGATTCAGTCGTTCGACAGCGAAAAGGTCGACCACGCTGCCATGCACACCGGTTTTCGGGTCGCGCGCACCGTAGACGACGCGCGCGATGCGCGCCTGCAGGATCGCACCGGCGCACATCGCGCACGAGATCGGAAGAGCACACGTCTGAACTCCAGTCACGTGAGCTTATCTCGTA
>CAYRXO010000018.1:0-27361 GCA_964428215.1 uncultured Candidatus Accumulibacter sp. | reverse complement strand
AATATCAATGTGAGACGATGATGTCATGAATATTAAAGTTAGCGCTTATGCCCTGGAATGACGCGCGACAAAGCGTGAAATCCCGGGTGGCTGCCATCGCTTTGCCCACCGATTGACGATCTGAGACGCAGCTCGTGTGTCGATAGCCATCGACTACGCGCGAGCAGAAAATCGTCCCGTTCAATGCCTGTGTTCGGCAGTCGCACCAGCGGTCAGGTCGCGAACCGGAGCGTTGATACGCGTTTCGCTGATTTTCTTGTCCGGACCTTCGAATCGCAGGGTCAACGGAACCGCATCGCCCTTCTTGAGTACCTGCTTGAGATTGGTCAGCATCACGTGATAGCCGCCGGGAGCCAGCTTGACCGGCTTGCCCGCGGGCAGATCGAGGCGGACGATCGGCCGCATTTTCATCACCGAACCGTCCATCTTCATTTCATGCACCTCGGTGATCGCTGCCAGCGGACTGCTGGCGCCGATCAACGCCGACCCGTTCTGGCTGCGAAGTTCCATGAACGCGCCGGTCGCCTGCTGACCAACGACCGTTCCGCGCACCCAGGGATCGTTGATTTCAATATCGCTGCTTGCGGCCATGCCCGAAGCCAGTGCGCATGCCAACGCCAACATCATCTGCTTTATTTTCAATGCATTCTCCCAGAAAAAAGGTCAGCTTGCTGATAATAAGGGATCGCCGAAAAGCCGGATTGCGACAAATTGTCGCAGCCGGAGCAAGTTGACCGGCAGTGCAGACTCACGGCTTGATAAACCACTGCCCTCGTTCATCCTGCATCCACCAGCCGGAACGAAACTGCTCTTTCCAGCGTCGGACTTGCGCTGCGCGTGCCAATGGCTCGAGGTGTGGGCCGCCGTGCGCTTCCGCCAGTGCATAAATCAACGAATTACGCTCGGGGTTTTCCTGATCGATCAGCTTTTCGGCGATTTGTCTCTGTACCAGTGTCAGACGGCTGCCATCGCGCAATTTGACCATCCCGTCATAGCCGAGGCCGAAGATTCCCGGTTCGTAAAAGCGCACCAGACGTGAGGCACGTTGCGCCAGGCTGTGTTTGACGATGATGACCGGCGGTGTGCCGATGTCGAGGTTGATGGCGATTGCCTCTGACGCCGCCCATGCCGGCGACGCCAGAAAAAAAATCAGGAACAGAAGTCGTTTCATGCTGAAATCTCTCAAATATCAATGACTGGCAAGCAACTGGCGCAGATCGGCAACGACATTCTCCGCCGTTTCGCCATGCCGTACCAATAAGCGCAGCCGTCCCTGTGGATCGAAAACATAACTGCCCGTCGAGTGATCGATCGTGTAGCTATCCGCCGTTTTCCCTGGCTGCCGCGCATAGAACACTTTGAATTCTTTCGCTGTAGCCGCCGTGTGCGCTTCATCGGCGCGCAAGCCGATGAAACGGCGGTCGAAAGCGGTGACGTACTGCGCCAACACCTCGGCCGAGTCCCGCGCCGGGTCGAGGCTGACAAACAGCACTTGCACCCGATCGGCGCTGCTCCCCAACAGCGCCATCACTTCGCGCATCGTCGACAAGGTCGTCGGGCAGACATCCGGGCACTGCGTATAACCAAAGAAAACGATCACCACCTGGCCTTTGAAATCGGCCAACCGGCGCGTTCGACCTCGGTGATCGAGCAGACTGAAATCCTTGCCCCAGTCTGAACCGGAGATATCCGTCGATTTGAAGCTGACGGGTGGCGAGCAGGCGTTCAAAAGCAGCGAAAGTGCAATGCACAGGACGTATAACGCTTTCATCATCATTGACCGAGAGCCGAGCAGGAAAAGAATTCTCACGACGACCCGCAGGAAGAGCAAGGTCCGCGCTGCCGGTGAAAAGGCCATAATAGCGGGCCGGCTGACCAACGCAGTCGATTTCAGCGTGAGCAGCGGCTTCATTTTGCGCGTCGCGGCTCGATTCGCCTTGATGTGTGGCAAATATGAGGCGTATCGCGGCGTTGAGCGCTGCCCGCTGCCTCGCCGATCCATTTCTCCGCTCCTCCGACTCGTTCACACAGCAAGCGCTCAGTGATCGCGCAACGGGAACGCAGTGACAATGAGATAATGCGCGCCGTTGTCATTCCCGGTGCTCCGACGATGTCCATCCAGTGGTATCCCGGTCACATGACCGCGGCACGCAAGAAAGCGGCCGAGACGATGGCGTCCACCGACGTGGTCATCGAAGTCGTCGATGCGCGCCTGCCGGCAGCCAGCACCAATCCGCTGGTCCATGAACTGCGCGCACACCGCCAGCGAGCCTGTCTGAAGGTGCTGAACAAGGCCGATCTGGCCGATCCCGAGGTTACCGGGCAATGGCTGGCGCATTACAACCGGCAGGAAGGCGTTCTGGCGGTAGCTGTTTCGTGCCGACGTCCCGGCGAGGTGGCGCGACTGCCGGCGCTTTGTCAACAACTGGCGCCGCACCGCCGCGACAATACCAAACCGTTGCGCATGCTGATCATGGGCATTCCCAATGTCGGCAAATCGACGCTGATGAACGTGCTGCTCAAGCGCAAGCTGGCCGCGGTCGGCGATGAGCCGGCAGTGACCAAGGCACAGCAGACTTCGCAAATCGACCTGCGACATTCGCTGACCGACACGCCGGGACTGCTGTGGCCAAAAATCGAGCATCCGTCCGACGGGCTGATGCTCGCCGCCAGTCACGCCGTCGGACGCAACGCGATGGTCGACGACGAGGTGGCGAACTTTCTGGCCGGATTGCTGCTGGCTCGCTATCCGGCCTTGCTCGCCAAACGTTACGCCCTGTCGGCGGATTGTCTCGCCGGCGACGACGCCGTGGCCGTCGTCGAGGGCATCGCTCGGCGACGCGGCCTGCGCCGCCGGGGTGGTGAGCTCGATTTCGTCAAAGCGTCGACGGTACTGCTGCAGGATTACCGCGACGGGCTGCTCGGCCGCGTCACGCTGGAAACGCCGGAGACGCGCCGCGTGATGCTTGCCGCCGCCGGACAAGCAACGGACAGCGACACGGAAGACGCCGGCAGCGTGGCGCCATCTGCCGCCGGGCCGGCAACCGATCCGACTTCCTGACTCACTGCGACCGATGCTCAACGGCTTGCCACCACTATTGATCGGCCTCGTTGCCGGCCTGTTGCTGCTGCTCAATACGCTCGTCTGGGTGCCTTGTCTGCTGCTTCTGGCGCTGGCCAAACTGCTGTTGCTGTTCAAAGTCGTCCGCTTGCGGCTCGATCCTCTGCTGGTGGGCATTGCCGAAGCGTGGATTGCAGGCAATGGCGGTTGGATGCGGCTGACCCAGCGCACCGCCTGGGACGTGGCGGGAAACGACGGTCTCGATCGCCGCGGCTGATACCTGGTGAACTGCAACCACCAGTCCTGGGTCGATATCCTGGTCCTGCACCACGTGCTGAGCCGGCGCATCCCCTTTTTGAAATTTTTCATCAAGCGGCAACTGATCTGGGTACCGGTGATGGGCCTGGCGTGGTGGGCACTCGACTTCCCGTTCATGCACCGGCACAGCGAAGAGACGTTGAAAAAACACCCCGATCTGCGGCGCAGGGATCAGGATGCGACACGACGCGCGTGCGAGAAATTCGCCACGCTGCCGACTAGCTTGGTCAATTTCTCCGAGGGTACCCGGTTTACAGCCGCCAAGCACCGGCGCCAGCAGTCGCCGTATCGTCATCTGCTGCGCCCGAAAGCCGGCGGCATCGCCCTGGCGCTGAACGTGCTGGGCGACAAGTTTCAAGCCATTCTCGATGTGACCGTGGTTTACCCCGACGGCACGCCGGATTTCTGGCAATTTCTCTGCGGCCGAGTGCGACGGGTGCGGGTGCGAATACGACAGTTGCCGGTGCCGCACGAACTGGCTTGCGGCGATTACGCCGCCGACCCGGCGGTACGGCAGGCTTTCCAGCTTTGGCTGCAGGAAATCTGGCGCGCCAAGGACCGACAGATCGACGAGTTGCTCGATACGGCCTCCGGTTGATCGTCTGACCGCAAGTCATGCCGTGCCACCGCGTGCCAATTCAGCGCGCGCCCAGTATGATCGTCCTCGTCTGTCGTGGCCGTCGCCGCGACCGAGATGCTGAACGATCCCGATGCCAGATTCCCAGATTTTGCACGGCAAATTGCGCCGCCCGCCGGTTGTCGCCGATTTTGTCGATCGCCCGCACTTGCGCCAACGGCTCGAAGATGGCAGCCGCTTGCCGTTGACTCTGCTGTCGGCGCCCGGCGGTTATGGCAAGACGGCGCTGGCCGCGCACTGGCTGGCCGGTCGTCAGGGCCTGTCGGCGTGGCTGACGCTGGCTGTCGAGGACAGCGATCCGCTGGCGTTTGTCCGCTACCTGATCGCTGCCGTGCGCACGGCGCTGCCGGAATCCTGCCAGGAAACCGCCGCCTTGCTCGCTGAGGCCGACCCGGTGCCGACCCGTCTTGCCGTCAGCCTGAGCAACGATTTCGGAGCGCTGCCGGAGCCGCTGGTGCTGGTGCTCGACAACTATCAGCGCATTGCTTCGCCCGCGACGCATGAACTGCTCGATGGCTTGCTCGCTTACCCGGCCAGCGAATTGCGACTGCTCTTGATCGCCCGCCAGCCGCCGCCGCTTTCCTTGGGTGTGCTGCGTGTTTGCGCCATGCTCTGTGAATTGCAGCAAGGTGAACTGCGCTTTTCCGACGACGAAATGGCCAAGCTGCTCGCAGCCGCCGACAAGCGCCTTGCAGCCAATGCGACCTGGCTGGCCTGCCTGCAGCGACGCATCGAGGGCTGGCCGGCGGGTGGACGGCTGGCGCTCGCCGCGCTACGCGACGCGGGCAGTCTCGACGATCTGCCGCGCATTTTCGGCGGCTGGACGCCGGCCGTGCGGCAGTATTTCGTCGAAGACGTGCTGCAGCGAACCGACCTGCGCGTTCCGTTGCCCGACCTGTTGCGCACCTCGATCCTGCCGCGCTTCTGCCGGCCCTTGTGCGTCGCGCTCGGCGCAGCCGACTTCGACGCGCAAGCTTTCATCCAGGCCATCGTTAATGGCGGCTTGCTGGTCGAGCCGGTCGATGAACACGGCGAGTGGTACCGCTACCATCCGCTGTTGCGCGAATTCCTGCAGCGGCAACTCGCCGAGCGGCATACGTCGGCGGAAATCGCTGTCTGGCACCAAGTAGCGGCCGACTGGTTCGAAGCGCACGGACTGTTGCTCGACGCCGTGACGCACGTGCTGACGGCTGGCGGTCCACGTGCCGCGCGGCGCCTGCTGCTCCGGCACCGCAATCTGTTGATCAATCGTGAACAACGCCATCGCCTGGCGCACTGCCTGCAACGGTTGCCGCCCGATACGCTGGAGAACGACGCCGAACTGCTGCTGATGAAAGCCTGGCTGTTCTATCACCAGGGTCGCCATCTCGAGACACCGGCGATACTCGACCGCATCGACAGCTTGCTGGTTCGGGAAGGCGGACACATCGACCCGTCAGGACAAGCAGTGCTCAACGGTGGTTTACTGGTTTTGCGCAGCTTGCAAGCCTATTGCGATGGACAGGCGGAAGTGGCGAAGCATCTCGCTGAACAGGCGCTGCAACAGTTGCAGGACGATCGCACGCACGCCAAAGTCACCGCCTATGCCGTTCTCGCCGGTTCCCGGCAGATGGACGGCGATCTGGCAGGCGCGCGCGCGCTGCTCGAGCAGGCGCTGGCGACGGCCAGCGGGCCGATCGATGTCTGTCAGGCGCCGCTGGTCGCCACCCGCTGTTTCATCGAATGGATGGCCGGCGACCTGTCGGCGCTGCAATGGACGGCCATCCAGCATTACCATCTCGGCGGGGCGCGTTTTGCCACCGAAGGCAATCAGTCGCTCGGACACTATTTTCTGGCGCTGGTACAGTACCAGCGTAACGAGCTGACGCAAGCCGAAGCGACCCTGGCATCTGCCTTTGCTTCCGAGCAGGGGCCGCGCCTGGGCTACCGCACCGAGATCTCCTTTTTGATGTCGGCCATCTGCCAGGCGCTCGGTCAGGCCGAGCGGGCGCGGCTGATCGTCGACGCAGTCTGCCAGCATCTGCACGCCAACGGCGATTTGCCGGCCCTGTTCCGGGCGCAAGCCTGGCAGGCCGAACTGGCGCTGCGCCAGGGGCGACTGAGCGATGCACTGGACTGGGCGCGCAACTTCGATCCCGGACCCGTACGCTTCATCTATCGCTTTTTCAACGCGCCGCACTTGACGCTGGCCCGCGTCTGGCTGGCCGAAGGCAGCGCCGAGAGCCGGCAGCAGGCGGAACGGTTGCTGCACTTGCTGGCCGGCGAACTCGCGGCGCGGCACAATCTGCGCTTCCTGATCGAAACGCTGGCCACGCAGGCATTGCTGGCGCATGCGACGCACGATGCAGCGGGGGCTGGCGAGACACTGGCCCGCGCGCTGGGTCTGGCGCAGTCCGCCGGTTTCATCCGCCTGTTTGTCGATCTCGGCCCGGAAATGAGCCCGTTGCTCAAGCATTTGCCTCCCGGACTCGCCAACTCGCGCTATGTCGGACAACTGCTCGCCGCGTGTCAGCAGGACTGGTTGAGCGGTACAGCACAGCAACGCGCCGCGGTCGAACTGACACGGCGTGAAATAAAGATCCTCAAACTGCTCGACGCTCGCCTGAGCAACCCGGAAATTTCCGATCAATTATGCATTTCGCGTGCCACCGTCAAGCGGCACACGCAGAATATCTACGGCAAATTGCGCGCATCCAGCCGTCGCGAGGCGGTCAGCATCGCCCGCCAGCTCGGTCTGCTGACCGACGGCTGACCTTCTGGCGCGCATCGGCGCGAATCAATTGATTCTCTTGTCAAATCGTCCTCGCGGCGGGAACGGATTGCCGTCAGGATACGTCTTTGGAAAAGCTGCCGACGAACAGGTCGCTGGCATATAAACCATGCAAAGACAGGCAACTACGGCGTATAAAAGGCATTCGCTGCTATTCTTCTCCTTGCCGTAAAAGGAGCGGCGGCGGCTCTGTCCATGAGGCAGGTCAAGCAACAGTGTGCCGACTGCAAAATGGCCCATTTTTTGGCCCGTTTTGTGGCCCGTTGCCGAGCCGCCGCGCCCTTTTCGGTAAGTTGTCTGCTGGCATAATCCTCGCCTGCAGATCCAGATTAATTCGCTCAATACAAGGATTTCCCATGTCCGGGTCCTCAGGTCGGGTAATTGCTGTGATCTCACAAAAAGGTGGTGCAGGGAAGACCACGGTCACCATCCAGCTGGGTGGTGGTTTTCATGACATTGGGACATCGGTGCTGCTGATCGACCTCGATCCACAGGAAAGTTCGTTCCGGTGGGCCGAATCGGCACCCTTGCTCGACTCGGATTTGCAACTGGATGTACGTAAGATGACCGGCCTCGAAATGATCAAGCAGATTGCTACCTTGCAGAGCGAGGCGGAGTACATCGTGCTTGACACGCCTCCGTCGCTGACGCATCCATCAACGATGGCGGCGCTGGCGGTGGCGCATCTGGCCGTCATTCCGGCAGTGCCCGGTCCGACCGATTTGTGGTCGACCCTGGCCGTCGAGCGGCTGATCCTCAATCGCATCGAACAAAGTCATCGCCTGCGCGGCTGCATTCTCCCCAATCGTGTTCAAAATACCGCTTTAGCCTCTGATGTGATTGATTTGCTGAAGGAGTTTACCTTGCCGGTGCTCAATGCACAGCTGACGCAGCGCAATGCCTACGCGCAAAGCGCCGTCGTCGGCGGCTCTGTCTTTCAGCTCGGCGCCAGCGCCCAGGCCGCACAGCAGGAAGTCCGCAAACTGATCAAAGCGATTCGTGAACAATTGGGAGAAACCGTATGAACACTCAGAACAATCAACTTGACAACAAACTGTCATTACGCGCCAGCCTCAAGAAAGAAGGCGAGTCCTTGTCGGCGCGTCTTGCCGACAGCGCCAGCCCGCTATTGACCGATCGTATCGGCGTGGCGGCAAGCGATGGTTTGCCCAATATACAAAGCGAAACAGGTAAAACGAATATCAACGTGGAGGGAATGCCGGCACCCGGGGTGATCAAGGCCCCGGGTGGACAAGCGCCGGTCAGCAAGTCAGCGCAGCAGAAAGCTAAAAAAATCGGCGGCAAAGTGCCGGCCACTGCTTCGCGTGACACGGCCTTGGCGGCAGGCAAAGACAAAAAGCACAAAAAAAATAAGCCAGAGAAAATGGTCCGCTATGAACTGGCGTTGCCGAAGAACGAGGATGTTGCCATCGATACGTTGCGTGCCGATCTGGCCAAGGCCACCGGCTGGAAAGCGAGCAAGTCCGAGATCGTGCGTGCGGCCGTGCAGCTGTTTGCCGCGCAGAAAGCCGGTTCAATGAGGCAATTGCTGGCGACGGTGACGCCACCGGCGAAGGGCCGCAAAAAGAGCTGAACGACTCAGGCGGGCATTTTCCCGCTCCCGGCAATCAATGAATGACAGCCGGCCTGACCTTCGCGCTTGCGGCCCCAAAGAAAGATTTTGTTGTACGCCAGGCGCTGCCCTCTCTTGCGGGTAGCGCCGGTCTTAACCTAGGGTCGCTCGCCAGAGCGGTTTCTGTAACCAAAGGAGGTCGTATGTTTAGTAGTTTGATGCCGCAACGCCGGGAATTTTTTGAGCTTCTCGCCGCGCATTCCGAAAAAGTCGCCGCTGGCGCCAATGCAACGTTGCGTCTGATCAACGGACTTGGCGACGGCAGCAGCAATGCCGCTGCGCTGGTCTCTGAAGTGAATGCCAACGAGAAAAGTGCCGACGAAATCAAAGCCAAGGTCATTGCCCGGCTGCACCAGTCCTTTACGACGCCGATCAACCGCGATCAGATTCACTCGCTGATTTCCGAACTCGACATGACGCTCAACGTGCTGCAGTCGGTGGCCAACGCCATCGACATGTACGGCATCAAGCAGTCGACCGTCGAAGCGCGTGAAATGGCCTCCATGAGTGCCGACGCCTGCATGCGCCTCAATCGTGCGGTGGCCGCTCTCGGTGAAAAGGGCCGCGGTGTCGAAATCCTGAACATGTGCAAGGAAATCGGTGAGATCGAAAGCAAGGCCGACAAGGTGCAACAGAAGGCGATCACCGCTTTGTTCCAGGAAGGTGCCAACGTCTGGCAGACGATGAAAATGCGGGAGTTCTATTCGCTGCAGGAATCCGTCCTCGACTGTTGTCAGGACGCCGCGAAGATGATCGAAGAAATCCTGATCGAAAACTCCTGAGAGGTAGCCCAAAATGGAAGGCCTGAATATGAGCATCTGGACGCTCGGGCTGCTGATCGCAGTCGCCCTGGCGTTCGACTTCATGAATGGGTTTCACGACGGTGCGAACTCGATCTCGACGATCGTCGCTACCGGCGCGCTGACTCCCAAACAGGCGGTGCTGTTTGCCGCATTCTTCAACTTTGCCGCGCTGTGGATATTTCAGCTCAAAGTGGCGGCGACCATCGGCAAGGGGACCGTCGACCCGAAGTTCGTCGATTACTATGTGATTTTCGGGGCGTTGATGGGGGCGCTCGCCTGGAACATCATCACGTGGTACTACGGTATTCCTTCGTCGTCTTCGCACGCGCTGGTCGGCGGGCTGGTTGGCGCAACGGTGGCTAAATCCGGTTCGGGGGCACCGATCGTCTGGGAGGGTTTTGGCAAAATCCTCGCCTTCATCATCATCTCGCCGCTGGTCGGGGTGATCATCGGCGGCTTGTTGATGGTGCTGGTGGCCTGGATATTCCGAAACCACTCGCCGTACCAGGCCGGGAAATGGTTCAAGAGTGGTCAATTGTTCGCCGCCGCTGCCTACAGCCTCGGCCATGGTGGTAACGACGCGCAGAAAACCATCGGCATCATCTGGCTGCTGCTGATCACCGCCGGCGTGGCGACCAAGGACGTGGCGACGCTGCCGAGTTGGGTGGTCTATTCCTGCTATTTCGCCATTGCCTGGGGTACGTATCTCGGCGGCTGGCGCATCGTCAAGACGATGGGTACCAAGATCACCAAGCTGAACGCGGTCAGTGGTTCCTGCGCATCGATGGGCGGCGCGATCACCCTTGGCCTGGCGACGCTGGGCGGTATTCCGGTGTCGACGACGCATACCATTACCGGCGCGATCATCGGCGTCGGCGCAGCGACCGACGTCAAGGCGGTGCGTTGGGCGATTACGGCCAACCTGCTGGTGGCCTGGGTGCTGACGATTCCTGCCGCCGGGCTGATTGCGGCGATTTCCTGGTACTTCGGAACCAAGTTCCTGTAAGAACCGCGTCGCCGATAGGAAGCGGCGCCCCGGTGACGGGGCGTCGAGTGAATTCAGCACGGAAAATGAGGACAGGCAGATGCTCGTGGTGAACAGCGGCCGTCGACCAAAACCATTTGACGCCGGCACCGCTCGGGTCTGCTGGTGCCGAATGGGCACTGTCGAAATGCCATCTTCGGCCGCCCTGACGGCTACCAGCCGCACATCCCTGCCTCGTGGCCACCGATGATTTTCAACGGAGTGAGTTATGTTACCCAAGCGAACCGAATTTTTTGAACTCCTCGGCGCCCATGCCGAGCGGGTTCTTGCTGGCGCCAACGCCATGTTGCGCCTGATCAACAGCCTGGACAGCAGCAATGCTGACGTTGCGCCGCTGATTCAGGAAGTGAATATGAACGAAGCCAGCGCCGACCAGATCAAGGCCGAGCTGTTGAACATGTTGCACAAGGCCTTCGTCACACCGCTGAACCGCGATCAGGTGTATGCCCTGACCATGGACATCGATCGGGTGATGAATGCCATCCAGGACGTTGCCCAGGCGGTGAGCATTTATCACATCACCAGCGTTCCCACCGAGGCGCGCGCGCTGTCGGCGATGGCTGTCGATGCCTGCCTTCGCCTCAGTCGGGCGATCACTGCGCTGAAAGACCAGGCGCGTAGTGCGGAAACGGTCGAACTATGCGTCGAAATCGAACGCATCGAAGAGAAATCCGACCAGATAATGCACCGTGCGATCAAGAATCTGTTTCAGAACGAGGGCGATGATCAGGCGGCTTTGCGCGCTTTTGCCTTGCGGCAGTTCTATTCGCTGCAGGAAAAGGTACTGCGTGCCAGCAAGGCGTCGGCACAGATGCTCGAGGAAATTCTGATTCAAAACGCTTGATCCAGTAGGTTGTTAGTGCCTGGATAACGAACGCCCCGCTTTTGGGGCGTTCGCTTTTTCTTGCTGGGTCAAGCGCCAGATGGATCACTGGATGGTTGTTCAGCGTGGCTAATGGCAAGAAACGACTGAAGCAGCTGTATTCCTGATGACAAGTGTCCCAGCTCGGGACACTGACTTGAGCAGCCGTCGTATGGAAATCATCACCCAGCAGCAAACGCTTTTTTCCCTGCTCGCCGTCGTTTGCGGACTGGCGCTAAGTATTGGCATTGGCGCCAGCGGTGTGGCCAGTCTGATGGGTACCGCTGTGGGTGGTGGGGCGATCAGCGTCCGGCAAGCGGTGCTGCTGGCAGCCTTGATGGAATTCGCCGGCGCTTATCTTGCCGGTGGGCAGGTGACGGGGACCGTTGCTTATCGAATCATCGACGGTCAGCATGTCGCCCTGACAGCGCATTGGCTGGTTCTGGTGATGCTTGCTGCGCTGCTGGCAGCCGGTGGCTGGTTGTTGCTGTCCAGCGCGCGTGGCTGGCCGGTGGCAGTGAGCCACGCCTTGATCGCCGCCTTGTGCGGCGCGGGCGTTGCCGCCTTCGATGTCGGGGCGATCAACTGGCTGACCATCGTCGAAATCGGTTTTGTCTGGCTGTTGGCGCCGGTCGTCGGCACTTTGTTGGCGCTGCTGCTGACGATGAGTTGCCGCCGCCTGATGTTCAACACGGCGCGACCGGTCGTCCAGGCCGGCCGCTGGATGCCGCTGTACGCCTTTCTGGTTGGCTGGAGCGTGGCTGAAATGACCGTCGCGACTGGGTTGCAGCATGTCGGCATCCGGCTATCTGGCTTGGTTGGCCAAGCGTTGGCCGTCGTGATCGGATTGGCCGTCGCCTGGGCTGCCCGTCGCTTGATCCGCGCGGTCGAACTGGGCGATCCGTTCGACCGCGACAGCCAGCACGCTCAGGTCGAACGGCTGTTTCTGCCGCAACTGATACTCACGGGCGCTGCGTTGGCCTTTGCACAGGGGGCGAACGAAGTGGCCCTCGCGATTGGTCCGCTGGCCGCAGTGTTGCAGATCGTTTCGACCGGCGAGGTGCCCGGCCCGGCGTCGGTGACGCCGCAAGTATTGCTGATCGGCAGCCTCGGTATCGTCGCCGGGCTGGCGCTCTATGGCCCGCGCGTGATCGCGACCGTCGGACGTCGGATCACCGCGTTGACCCCATCGCGTGCCTATTGTGCGGCGGTGGCGACGGCTCTGGTCACCGTTGTCGCCTCCGCGCTTGGGCTGCCGCTGGCTACCGCGCATGTTGCCGTCGGTGCGGTGATTGGTGTCGGCGTTGCGCGCGGCATCGGTGCGCTGGACTGGCGCGTGATCGGTGGTATCGTCGGCGCCTGGCTGAGCACCGTACCGCTCTGCGCCTTGATGGCTGTGCTTGTCCTCTATTCGTTACGTGCGCTTTTTTTCTAAAATGAAAAATTTGCCGCACGTCCGAGTGCTCGCCAGTCACGGACGCTCGCTCACTTCTCCACAGCCATGTCCGACCTGTCCATCCAGCCGATCGAATCGCTGCGCCACTACAAAGGTATCGCTTTCCCGGCGGACGTTCATTTCCGCCAGTTGCTGGTCACCGGACCACCCGGCGTCGGCAAGAGTACGATGATCGTCACTCTTGGCGGCTGGTCGGAAGAGGGCTATCTTGACCTGGGCAGCAAACACTGGTGGCGTTCGGAAATTCTCGCCGTTCGCCCGCGCGAAATTCACCTTGGCCTGCCGTTTTGCGGTCTGCCGCACGCCGTATCGGTTTTTGACGCGCAATTCCTCGATTGCCAGCCGCTGCCGGCAATCGATTACGGGCGCATCGTTCTGCCGCCGCGTAAAAGACATTTTTTTTCCGTCGATTGGTACCGCCGCTACGTCTTCGATTTTTTACTGCCATCGGCGGATCTGGTTTACGAGCGGCGCAGCGAACGCGCTCGTCACAGCAGCCATCCGGTCGATGCGCAGTTGAGCCCGTCGATCTGCGCGGCGCAACTGACGGTCTTTCGCGACATCGCCGAGTTTTTGCACCGACAGGGTTTTCAAGTCTATTTGCGCGAAAGCGACGATGGCTGGCTGGGCCGCTTCGCGGCAGAGCAGCCATCATCGTGAGACGCATCGCTTTTCGACGCTCGTTCAGGCTGGTCAGCCTGCTGGCCTGGTTGCGTGCCCTGCTCGCTCACTGGGGCTTCGGCTGGGGACGCAATCTGCGTATCGGCGAATCGTGTCGGCTGACCGACAGCAAGCTGCGCGTGCCGCTCGACGCTGGTCCGCTCGAGATCACGCTTGGCAACGGTGCCAAGAAACTGCATCTCTACCCGGAGATTCGCCGCAATGCGCGTGGCGGCGCAAAACGGCTGCGCAATTTCATCATCGTCGACCCCTATACCGATCCGGATCGCATCGACGGCTTTCTCCGCCTGACTCCGAAAAGCTGGCTGTCGCTCGGACGCGCCGATGTCAATCAGCAGGCGTTGTATCACTACCCGCCACAAGTCGAAGACGAACATCTGGTCGTGATCCATAGCGGTGATGCGTTGATTTTCCGCAATCTGGCCGACAGCGGCGTTGGTATCGGTCCGGCGTTCCGTGAACAGCGCTGGGTGCCGGAAAATCGCTATCGGCGGCTACGCGAAATCTTCGGCGGACCGATCGCTGCGTTGCCGGCCGATCAAGCCATGGATTTACTGCAGAAGGTCAATACGCTGATGATCGATGAAGCCTTCCGCACGCGCGATGCGCGCGGCTTGCCAGGCGGGCTGTTGCAACTACCTGCGCACCTGACGCCGATCATCGTTGCCGATCTGCATGCGCAGATTGACAATCTGCTCACTGTGCTCAGCCAGAATGCCTTTCTCGACGAGTTGTTTGAAGGAACGGCGGCGCTGATCATCATCGGTGATGCCGTACATTGTGAAGTCGACGGTCGCCTGCACGAAATGGCCGCTTCCATACTGATGATGGATTTCATTTTTCGGCTCAAAATGCGTTTTCCACAGCAGGTGTTCTACCTGCGTGGCAATCACGACTCGTTTTCGTCCGCGATCACCAAGGACGGCGTGCCGCAAGGCGAGTTGTGGGCCGAGGAATTGCATAATCAACGCGGTGAAGCGTATCTGTTGGCGATGCGCGAATTTTATGATCGCCTGCCGTATGTCGTCGTTTCTGCGGATTTCGTCGCCTGCCATGCTGCACCGCCATTGACCAAGGTCAACGCCGACACATTGGTGAACATTCATCGCCACCCTGAACTGGTCGGCGAACTGATCGACAACCGTCCGCGGCGTCCAGAACGACCACAGGGTTACACCCGACGGCACGTGAAACGTTTTCGTCGCGCCTTGCAGCTGGACAAGAACGTGCCGTTGATCGTCGGCCATACACCGATCGACAACGAGCATACCTTGTGGCTGAACAGCGGCGGCATCGATAACCATCATGTGCTGTACAGTGCCGATCCGCAACAGGTCGGCGTGTTCACCCGCGTCGGCGGCGCGCTGGTGCCGCTGGTTTATCCGGTCGAACCGATCTGTGCGTTCATCGAGCGCTTGCCCGACTGAACCCTGTGCAGATGCCATTACCTGGCGCAGTGACGCCTTCGCTCGCCAGCAAGTCGGCTACGAGATAAACGGCCGCAAATCACGTCACTGCCGTTTACCGTTCATTTACCGAGACTGCCCATGGAAAAGCGCCTGACCGAAGCCGAAACCCGCATTTCTTTCGCCGAGGACCTGCTCGAAACGCTCAATCTGACGGTCTATCGCCAGCAACAGCAGATCGACAGTCTGCAGGCGCAACTGCGCGAGTTGCACCGCCAGTGCCGGCAATGGCAGGATGGCCAGCCGGCGGCTGGCGAACGCTCGCTACGCGACGAGATTCCGCCGCATTATTAATTTTCTTGCGGGCCCAAAGCGTCATTCAATACCCATAAGCAGCTACCTCTTCCGGATCACGGTGGGCAAACAGCGGTGAGATCGACGATTACCTTCGCCTATTTCCGGTTTGTTCGGACGAGCCGGATCGTCATGTCTGCAAACAGAATAAAATGTTTGTTAAATGAGCGCTTGACGTACGCCATGTGCTTCATCTCGCGCGGTCAGCATTTGTTCGACGTTTTCATTATAATAAAATTATTGCAAAAACAACACGTTATTTCAGTTTATTTTCTGGTGGGCAATCTCTGTCGATAATTTTTACATCATGCATCCGAGAAATGGCTGCCTCCATGGCAATATGATGTTATAAGTGATATTTTTAAACAGGTATTATTATTGCTTGTTTATTTTCTCCGCTCTATTGTCTGCGTAAATTCAATTATTGAAATGAGGTTATTTTTTCGGTAAAGGGGAAATTATGTTCATGAATAGAATGGCCCATATTGCGGCCTCTGCAGCAGTTATTGCATTTTCGGGTTATGCCAACGCTGCTGTTTATGACATGACTGTAAATGGCGGTGATGCCATTTTCATTGCCGGTCGAGCCGATGTCTTACCAATCCCGGCGTTGAACGGCAATCCCACCGCGTTCGTGCTTCGTAGACACAGCTATATCACCCCGGACGGTATCGTCGAGACTCTGCCGTCATCCATCTCCGTCAATGGGGGTGACATCGTCCGTGCAGTCAACCCCGCCATCGGCGGCGTCGACTTCTTCAATTCGCCTCCAAGCGCGACGTTCTTTGGCCCGGGCGGCAATGGCGTCTCGGGCAGCAATTTGAGCAGCCTGGGTGGAATCAGCGGCTATATCGGACCGCAAGGCCCCTTGGTTGGTGTTTTTCTTGACAACACGATTCCCAGCGCCGGTCCTGCCCCGGCAACGCTCGATTTCAGTCCAAGTGGGCTCGGCATCGACTTCCTGGCTCTGTCACCGCTGCTTGGTCAGGTCTTTTACATTGGTGATGGCATTACCAGTTCGAATGTCTTGCAGGAGTTTACGGCTCCCGCCGGAGCGACACGCCTGTTCCTGGGGATTCCGGACGGGTTCGGTTTTGTCGGCGTGCCTGGTGCGTACGACGACAACAACGGCTCCTATCGCATCCGAATTGGCGTGAACGAGGTGCCAACGATTCCGGAACCCGCCACGGTCTTGTTGCTCAGCTCGGCGATCATCGGGCTGGCAGTTTCCCGCCGCCGCAAGGACTAAGCGGCAACAGCACCGGCTCGTCGCACTTGACGAGCCCGGTATCGGCCCTGGGCCGTGTGCAAGGAAAAACCTCAGGGGTATCTCCTGAGGTTTTTCTGCCTTTTGAGGCCTCTTCGCCGGCGCCGCTCGTTCAAAGTCCGTAAGCGGCGGCCAGTTCCGGATCGCGACGGGCGACCAGCCGGGCGAGATCGACGATCACTTTCGCCTGTTTCCAGGTCGCGTCATCCTGCATCTTGCCGTCGATGGTGGCGACACCGCTGCCGTCGGGCATCGCGGCGAGGATGCGTTTGGCGAACAGCACTTCCTTGACGTCGGGGCTGAAGACGCGTCTGGCGATGGCGATCTGGTTCGGCGCCAGCGACCAGGCGCCGGCACAGCCCATCAGAAAAGCGTTGCGGAATTGCGCTTCGCAGGCCGCTTCATCCTTCAGATCACCGAACGGGCCATAGAAAGCGCGCAAGCCATGCGCGGTGGCGGCATCGACCATGCGCGCGACGGTGTAATGCCAGAGATCCTGCTGGAAGAAAGTGCGCGGCGACTGCTCGTCCGTGGCATCGGCGAGCACGCCGTAGCCGGGATGACCGCCGCCGACCCGCGTCGTCTTCATGCCGCGCGAGGCGGCGAGATCGGCCGGGCCGAGGCTCAGGCCGTGCATGCGCGGGCTGGCGTTGCAGATCGCTTCGACGTTGGTCACCCCTTGCGCCGTTTCGAGCAGCGCGTGCAGCAGGATCGGTTTTTTGACCGCGTATTTCGCCTCGAGCAGCGCCAGGTACTGGTCGACGAAATGGATGTCCCACGGTCCTTCGACTTTCGGGATCATGATCACGTCGACCTGGTTGCCGACGTGTTTGACGATCTCGTGCAGGTCATCGAGCAGCCACGGGCTGTTCAGCGCGTTGACGCGCACCCACATCGCCGTATCGCCGAAATCGTGCGTGCTGAGCAGTTCGATGAAACCGGCGCGCGCCGCGTCCTTGCATTCGATCGGTATGGCGTCTTCGAGGTTGCCGCACATCACGTCGCACTGGCGGGCGGTTTCCGGCGCCTTGGCGCGGATTTTGTCGATATGCGGCGGGAAGAAATGGATCATCCGTTCCGGACGGACCGGCAGTTCGCGCAGCGGTTGCGGTGCGCCGATGGCCAGGGGCTTGTAGAAATGGGCGGGCAGTTTCATGGCGTTATCTCCAGAAGAAAACGGATGGACGGCGGGCGACGGCAGTTTGTCGCCGCGCTACGGGAACAAACGCTCAGCCCGGCCCGGCGACGATCTTCGCATCGTGCAGCCGGCCGACTTCGGCTTCGCTGAGGCCCAGTTCGCCGAGCAGGATTTCATCGGTGTGCTGACCGAGCAAAGGCGCCGGCATCGCCGGCAGGCGCGGCACGCCGCTGAAGTCGAGCGGCGTCGTCGGCATCAGGTAGGAGCCGATGCCGGGCTGATCGACCATGGCGAAGAGCGGATTGTCGGTCGAACAATCGGGGTCCTTGGCGAGCGCTTCGCGCAGACTGCGATACGGTCCCCAGGTGACGCGGTGCGCGTCGAGGATGTCACTCGCTTCGGCGAGCGTACGCGCGTAAAACCACGGTTCGAGCAGCGCGGCGATTTCGCGCCGGGCGCGGAAGCGGTTGCCCTCGTTGGCCAGATCCAGCCCGAGCCGCGTCGCCAGGGCGGCCATGGCGTCTTTCAGCCCGGTCGCCTTGAGCAGACAATGCCATTGCCGGCCGGTCAGCCCGACGACCATCAGATGCTTGCCGTCGAGCGTTTCGAAATCGCGCCCGAAGGCGCCGTAGAGATAATTGCCGTGCCGCGGCCGGTCGGTATCGGTGACCATCACTTCGGCGAGCATGCCAAAATTGGCGATCATCGCCAGCGCCACGTCCTTCAGCGCCAGACGGATCAATTGCCCTTCACCGCTCAACCGGCGGTGACGTTCGGCGGCGAGCAGACCGAGGGCGATCATCTGGCCGCTGATGAAATCCCAGGCCGGGAAAATGCGGTTCACCAGTTCCGGCGTCGAATGCGGGCCGGTGATCTGCGGCAGGCCGACCTGCGGGTTGACGGTGTAATCGACCTCCGATTTGCCGTCGCGGCGGCCGCTGAAATGCACCATGATCAGGTCCGGCCGCTGCGCCTGCAGCGTCTCGTACGCCAGCCAGCCCGTCGCCGGGAAATTGGTGCTGAACAGGCCGGCATTCTCGCCCGGCGCGCAGATCAACCGGGTCAGCAGTTCCTGGCCGCGCGGCGTGCGCAAATCGACGGCGATCGAACGCTTGCCCTTGTTCAGGCTGGCCCAGAACAGACTGTGCCGGCCGTCGAGGGTCAGCGGCCAGCGGCCGTAGTCGAGCCCGCCGCCGATCGGGTCGAAACGGATGACATCGGCGCCGAGTTGAGCCAGCGTCATGCCGCCGAGCGGTGCGGCGACGAATGCCGAACCTTCGACGACGCGCAAACCTTTGAGTATGCCTTGCATGCGCTCTCCTTTCGGGCGGACGTCAGATGACGCGCTTGGCGCGCAAAGCGGCGATCTCGTCGGCGCCGAGACCGAGCAGGTCGCCGAGCACTTCTTCGGTATGCTCGCCGAGGCGCGGACCGAGGTGCTTGATGCGTCCCGGCGTCTTCGACAGCCGCGGCAGCACCGAGGGCACGATCACCGTTTCGCCGATATCCGGCTCGTCGATGGCCAGCAGGTTGCGCCGCGAGTGGAACTGCCGGTCGCCGAAAATGTCGGCGATGCTGTTCAGCGGCCCGGCCGGCGCGCCGGCGGCGAAGCAGCGGTTGAGCAGTTCCTCGCGATGCAGCGAACCGCACCAGTCGCGGACGATCTCGTTGACGTCGTGCCGGTTCTCGAGCCGCGTCTTCTGGTCGCCGTAGACGTGCGGCGCCGCCAGTTCCGGCCGCCCCATGGCGATCGCCAGGCGTTCGAACAGCTTGTCGGTGACGCAGGAAATGGCCACCCATTTGCCGTCGTCCTTGGTCGGGAAATGACCGTGCGGGCAGGCAAAATCGTTGTGCGTCGGGCCGTGCCGCTCGCGCACCTGGCCAAACATGCCGTAGGCCGGCGCCAGTTCGTCGGTACAGCGGAAGACCGATTCATAGAGCGCCGCATCGATGTACTGTCCCTGGCCGGTACGCTGGCGATGGCGCAGCGCCATCAGAATGCCGATGCAGCCGTAGAGGCCGGTCAGATAATCGCCGAGTGTCGTCGAACCCGGCGTCACCGGCGTGCCGCGCGGCATGCCCGAGAGAAAGGCGATGCCGCCGACGGCATGCGCGACGCGCGCGAAACCTGGCCGGTCGCGGTACGGGCCGCTTTGGCCGTAGCCGGTAACGCGCAGCATGATCAGTCCGGGGTTGATCTCGTGCAGCACGTCCCAGCCGAGCCCCCATTTCTCGAGCGTGCCGGGACGAAAGTTTTCGCACAACACGTCGGCTTTAGCGATCAGCTGCTTGAACAGATCGACGCCTTCCGGCAAATGCAGATCCAGCGTCACCGAGCGCTTGTTGCGCGCCTCGCTCAACCAGGCCAGCGTGTCCTTGCGGCGCGTCGCGGTGCCGAAGTGGCGCATCGGGTCGCCACCTTTCGGGTTTTCGACCTTCAGCACGTCGGCGCCGAATTCACCGAGAATGCTGGCGCTGTACGGCGCGGCGATCACCGTCGCCGCGTCGATGACACGGATGCCGGCCAGCGGCAAACACGCCTCGTCGGAATCGGAGGTGGACATGGCAATCCTCAGAGTGATGGGTCAGATGATCTTGTGCTGCCGCAAGCGTTTGATTTCCTGTGCGGACAGTCCGAGCAGTTCGCGCAGAATCTCGTAAGTGGCGTTGCCCAGCGGCGGACCGAGATTGGCGATGCGCCCCGGGGTGGCCGACAGCGTCGGCACGACGCCGGGAATCACCACTTCGCCGAGTCCTTCCTCTTTCAGCCGCGCCAGATTGCCGCGCGCCTGGAAGTGCGCATCCTTGAAAATGTCGGCGATGCTGTTCACCTTGCCGACCGGCACCTCGCCATCGATGCAGCGGCGCATCACTTCCTCGCGGGTCAGCGACCCGACCCAGGCGATGACCAGCCGGTTGACTTCGTCGCGCGCCGCCAGCCGCTGGCGCTGCGGGCCGTAGCGGTCGGCGGCGGCCAGTGCGGGCTGGCCCATCACCGCCGCGAAACGCTCGAACATCTTGTCGGTGGTGCAGGCGATGGCCACCCACTTGTCGTCGACCGTGCGGAAGTGGCCGTGCGGCACGGCGACGAAACTGCCGGCACCCTCGCGTTCGCGCACCTTGCCGAACAGACCGTACGCGGCGGCGATTTCGTCCATCTGCCGGAAAACCGCCTCGTAAATGCCGATGTCGATGATCTGCCCTTCGCCGGTCGCTTCGCGGTGGCGCAGCGCAATCAGGATACCGATCGCCCCGTACAGACTGGAGAGATAATCGCCGAGCGGCGCGGTGCCCGGCACGACCGGCGTTTCGCCGGGGAAACCGGCCAGATACGACAGACCGGCAAAACCGTGCGCGATGTGCGCGAAACCCGAGCGCCGCCGATACGGTCCGGTCTGCCCATAACCCGACACGCGCAGCATCACCAGTCCCGGGTTGGCCTTTTGCAGCACCTCCCAGCCGAGGCCCCATTCCTCCATCGTTCCCGGCCGGAAGTTCTCGATTAGCACGTCCGATTTGGCGACCAGCTTGAGAAACAGTTCGACGCCTTCGCGCTGGCGCAGATCGAGGGTCACCGACTTCTTGTTGCGTCCTTCGCTGAGCCAGGCCAAGGTTGCATCGTGGCGCTTGGAGGCGGTGCCGAAGCGGCGCATCGGATCGCCGGCCACCGGGTGCTCGACTTTCAGGATCTCGGCGCCGAATTCGCCGAGGATCGACGCCGCGTACGGGCCGGCGAGAAAGGTGCCGACGTCGATCACCCGCAAGCCGCTCATCGGCAAGGACTCGCCCTCGCCGACGGATTCCTGTTCCGCCGGGTCGGCGGCGTTGTCGCGCACCGCGCGCTGATCCGCGCTTTGACTGTCAGCGGGCGGAACGCTGGCCGGGCCGGCAGGCGATGCGCTGTGACGGGGGGACACTGTCGCCAATGGCTTGCCTCCTCAATGTGGCAGCGGGCAGGGTGTTCAGCCGGCTGCCGATGTCGACCGAGATAGTCACGTTCGAGTATAGGACTTATCCACGCGTCGCGGGCAAAAGATCTGTCCCCGTCGAGGAGGCTGGCGCCTGCTGCCTGCGTGCCGCTGCTGAGCGCTGGCTGGTGGAAGCGGAAAACCGTTGCTGACAGCGTCACGGCAATCGCACACGCAAAAGTCATGACATCGCACTGTCACTCGTTGCGGCAGGAAAATGCCGGGAACTTTGGCGCGATCGCATGAATGACAAATGGATGTATTCCCAAGTGATTTCACGGTTTTCGCTGTCCCCTTGCACCAATTTGGAGAACGGGCGGACGAATCCGGCAACGGAGCCGAGCCGGCTTGGCGCTGGATGTGCCGGCGGACTGATCGGGCGTTGCTTGGCGTCGGCGATACGCCCGACTGCGGACGGGAGGACGAGAATCGGCGCACAAACGACGCCACCTCGGCAGATCGCCAGGCGGCAAGCAAGAAAATCAGGCCGGGAAATCAATTGTTGCGGCGCAGCAATTACGCTATAGTAGGGTCATCCGTCGTTCGCAAGAAAGCTGTCCATGTACATCGTCGATGATCCTACTCTGGCTCTGATCACCCGTTTCGTCGGCACGCCGCCGAATGACGCCGAACAGTTGGACAGCGAATTTTTCTATCGCCAGATTGCCGCCATTCAAGCGTATGTCGATCAGTTTCCCGAGCGGGAGCGCGAGCAGCGCGCGCTGCAGTGGATCGAGGCCAACGCGCGCAATTACCGGCAGGCGTGGCAGAAACGGGTAGCGATCGATATACTGACGCATACACTCTGTGCCGATTGCCCATTGGCTTGTCAGCGGGAAGGCAAACCGTGTGTGATTCATTCGCGCTGGCTGGCGCTATTGCAGCGTTACGCGGCCAACGAACTCTCGTCGCACGACTATGTCGCGCATAGCCTGGAGTTGCTCAATGCCCACAAAGCGCAGCTGAAAGTCAGCCAGCGTCATGTCGGGCTGCCGGAGTCATCATTCTCCGATAGCCAGGAAACAAGATTGAATTAAACCCTTCCGCAGTGCCAAAGCCCTGTTTGATTGGCTCGCTATCGACTGGGAAGCGAAAGAAAACCGTAGTGAGCACGGCAGTCGCTCAGGTGCTGCCGACGCTCGGCAGCACGCTGTCAGGCGATTAAACGAGGCACGGCGGCCTTGTCAATGCGGCAGATCGAGCAGGCAATAGCGGCAAACGTCTGCTTCGCTCAATGGCCTGAACGTTGCGCGTAGCCTTTGACCAGCGGCCATTGTCTGCGGCTGACCGGCAGCCGATCGTCCATATCCTGCAAAATAGTCTGCCATTGCGTCTCGGCGTCATCGTTATGGCTACGTTCGAAGCCGGCGATCGCCGTTTTGGCGACCAGGACGCTACGATGCAGGCGGATGAAGCGTTCGCCGAATTCCTCTTCGAGCTGCGTCAGTGATTCGTCGAGCAGGTACTCGCGTTCGCGGGTGCGTGCGGTGATGTATTTGCGATCCGCTTTCAGATAAATGATTTCATCTACCGGCACCAGTAACAGCCGGCCGCGCTCGTGACAGGAAAGATGCGTGCGCGCGGCGCGCGGCAGGACCGCCAGACGTGTCATCGGCAAGGTGCGGCGCTGCAGCATCGCTTTCTGCAACGCGGCCAGCAGACGCAGTGCGCGCACCGGTTTCAGCAGGTAGTCGATCGCGTTGAGTTCAAAAGCCTGCAC
Organism: uncultured Candidatus Accumulibacter sp.; assembly: GCA_964428215.1. Classification (GTDB taxonomy): domain Bacteria; phylum Pseudomonadota; class Gammaproteobacteria; order Burkholderiales; family Rhodocyclaceae; genus Accumulibacter. The sequence goes on along the minus strand of CAYRXO010000018.1, from coordinate 4,242 downwards.
GGCGTAAGCATCGTAGGCGGTGACGAAAATCACCGCCGGTGCCGGCTGGCAATGCGCCAGATGACCGGCCAGCTCGATGCCGTCCATCGCCGGCATGCGGATATCGACCAGCGCCACATCGACCGGCTGCTTGCCGATCAATGCCAGGGCGCGCAGGCCGCTGTCGGCTTCACCGACGATGCGGTTGGGCAGTTCGCTACGGATGTCGGCCAGCAGATCGCACAGGCGCGCTCTCGCCAGCGCCTCGTCATCGACGATCAACACGGCGAGAGGCTCGGACAAGGGTTGGGGCTGGTTGCGTTCAGTCATCATCAGCCGTCCCGGCATGGCAGGACGATATGTACCCGGTATTGGCGTTGCCCGTCGGCAAGCAGCGTTTCGCCGGTTTCGAGACGCGCTTCGAGATCGTAATGCAAGGCCAGGCGTTCGCGGATATTGTCGAGCGCCATACGGTTGCCGCGTCCCATCTGGCTGTTGCCGTGGCAGGGGTTGGTCAGCTCGAGATGTAGTTGATCGCCTTTGCGTGCCAGCCGGAGAGTGATCGTACCGCTTGCGGCGGCCGGCTCGATGCCGTGGTAGATGGCATTCTCCAATAAAGGCTGCACCAGCAACGGCGGTACTTTCAGATCGACTGGCCACTCGCCGATCTGCCAGTCCACGTTCAGCCGCTCGGCCAGACGCAGCTTCTCGAGGTCGAGATACTGGCGGCACAAGGCCAGTTCATCCGCCAGGGCGACCAGTTCGCGGTGATCGCGCATCAGGGCGCGGAACAGTTCGGCCAGTTCTTCGAGCGCGTTCTCGGCGCGCTTCGGATCGCTGCGGATCAGCGACAACACGGCATTCAGGCTGTTGAACAGGAAGTGCGGCCGGATACGGGCCGTCAGCGCCTGCAAGCGCGCTTCGACCAGGGCCGGCGACAAGGCGCGCGAGCGACAGGCGAAATAGATGAGCAGGGCGCCGGCGACCAAAGCGCCGAGTATGCCGGCCCGCAGCAGTCGCTGACCACCGCCGTCGACGAAGTTCATCAAACGCCAGAACTCGTGCAGCATCGCCGCTGAACAGCCCGCCTGCAGCACGATCAGCGCGCGCGCCAGCCATAACGGAATCTGCTGCAGCATCTTGCCGATCAGCGCCAGCAGGGCCAGATTGAAGAGCAGCAGCGGCTGTACCCACAGCGCCAGGTCGAAATAGCGCTGCAGACATTGCGCGAACAGATCGCTCTGCATCAGCGCGGCGACCAGTGTCAGCAGATTGACGCCGATCAGGCAGCGCAAAATGACTCCGGAATTGCGAAAATCCGGCAGCGGCGAAGCGGCGTTGTTTTGCTTTATACTTACCATCCCTTGAAGTAGCGCCTGACGAAGGTTCTACGAATGATTCTAGCCCAGGAAGCGGACTGTTCATGAGTCAGACGGACTCCACGCAATACACTTGGGCCGGTCGCTTCGCCGAGCCGATGACCGAACTCGTCAAGCGCTACACGGCCTCGGTGTCGTTCGATCAGCGCATGTGGCGACAGGACATCCGCGCCTCGCTGGCGCACGCGACGATGCTCGCCCGGCAGGGCATCATCAGCGCGACCGATCTGGCGGACATTGAACGCGGCATGGCGCAGGTGGCGGCGGAAATCGAAGCTGGCGAGTTCGACTGGTCGCTCGATCTCGAAGACGTGCATCTGAACATCGAAAAGCGCCTGACGACGCTGATCGGCGACGCCGGTAAACGGCTGCACACCGGCCGCTCGCGCAACGATCAGGTGGCCACCGACATCCGTCTGTACCTGCGCGATGTGATCGACGAACTGCTGGCTCTGTTGGCGACATTCCAGGACCGACTGCTCGATCTGGCGGAAAAAGAGGCGGCGACGCCGTTGCCCGGCTTCACCCATCTGCAGGTGGCGCAACCGGTGACCTTTGGTCATCATCTGCTCGCCTACCATGCCATGCTCGGCCGTGACGCCGAACGATTCGTCGATTGTCGTCGCCGCACCAACCGCCTGCCGCTCGGCGCCGCCGCGCTGGCCGGCACCACCTACCCGATCGACCGTGCGCTGGTCGCCGAACTGCTCGGCTTCGACGCGCTGTGCGAAAACTCGCTCGATGCGGTTTCCGACCGCGACTTCGCCATCGAATTCTGCGCCGCCAGCGCCTTATTGATGATGCACCTGTCGCGTCTTTCCGAGGAACTGGTGCTGTGGATGAACCCCTGTTTCGGCTTCATCCGCATCGCCGACCGCTTCTGCACCGGCAGCTCGATCATGCCGCAAAAGAAGAATCCCGACGTTCCTGAACTGGCGCGCGGCAAGACCGGCCGCGTCTACGGCCATCTGCTGTCGCTGCTCACCTTGATGAAAAGCCAGCCGCTGGCGTACAACAAGGACAATCAGGAAGACAAGGAGCCGCTGTTCGACACCGTCGATACACTGAGCGATACCTTGCGCATTTTCGTCGAGATGATTCCCGGCATCCGCGTCGATGCCGGGCGAATGCGCGCCGCGCTGCAGCAGGGTTTCGCCACTGCCACCGATCTGGCCGACTACCTGACGCGTAAAGGATTGCCCTTCCGTGACGCTCACGAAGCGGTCGGCCGCGCCGTTCGTCGGGCCGAAGAGTTGTCCGTCGATCTGGCGCAGCTGCCGCTGAGCGAATTGCGTCGGTTCTCGCCGCTGATCGACGAGGACGTCAGCTCGGTACTGAGCATCGACGGTTCGCTGGCCGCACGCGCGCATCCGGGTGGCACCGCCCCGGCGCAAGTCCTGGCGGCGATTGCCGACGCACGACAACGCTAGTGGACGATCCGCCCGGGATTGACACGATGGGTCGGATGGAGAAGGTCGGCAAATACGAACTGATTCGCGAAATCGGCCACGGCGCGACGTCCACCGTTTACCTCGGGGTCGATCCTTTCACCCAGCGCGAAGTCGCCGTCAAGGTGGCCTTCCCCGGCATTCTCCGCGATCCGAAACGCGGGCAGTTATACAAGCACCTGTTTCTCAACGAGGCGGCGCTGGTCGGCAAACTGCTGCATCCGCACATCGTACAGACCTACGATGCCGTCGTCGAAGAAAATCTGTGCTACATCGTCATGGAATTCGTCGCCGGCGGCACGCTCGAAATACATGGCACTCCTGACAATTTGTTGCCGATCGAACGCGTCGTCGAAATCATCTTCAAGTGCACGCGCGCGCTCGATTTCGCGGTACATGCCAAAATCATTCACCGCGACATCAAACCGGCCAACATCATGCTCGTCGGGCCGGACCCGAAAGTCGGCGACATCAAGATTTCCGACTTCGGCGCGGCGATCATCGGTTCGCCGGATCGCACGCTGGTTCTCGGCGTCGGCTCGCCGGCGTACATGTCGCCGCAGCAGGTCAAGGAACTCAGCCTCGACCACCGTACCGATATCTATTCGCTCGGCGTGGTGATGTATCAGCTGCTTACCGGGCAGTTGCCCTTCCAGGGGCGCAACAGCTACGACATGATCTACCAGATCATCAACAGCGAGCCGCGCAAGCCCTCGTCCTGGCGCAGTGACATCCCCCCGTCGCTCGACGCCATCGTACTGAAGGCGATGAGCAAGAAACTGAACAAGCGCTACCGCAACTGGAAGGAGTTCGGCAGCGATCTGGCCAAAGCTTTCAGCGACCGTCGTCCCAGCCTGCCGGTCAATAAAATCACTGATTTTGAAAAATTCGACGCCCTGCGCTCGTTCCCGTTTTTCGAGGATTTTTCCGACGCCGAGATTTGGGAAGTCGTGCGTGTTTCCGAATGGGGAAATAAACCGGCTGGCACGCCCATCCTGCAGGAGGGCCAGACCGGTGACAGCTTCTACTTCCTCGTTGCCGGCGAATTGAAAGTTCTCAAGAACGGGCTGATGCTCGACGTGCTGACGCCCGGCGAATGCTTCGGCGAGATGGCGGTCATCGGCAAAACCACCCGCAAGCGTGGTGCCGACATCACCGCGCTCACCGATGCCAAAGTGGTCAAAATCGGCAAATCAGCGTTCAAGGGTACCTCTGAAGTCTGCCGGATGCATTTTTATCAGGCTTTTCTGGTCGTGCTCAGCGAACGCCTGACGGTGGTCAATACTCGTCTGGTGACTTTCTGACAGCCGCCGCAGGACGTTCGCCTTGCCTGCCGGTCTGACACGGCGACAGGCGGATGGAAAGGCCTTGCAGGCCAGGAGTCGGTGGCAGCGCTGGCCAGCGTGACGAAAGTCGCGGCAGGCCATATGCTGTGA
>CAYRXO010000017.1:0-28070 GCA_964428215.1 uncultured Candidatus Accumulibacter sp. | reverse complement strand
CATGCAGTCCGTTCTGTCGGTGGCATTCGAAAGCCACGCCCGGGCCGTTCATTTCCGATAGGCCGTAGGAATTGAAGGCTTTGACGCCGAAAGCCGCTTCGATACGTTGCCGCTGTTCTTCGCTGTGCGGTTCGGCGCCGATGATGAAAATGCGCAGTTCGCCGCTCTGCCGTGGGTCGAAGCCTTCCTGCGCCATCACTTCCGCCAGGCGATGAAGGTAACTGGGGATGGCATGGACGGCGTTGGTGCCGAAATCGCGCATCAGCTTGATCTGCCGCTGACTGTTGCCGGCGCCGGCGGGAATCGTCAGGCAACCCAGACGTTCGGCGCCGTACTGGAAACCGAGACCGCCGGTAAACAAGCCGTAACCACAGATATTCTGGAAGACATCACCGGGGCGCACGCCGGCGGCGTAGAGCGAACGCGCCATCAGGTTGGCCCAGGAATCGATGTCGTGTCGATTATGAAATACCACCGTCGGATTGCCGGTCGTACCGCTCGAACTGTGCAGCCGGATGACCTCGTTTTTGCTGCTGCACAACATGCGATAGGGAAAACTGTCGCGCAGATCCTGTTTGCTGGTCAGCGGCAGTTTGCCGAGGTCGGCCAGACTGCTGAACGAATCTGGCGACAAGTCCAGTTGCCGGAATAAGGCGGCGTAATGCGGCGAGCTGAGCGCCTGTTGCATCGTCCGTCGCAAACGGGACAGTTGCAAGGCTTCCAGCTCAGGCCGGGGTAGGGTTTCAATTTCACTTTCCCAGTACATGGTTGCTCGGTGTCTCCAAACGATTAGTTATTATTGAAAAATCGTTCAACATGCCGCACGCTGGCCCATGATGAGGACCACGGCTTCAGCGGCGATTCCCTGCCCCCGGCCGATGGCGCCGAGACGTTCGGCCGTTTTCGCCTTGACGTTGACATGGGTTTCGGCGACCTGCAGATCGGCCGCAATATTGGCCACCATGTGTGGCAAATGCGCTGCCATTCTCGGTTGCTGAGCGATGATCGTCGAATCGACATTGCCGACACGCCAGCCGGCGTCGTGCAGCCGGCGGACGGTGGCGCGCAGCAGCTGACGGCTGTCGGCGCCGCGAAAGCGCTCATCGCTGTCGGGAAAGTGCCGACCGATGTCGCCCAGTGCGGCGGCGCCGAGCAAGGCATCGATGATCGCGTGCAACAGCGCGTCGGCATCGGAATGACCGAGCAATCCCGAGTGGAAGGGAATGTGCACGCCGCCGAGAATCAGCGGCCGCCCCGGGACGAGCGCGTGCAGGTCGCACCCCTGGCCGATGCGCATGTTCAAGCGTTGCGCATCCCGGTCTGCAGGATCATCTCCGCCAGGCTCAGATCGGCCGCGTAGGTCACCTTGAGATTGCGACTATCGCCATTGACCAGACGCGGTCGGAAGCCGGCCGCTTCAATCGCCGACGCTTCGTCGGTGCCGCCCGGATGTTCGTCGAGCGCGCGCGCGAGCAGCGCGTAACGGAACATTTGCGGTGTCTGCGCCTGCCACAGTTTTTCGCGTGCTTCGGTGCTCGCCACACGCTGGTCATCGTCGGCGCGCTTCAGCGTGTCGGCTACCGGCACGGCAAGCAAACCGCCAACCGGATCGTCGCGGAGTTGTTCGCAAAAGGTCAGCAGCAGGGCAGGCGACAGACAAGGGCGCGCGGCATCATGTACCAGCAGCCAGTCGTCGTCGTCAGCCACTGTCGCCGCAACCCGCAATGCGTTGCGCACGCTGTCGTAACGGCTGTCTCCTCCACAGTAGAGCGTCTCCAGTTTGTGACCGAGTGCGCTCCAGTCATAACGTCGCCAGCCATCGTCTTCCGGCGAGAGGACGACCCAGACCCGCTGCACCAGTTCGCAACGACACAGGGTTGCCAGGCTGTGATAGATCAGCGGCCGGTCGGCCAGCCGTTGATATTGTTTGGGGATTTTACCACCGAACCGCAAACCGCTGCCGGCGGCGGGAACGATTGCGAAGAAACTGTTCATCGCATAATTTTAACTAATTATCGCAACTGTTTGATGGGTTTGGCCGGACGAGGACTTCGTTCCCGTTCTGTCGGGGTTACAATCGTCTGATTGGCTGGTCATCCTTTGGAAGGGCGCGCATGAACGCTTCGACCCGGTCCGTTCGTCCGGCGGCTGTCGCCGGCATGTTCTATCCTGCCGCCGCGGCGGTTCTGTCCCGCGACGTGCAGCAGCTTCTCGGTCAGGTGAGCGTCGAGCAGCGGCCGTTGCCGAAAGCGTTGATCGCGCCGCATGCCGGTTACATCTACTCGGGATCGACTGCGGCGGCAGTTTACGCGCCGCTGGCCCGTTGGCGATCGACCGTCCGCCGAGTCATTCTGCTCGGCCCGACTCACCGTGTTTCCGTCGACGGGGTGGCCTTGCCGTCGGTCTGTGGCTTTGCCACGCCTCTGGGGATCGTGCCGCTCGAGCGGGCGGTATTGCCGCAACTTCTCGCCCTGCCGCAGGTGACGATCAGCGACGAGGCGCATGCCCTGGAACATTCGCTCGAAGTGCAGCTGCCTTTCCTGCAGACGGTTCTCGCCGAATTCACCTTGGTGCCGCTGGCTGTCGGTCGGGCGTCGCCAGAACAGGTGGCCGAAGTGCTGGAAACCTTGTGGGGCGGCGAGGAAACCTTGATCGTCATCAGTTCCGACCTGTCGCACTTTCACCCCTACGCTGCGGCCAGCTCCATCGACCAGCAGACCGCCGTACAGATCGTCGCGCTGTCGTCACGCTTGAACCACCAGCAGGCTTGTGGCGCGACGCCGGTCAATGGCTTGTTGCTGGCGGCTGCGCGACATGCTTTACAGCCGGAACTGGTCGCGTTGTGCAATTCCGGCGACACGGCCGGCGACAAGCGCCGCGTCGTCGGTTACGGCGCCTTCACTTTCACTGCGGGGAGCGGACATGGTCACTGAGAATCTGGGGCAGGCGTTGCTGGTGATGGCGCGTAACGCGATCGGTGGACGTTTCGGCATCGCGGCGCAAGCGATTCCGACCGTCGACGATCCCGCGGCCTTGAACGCTGCCGGCGCGACTTTCGTCACGCTCACCCGCAACGGCCGTCTGCGCGGCTGTATCGGCAGCCTGCAAGCGCACCGTCCGCTCGGCCGCGACGTTGCCGAAAACGCGCTGGCGGCGGCCTTTCTCGATCGCCGCTTTTCACCGCTGACCGTCGACGAGCTGCCGCTCACACGCGTGGAAGTGTCGCTGCTCTCGCCGGCGACGCCACTGCCGGCGCGCAGCGAAGCGGAGGCGCTGAGCCAGCTGCGTCTGGGTGTCGACGGCGTGATCTTCAGTTGCGGCGGGCGACGGGCGACTTTCCTGCCGCAAGTCTGGGAACAGTTGCCGGAAGCGCCGCAATTTCTGGCGCAACTGAAACTCAAAGCCGGCTTGCCGGCCGATTTCTGGAGCGATCAGGTTCGCCTGGAACGCTACAGTGTCGAAAAATGGTCCGAGAAATGAATCAAGCGTCCGACGAATACGCACCGAACATCCCGGAGTCACAATACCCGGCCAAATGGTGGCACCGGCTCGACGACGGTCGTCTGCAATGCGACCTTTGCCCGCGCGATTGCAGATTGCACACCGGTCAGCGCGGCGCCTGTTTTGTCCGCCAGAACCTCGACGGGCAAATGGTGCTCACCACCTACGGGCGTTCGTCGGGCTTCTGCATCGATCCGATCGAAAAAAAACCGTTGCATCATTTCTATCCGGGATCGGCGATCCTTTCCTTCGGAACGGCCGGTTGCAATCTGGCGTGCAAGTTCTGCCAGAACTGGGACATTTCGAAAGCGAAGGACATGGACCGGCTGGTCGACGCCGCCAGTCCCGACGGTGTTGCCGCTGCCGCCGTCGCTTACAGCGCGCATTCGGTGGCCTTTACCTACAACGATCCGGTGATCTTCGCCGAATATGCCATCGATACGGCGATCGCCTGTCGCGAACGCGGCGTCAAGACCGTCGCCGTCACGGCCGGCTACATGCATCCACAGCCGGCACGCGAATTCTTCGCCGTGATGAACGGCGCCAATGTCGATCTGAAAGCCTTCAGCGACGATTTTTATTTCAAGCTCTGCGGTGGCCACCTGCAGCCGGTACTCGAGCTGCTGAGCTACATTCATCATCAGACGACGTGCTGGCTCGAAATCACCACCTTGCTGATTCCTGGCTGCAATGACTCGCCAGTAGAAATCCAGGCGCTCGCCGACTGGGTCATCGGCGAACTGGGTCCGCAGGTGCCGCTGCATTTCTCCGCTTTTCATCCCGACTGGAAAATGCCCGACCGGCCGCCGACACCGCCATCGACGCTGACCCGGGCACGACGCATCGCGCTCGACGCCGGGCTGCATTATGTCTATACCGGCAATGTGCGTGACACCGAAGGCGGTACGACCTTTTGCCCGAGTTGTCAGGCGGCGCTGGTCGTGCGCGACTGGTATGCCATCCGCCATTACGATCTTTTGCCCGACGGGCGCTGTCCGCACTGCGGGACGCAGATCGCCGGCCATTTCGCCACCTTCGGCAAACCGTTCGGACCGCGGCGGCTGCCGGTGCGCCTGATCCGGCGATGAGTGCCGGTGTCGTCCCTGTTCCCGGGCGCTGCGAGTACAGGCTGGCGACGGCGCACGGTCCTTTGCGCGGCACGCTGATCCTGCCCGCCGATCTGCTGGCGCTGGCCATCCTGGCGCATGCCGGTCCGGTGAGAGCGGCGAACGACGAAGCGCTGGCGGCGGTCCTGCAACGCGCGCGCATCGGCACCCTGAACATCGATCTGCTGGCCGCCAGCGAGCGGCGTTACAGCGATGTGCTGCACAATGTTTCGCTGCTGGCGCAACGCTTGCTCGACGCGCTGACGATGCTCAAACAGCAGATGCTGCTCGGCGATCTGCCCGAACGGCCGCTCGCCTTCTGTGCGATTGGCGATTGTTCGCCTGCCGCCGTACGTGTCGCCGCGTTGCGCGATCACGGCATTTTCGCGCTCGTCTGCTACGGTGGCCTGATCGATCTCGCCGGCATGCTCTATCTGCGCTCGTTGGCCTCACCTTTGCTGCTTCTGCTCGACGCCGACGATCAACGCGGATTGCACAGCAATCGTCGGGCCGTGCAGGAACTGCGCTGCCCGTACCGTTGCCAGGTCGTTACCGGCGCAGGCAGGCCTGAGGAAGCGGCTGCCTTCTCCAGCCTGGCCCGGGAAGCGAGCGAATGGCTGCTCGCGCATCTGCCGGCAGCGACCTGACAGCGAATCTCCTTGCCAAACCGTCACTGTCACATCGGCTGGCTGAAATCAGGGGAAACGCTGAAAATGGCTGCGCGCGTGAGTCGCGGCCGGGTGCGCTACAAGCCGCTGAAAACCCTTCGATCTTTCGATCGCCTGGCATTAAACGGGGCTGTTCCGTCAGGCTGGCGGACGGGTCGCGCGTAGTGATTCGTTGCCCGCTGCTCAGGCGTTGAGCTTGTCGAGCTGCTCCCTGATTCTGCCGGGTTCCTCGTTGCGCAGCATGCGGCGCACCAGCGGCGCCAGCTCGGCATAGTTGCTTTGCATGATGCGTTGTTTAACCGACAGAATCTGCGCCGGATACATCGAAAACTGGCGCAGGCCCATGCCGATCAGCAGCCGGGTCAGCGTCGGGTCGCCGGCCAGTTCGCCGCAGATCGATACCGGGATATTGACTTTCTCGGCGCTGGCGATGGTGTGCGCCAGCAGCATCAATACCGCCGGATGCAGCGGGTCGTAGAGTTGCGAGACCTGCTCGTCGCTGCGGTCGATGGCCAGGGTGTACTGAATCAGGTCGTTGGTGCCGATCGACAGGAAATGGAGCCGGCGCAGGAACAGTCCGACGGCGAGCGCCGCCGCCGGAATTTCGATCATCGCCCCGATCGGGATCGCTTCGTCAAACGGTGTGCGCTCGCCGCGCAAGCTGTTTTTGGCACGTTCGATCGCCGCCAGCGTCTGATCGATTTCGTGCGCTTGCGACAGCATCGGGATCAACAGCTTGATCTTGCCGAACTTGGATGCCCGCAAGATGGCGCGCAACTGCGTCTGGAACATCTTCGGCTCGGCCAGCGACAGGCGGATGGCACGCAGGCCGAGCGCCGGATTGCTTTGCAGACGTTCGCCGAGAATTTTTTCCGGATGCAGATCCTTGTCGTAACCGAGATCGAAGGTGCGGATGGTCACCGGCCGTCCGCCCATCCCCTTGACCACTTTGCGATAAGCCTCGAATTGTTCCTCCTCGGTCGGCATGTCGCCGCGATCGAGAAAGAGAAATTCGGTCCGGAACAGGCCGACACCCTCGGCGCCGCCATCGAGCGCTGCCGGGACGTCGCCGGGCAATTCGATGTTGGCGTGCAGGTCGATGTCGATGCCGTCGAGGGTCGCGGAAGGAGCGGACTTGAGGCGGCGCAGTTTGGTGCGTTCGAGTTCGATCTGGCTCTTGCGCAGGCGGTATTCTTCGAGAACGCGTTCGTCCGGATTGACGATCAGCACGCCGCGCGTGCCGTCGACGATCAGATTCTCCTTGTCGCGCACCAGCTGACGGGCGTTGTGCAGGCCGAGAACGGCGGGGATGCGCAGGCTGCGCGCCAGGATCGCCGTGTGCGAGGTCGAACCGCCGACGTCGGTCACGAAAGCGGCGAAGTGGTGTTCCTTGTAGGCGATGACGTCGGCCGGCGACAGATCGTGCGCGACGACGATCAGGTTTTCTTCCTTGGTTCCCTTGCCGGTGCGCACTGCCATCCGCCCTGGCTGGCCGACGAGTTCCTTGATCACCCGTTCGACCACCTGCCGGACGTCGTAACTCCGTTCGCGCAGATAGGGGTCTTCGAAATTTTCGAACTGGTCGACGAGCAGTTCCATCTGCTGCACCAGCGCCCATTCGGCGTTGCAGCGTCGGTCGCGGATCAGTTGTTTCGGCGTTTCCGCCAGCTCGGGGTCGGAGAGGATCATCGAATGCAGGTCGATGAAGGCGCCGAACTCGGTGGAACTGTTCTGCATACGTCCCTTGAGCGCCGAAAATTCCGCCCGTACGCGTTCGATGGCTTCCTCGAAGCGGGCGATCTCCTTATCCACCAGACGCGGCGCGATGACCAGATGCGACACTTCGAGCGTCGCATGCGACATCAGGTGCGCGCGACCGATGGCGATACCGGCGGAAACCGCCAGACCGTGCAGGGTGAAGCTCATGGCCGGGTCATTCTCCTTCGCCGAATTTGTCGGCGATCAGTTCCAGAATGGCGTCGTTGGCCGCCTGTTCGTCCTCGCCGCTGGTTTCGACGATCACCGTCGAGCCTTTGCCCGCGGCGAGCATCATGACGCCCATGATGCTCTTGGCGTTGATCCGCCGGCCTCCCTTTTCCATCCACACTTCGCTGTTGAAACGACTGGCCAACTGCGTCAGCTTGGCCGAGGCGCGGGCATGCAGTCCGAGTTTGTTCTGAATTGCCGCTTCAGCGCGTACCATCGGTAACCCCCTTATTTTTTATTACGATCAATCAGACGCCGTCAGTTTGATCACCCCGTCGTGAGCGCCGCTGATCGCTTTCTGCAAGATCATTTCCATCCCCAGTTCGCGATAGGTCAGCGCGCGCAGCAACATCGGCAGATTGACGCCGGCAACCCCTTCGATGCGACCCGGATCGAGCAATCTGAGCGCCAGATTGCCCGGCGTTGCACCGAAAACGTCGGTCATCAGCAGGACGCCTTCACCTTCATCGACTTCTTGCAACAACAGACGCGCCAGCGGCAGAATCTCCAGCGGATCGTCCTGGGCGGAGATTCCCAGTTGCACGATGCGCGCCGGCCGCTTGTTGAGCACATGACAAACGTTCTGAATCAGGCTCTCGCCAAATGAACCATGGGTGATCAAAAAAATACCAATCATTGCCTGCATTCCTCGCTACAGCCTGCCATTCTAAGCGATCCCTCCCGAGCAGGACAGCCTGCGCGTCGCTCGTTCAGGGGATTATTTCACTGTCCGCCGCCTGTTTGCCGACATAGCTCAGGCGCCGCTGCAGCGCGGCGCTGACCTGTAGTCGACCCGAGGCATCGACGCGCAGCACCTGATCGACCGCCAGTTGTCCGGCCAGCCGCGGCCAGTCGGGACCGGCGATGAACAAGGGCTTCGACAGCACGTCGGAAAGCGTTCCAGCCTGTGCACCGGGGGCGATCAACACGGTCAGCGACTGGGTGTGCATCACCGGCCGGGCCGTACGCGGATCGAGCAGATGGCAGTAACGCTGACCGTCGATCTCCAGATAGCGTTGGTAGTCGCCCGAGGTGCCGATGGCCTCGCCGTCGGCCAGTTCGAGTGTCGCCAGCGCGCCCGGTCGGCGCGGATGCTGGATGCCGACGCGCCACGCCTCGCCGTTGCGCGTTCCCAGCGCCATGACGTTGCCGCCGATGTTGATCAGGGCGTTCTGCACCCCTTGCACTTTCAGTAAGGCGGCAGCCCGATCGAGCGCCACGCCTTTCAGATAGCCGCCGAAATCGAGCGCCACATCGCGTTTGCCGCTACGCACCTGCTGGCCGTCGATGCGCAGATCGGCGATCCCCGGACGGCTGGCCTGCCACGCGGCCAGCTTCTGCGCATCCGGCAGGGCGGTCGGCAAATCGTCCGACTGAAAGCCCCACAAGGCGATCAGCCGGCCGATGCCCGGATCGAACAGATTGTCGCCCGCCCGCGACAGGCGTTGTGCGTCGCGCAGCAAAGCGGCCATTTCCGACGAAACTCGCGTCGTGCGGCCAGCGGCCAGCGCGTCGTTCAAGGCGCTGAGTTCGGAAGGCTGCCAGGCGTGGTACGTCCGATGCAGGCGGTCGAATTCGCGCAATACCTGCGCCGCCGCCGCCCGCGCCACGTCCTCTTTCTGGCCGGCGATGCTCAGTTCGACGCGCGTGCCGAAGACGAACGATTCCTGCCGATACACCGCCTCCCGTCCGCAGGCGGACAGCAGGCCCAAGACGAGCAGCCAGAGCAGCGCGCGGACGCAGGCCATCAGATCAGCCCTTGTTGTCGGAAACAGGCGATGTGCGCAGCGAAGCCGAGTTCGCCGAGAATGGCCTCCGTATGTTCGCCGAGCGCCGGCACCGGTCCCAGGCGTGCCGGGTTGTCGGCGTCGGCACCGGGCGGCAGCAGGGACGGCAGACGACCGACCGGGGAATCGATCATTGCCCAGCGCGCACGCGCTTGCAACTGCGCATGCTGCCAGACGTCGTCGAGGGTATTGACGCGCGCATTGGCGATATCGGCTGCTTCCAGACGATCGACGATTTCCACGCACGTGCAGCGTCCGAAGATTTCATTGATTACCTGCTGCAGTTCTGTCCGGTGTTCGGAGCGCAAAGCGTTGCTGGCGAAGCGCGGATCGTCCTTCATTTCGGGACGTTGCAGGACCTGTGCGCAGAACGTGCCCCACTCGCGTTCGTTCTGCAGACCGAGCATGACGCGATAGCCGTCGCCGGTACGGAAAGCGCCGTAAGGGAAGATCGTCGCGTGCGCCGCACCGGCGCGCAGCGGCGCGCTTTGCTGCTTGTAGGCGTAGTAGAGCGGAAAACCCATCCATTCGACCATCGCCTCGAGCATCGAAATCTCGATCCGCCGTCCCTTGCCGGTCTTCTGGCGCTGGATGATGGCTGCCAGGATCGTGCTGTAGGCGTACATGCCGGTGGCGATGTCGGCGATCGACACGCCCGCCTTCGCCTCTGCGTCCGGCGAGCCGGTCACCGACAGGAAACCGGATTCACTCTGAATCATCAGATCGTAAGCTTTCTTCGCCGAATACGGCCCGCCCTCGCCGTAGCCGGAAATGTCGCAGACGATGATGCCGGGATGGTCCACCGACAGCGCGGCGTACGACAAGCCGAGGCGGGCGGCCGCGCCCGGCGCCAGATTCTGGATCAGCACATCCGTTTTTTGCAGCAAGCGGGCGAGCACTTCGCGCGCCGCCGCTTGTTTGAGGTCGAGCGTCAGACTTTCCTTCGCGCGGTTGGTCCACACGAAATGCGAGGCCAGGCCATCGACGCGGTGGTCGTAGGCGCGGGCAAAATCCCCCGTTCCGGGACGCTCGATCTTGATCACCCGCGCGCCGAGGTCGGCCAACTGCCGGCTGGCGAACGGTGCGGCGATGGCGTGTTCCAGCGAGACGACCGTGATGCCGCTGAGCGGCAGGTCGTCCTGTTCGGTCGGGGAAGGGGTCATCATCAGTTCTTTCGCGCAGTCGTAGCGGTCCACGTCTTAAAAAGAGCGCGGCAGGCCGAGCAGGTGTTCGCCGACGTACGCCAGGATGAGGTTGGTCGAAATCGGCGCCACCTGATACAGCCGCGTTTCGCGGAATTTGCGTTCGATGTCGTATTCGCAGGCGAAACCGAAACCGCCATGCGTCTGCAGGCAGGCATTGGCCGCTTCCCACGACGCCTTGGCCGCCAGATATTTGGCCATATTCGCCGCCGGCGCACAGTTCAGACCGGCGTCGAACTGGGCGCACGCCCGGTAGCGCATCAGATTGGCCGCTTCGACTTCGATGTACGCTTCCGCGAGCGGAAACTGGATGCCCTGGTTCTGCCCGATCGGCCGGTCGAAAACGACCCGCTCGCGCGCATAGTCGCTCGCCCGCTCGAGAAACCAGTAGCCGTCGCCGATGCATTCGGCGGCGATCAGCGCCCGCTCGGCGTTCAGGCCGTCGAGCAGATAGCGGAATCCCTGCCCTTCCTGACCGATCAGATTCTCCGCCGGGATTTCCAGGTTGTCGAAGAACAATTCGTTGGTCTCATGATTGACCATATTGCGGATCGGCTGCACGCTCAGCCCGTGGCCGATCGCCGCATGCAGGTCGACCAGGAAGATCGACATCCCGTCGCTCTTGCGGGCGCATTGCTCGCGCGGCGTCGTCCGTGCGAGCAGGATCATGTAGTCGGAGTGCTGCACGCGCGAAATCCACACTTTTTGCCCGTTGACCACATAGCGGTCGCCCGTTTTGACGGCCAGCGTCTTCAGTTGCGTCGTATCGGTGCCGGTCGTCGGTTCGGTCACCGCCATCGTCTGCAGACGCCATTCGCCGCTGGCGATTTTCGGCAGCAGCATTGCCTTCTGCGCTGGCGAGCCATGTCGCAACAGCGTGCCCATGTTGTACATCTGGCCGTGTACCGTGCCGGAGTTGCCGCCGCAACGATTGACCTCCTCAAGGATCACCGACGCTTCGCTGAGCCCCAGGCCGGAACCGCCGTATTCTTCGGGAATCATCGCCGCCAGCCAGCCGGCAGCAGTCAACGCGTTGACGAACTCCTCGGGAAAGATGCGTTGCTCATCGACCCGCCGCCAGTAATCGTCTGCGTAGTGACTGCACAGATCACGCACCGCGGCGCGGATTTCCGGATACGATTCGCTGAGTTTCAGATTCAGGAAGGAAGAGGTGACGCTGTCCATAAGCCGGTTCTTTGTCGCCCATGCGCAGAAAGCGCGCTTCGCCGGGCGACTTTCAGGTTAATGTAGTCCGGCAGGATGCAACATCCGCTTTCCCCGATCAACCCCAGGACATTCGACCAGAGGATGAGGATTCAGGACCCGACGCAAACCCGCGTATGCAACGAGATCGAACTGCTGCGCGGCGAATTGCCGTTGCAGGATGCACGCATCATCGAGCTCGGCTGCGGCCGCGCCGATAAAACGCGCGCCATTGCCGCGACGGGGCTGCCGGCGGCGATCGTCGCCCTGGAAGTCGATCGACGGCAGCATCAGAAAAACCTCGCCCGCGAAGCGTTACCGCAGGTCGAATTCGTCCTCGGCGGCGCTGAGGCGATTCCCTACGCCGATGCCAGCTTCGATTTCGTGCTGATGTTCAAATCGCTGCACCATGTGCCGCGCGAGCAGATGGCCGATGCCTTGGCGGAAATTCGGCGCGTTCTGCGGCCGGGCGGTGCGGCGTGGATTTCCGAACCGGTTTACGCCGGCGATTTCAACGACATCATGCGCCTCTTCCACGACGAGCAGGACGTGCGCGAAGCCGCATTCGCGGCCGTCCGGCAAGCCGTTGCCAGCGGACAATTCGCATTGCGCAAACAGTTGTTCTTCAACGTGCGCAACGACTTCAGTGATTTCGACGAATTCGACCGGCGGATGATTCAGGTCACGCATACGGATCACTGCCTGTCAACGGAAACCTATGCTCGCGTACGCGACCGCTTCGAATCCTTCATGACCCCGGCAGGCGCGACTTTTTATACGCCGCAGCGCGTCGATCTGCTCGCGAAGTAGCGCGATCCGGCAACGCTTACTCGTTACCCGTCGGCGGACGTTTCACGCCATAGGGCGCCTTGACCGGATACCCGGCCGCGTCGAGCAGAGAATTCCACGTGTCAGCAGCAAAACCGCTGCTGCTTTGCCGGCCGACGCGGATGCTCGGCAACTGCAGCTCGCCGCCAAGTTGCTTGCCCAGTTCGCCCAACTCCTCTTCCGAGGCAATCACTTTTTCCGTAAAAGGCACGCCACGCTCGTTGAGCAGCGCGCGCGCCTGCTTGCAGTAGGCCGGACAGCCGGAGCGGACGTAGAGGATCACCGGGAATTTTTCGCTCAGTTGGCGCAAGGCGTAGGGCAGCGGCGCATTATCGTTGTCGCTGCTGCTCCAGTTTGCCTTATCGACTTTTTTCACGCCGGGCGGCGGCGGTTTGTCCGAGATGACCGTGCTGCCGGTTTTCGGATCGACCCAGCGATACGTGCTCTGTGCCCAAGCGTCCGCCATGCACACACTGACGACGATCGCCGCCAAAACCACCTGTCTGATCGCGCGCATCGCTCGGTCTCCTGCTTCAAGTGATGGCCATTCCGCTATGACGCAGCAAGGCGTCCACCTGCGGTTCACGTCCCCGGAAGGCCCGGAAACTGTCGATTGCCGGCCGACTGCCGCCCACCGAAAGGATCTCGTCGAGAAAGCGGCGTCCAACCCGTGCATCGAAAGGGTTGCCCGCTTCTTCAAAAGCGGCGTAACAATCGGCCGAAAGGACCTCGGCCCACTTGTAACTATAGTAACCGGCGGCATAACCGCCGGCAAAAATGTGCGAGAAACTGTTCGGAAAACGGTGCCAGGCGGGCGGCTGCAGGACCGCCACTTCGCGGCGCACGTCGTCGAGCAAAGCGAGCACCGACTGTTCGCCGGACGGGTCGAAGTCGCTGTGCAGCCGCAGGTCGAAGAGCGCGAATTCGACCTGCCGCAAGGTCTGCATGCCGCTCAGGAAATTGCGTGCGGCGAGCATTTTGTCGAACAGCGCCCGTGGCAGCGTTTCGCCCGTGTCGACATGGCTGCTCATGCCTTGCACCACCGGCCATTCCCAACAGTAGTTTTCGAAAAATTGCGAGGGCAGCTCGACGGCGTCCCATTCCACCCCATGGATGCCGGCAACGCCCAGTTCGTCGACCCGGGTCAGCAGATGATGCAGACCGTGACCCGTTTCGTGAAACAAGGTAATCACCTCGTCGTGACTGAAGGTCGCCGGACGATAGCCGTCGCCGTTCTGCGCCGTTTTGTCGCCGACCGGCTGCGAGAAATTGCAGTTCAGATAAGCCACCGGTTTCTGGATTGCGCTGCCATTGACGGTGCGGATGCGACGGCGGCTCATCGCCTCGTCCATCCAGGCGCCGCCGCGCTTCGTCTCGCGCGCGTAGAGATCGAGGTAGAAATTGCCCAGCAGTTCGCCGCTGCGGTCCTCGATACGATAGAAGCGGACATCCGTATGCCAAGTTTGCGCGCTGTCGGCACGTATGTGGACGTCGAACAGTTTTTCAACGACTTTGAACAGCCCATCGATGACCTTCTCCTCGCTGAAATACTGTTTCACTTCCTGTTCGGAGAAGGCGAATCGGGCCTGCAGCAGCTTTTCCGAGACGTAGGCCACGTCCCACGGCTCCATCGTTTCGAGGCCGAGTTCGCGCTGGGCAAAGGCGCGCAGTTCGGCGACGTCGCGTTCGGCGAACGGTCGCGCCTTGACCGCCAGATCGCGCAGAAAGGCGAGCACTTGCGGCACCGACGCAGCCATTTTTGGCACCAGCGACACCTCGGCGAAATTGGCATAACCGAGCAACTGCGACTGTTCGCCGCGCAATTCGAGGATGCGCTGGATCAGAGGGGTATTGTCGAGTGACGGCGCGTCGAACTCGGCCGCGCGCGTGGCATGTGCGCGATAGAGCACGGCTCGCAATCGGCGGCTGTCGGCGTATTGCATCACCGGCAGATAGGAAGGCATGTGCAGGGTGAATTTCCAGCCGGCGCGGCCGTCACGTTCGGCGGCGGCACGCGCCGCCTGACAGGCGTCGGCCGGCAAGCCGGCCAGTTCGCTCTCGTCGTCAACCCATTCGGCGAAAGCGTTCGTCGCGTCGAGCAGGTTTTCGGAAAATTTGGCCGACAATTGCGCCAGTTCTTCGCTGATCGCCTGAAAACGCGGTTTCAATTCGGCCGGCAACTCGGCACCGCCGAGACGGAAATCGCGTAGTTCCTGCTCGACGATCCGCCGTTGTGCCGCGCTTAGCCCAGTGTATTCGTCGCTGCCGGCGAGCGCCTTATACTTGGCGAACAAGTGCAGGTTCTGGCCGATCTCGGCATAGAAACGCGAGACGTCGGGCAGCAGACGGTTGTAAATCTCTCGCCATTCGGGAACGTCATTGACGCTGTGCAGATGCGCGACGATTCCCCAGGCGCGCGACAGCTTCTCGAAACCGTCGGCCAGCGGTTGGGCGAAAGTGTCCCAGGTCGGCGGCAAGTTGTCTTCACTCAGTCGGTCGACCAGATCGCGGCTTTGCGCCAGCAATAACGTGATCGCCGGCGAGACGTCGTCCGGCGTGATGTCGGCAAAACGCGGCAGGCCGGCGAAGTCGAGCAAGGGGTTGTCAGTCATCGCGAAATGGCAAGAAAAATGATGGTTAGCGATAGTCGGCAGCGACGTCGGGCAGGTGATCCCAGGTCACCAGATCACGATAGGCGTGCCAGGAAGCGTGTCCGATCCAGGGCATCAGCAGCACCAGCCCGAAGAACAGGGTGACGAAACCGAGCGTCGTCAGCAGCACGACCAATAGCGCCCATAACAGGATGATCGGCAGGTTGAGGCTGACGGCACGCAGGCTGGTCTGCATCGCGGCAACGAAACCAATGTCCTGTCGGTCAAGCAACAAAGGCACCGACACCACGGCGATGAAAAAAACCAGCATCGCCAGCAGACCGCCACAAAGCAGCCAGATGAACAACATGTCGCGCATCTCGACGCTGTACTGCGCCACCGCCAACAGGTCGACCAGATCGGGTGCCACCGACGGGGCAAGCCATTCGAACAGCAAAGTCGACAGACGTTCCCAGAGCAGTCCGATGACCGCCAGCACCGCTCCCAGCTTGGCCAGTTCGACGGCGTTGCGTTTGCCGCCGGCCAGCGAACTGAAGAAAGTCGAGCGCAAACCGGCTTCGCGCCGCCGGCTGATTTCGTACAGACCGCCGGCAAGCAGCGGCGCGACGAGAAAAAAACCGGAAGCGGCGGCGATGAACAGCCTGCCGTTGCGCCAAGCGAAAATGACGATCAGATCACCGGCGATGGCGAAGAGCAGTCCGTAGGCCAGGCTGGCGATCGGGTTGGCCCACAGATCTTTCCAGCCGGCAGCCAGCCAGGCAAACGGACGCCCGGCGCCGATCGGGCGGATCGCCGGATGGTCGTCTTCATCAAGCAAGGTCGTTGGTCGTGCAGCCATGCCGGCTCCTGACAATGCAGGCGCCAAGCAGCACCCGCATTTGAGATGGTTGCTGACAGAAAATCAATCGTCGAATCGTTCGCCGGTCAGCCGTTCACAGGCTTCGGCGTATCTGGCACGCGTCTGCTCGAGCACCGCGGCTGGCAGGCGCGGACCCGGCGCACGTTTGTCCCAATCCAGCGTCGCCAGATAATCGCGCAAGTACTGTTTGTCGAAGGACGGCGGATTGATGCCTTCCTGGTAGGCATCCGCTGGCCAGAAACGCGACGAATCCGGCGTCAGCGCTTCGTCGATCAAATGCAGTTTGCCGCCGGCATCGACGCCGAACTCGAACTTGGTGTCGGCGATCAGGATGCCGCAGGCCGCCGCGTGTTCCGCCGCCGCCCGATACAAGGCCAGCGCGGCGTCACGCGCCCGCACAGCCAGCTGCGCGCCATCGACCCCGCTACCGGCCAGCACGGCGGCCAAAGCGCGTTGGCAGGTCTCTTGCGCTATGGCGAAAGAAATGTTTTCGTCGTGCGCACCGGGCGCCGCCTTGCTCGCCGGCGTGAAGATCGGCGTCGGCAATCGGCTGGCCTGGCGCAGACCGGCCGGCAGGTCGATGCCGCAAACGGCCCCGCTGGCCTGATAATCCTGCCAACCGGAACCGATCAGATAGCCGCGCACTACCGCCTCGATCGGCAGCGGATGCAAACGCTTGACGACCAGCGCCCGCCCGCGCACCTGCTCGCGCTCAGCCGGCGCGACGACCGTCTCCGGATCGATGCCGGTGAGCTGGTTGGCGACGATAGCGGCCAGTCGGGCGAACCAGAAATTGGCCAGGCGGGTCAGGATCTTGCCTTTGCCCGGCACCGGGTCGGGCAGCACCACGTCGAAGGCCGACAGGCGATCGCTGGTGACGATCAGCAACTTGTCGTCAGCAAGCGCATAGATGTCGCGCACTTTGCCACGGCCGAGCAGTGGCAGGCTGGTGATCGTCGATTCAAAGAGGGCGGCTGGCATCACGGTATCGGGTAAGCGGACAGGGGGTGGTGGATGAGACGGGAGCCGCGATTATAGGGCGCGCTGCACCTTTCGGGATCGGCCGCGTAATGAAGACAGCGCCGACGAAGCGCGGCGTTGTGCAGTGCTCGCCATCTCGCCGGTCTGTCAAATATATCCACTGGCTGCGTGCCATATGCCAGATGCTTCAGCACGTGCCGCCACTCGTTCAGCGCTTCCTCAACCGACGCCGGTGAACGGCGCAGCATCAGTTGCCGATATGCATTTTGTAAGTCGCGCCGGAGGAGAAGGAACACGCGCCGGTACCCTGATAAGGTGTGTTCATCTGGTATTCGCAGGACATGTAAGTGCCGTCGTTACCGTAAGCGCTGGCAACGCCGCGCCGATCGCTATTCGATACCCGCGTCGCTTCGCCACTGAGTACGGTGCCCTGATAGTTGACGACGAAGCGACCTTTGCCGGCCATCAAATTCGTTACCGAGCCGTGGATGATGCCGGTACGCGTCGCCAGATCGTTGGCCGGATATAGCCGCGCCGGCAGGGTCGATGGCGTTGCAGCGTGCGGTGCCGGGATCGGTGTCCCGGCCGGCGGCAAGGGATGATAACCATACTGGACGCTGCCGTCCGGCCCACGTTCCGGAACGACATAGCAGCCGGATAGTGCGCTCAGGGTGACCGTTGTGACCGCGACAAGATTGGCATAATGCCGTGAATTTCTGATGGACATCGTATTCTCCTCGTACGAGAGTATTTCAGCCGGCGGTAGCACCGGCAGCGCTCTGTGCAATCGCCATTGCGGAGTACGGAGCGCTATGCAGTGTAGTCTTAGGGTGGATAAGCGCAGCGCATCCACCATAACTTCCATGTCACGACCCGATATTCACCATCGAGAACAGATTTCCTGGTGGATGCGCTGCGCTTATCCACCCTACGACCCTACGACCTACGACCTACGACCTACGACCTACGACCTACGACCCGCTGGTGCGCGCCGGGCGATGCCGGCGATGGCTTCGGCAAAGGTGTCGATCAGCGGCGGGGGGAAATCGTGCGCCATGCCGTCGATGATACACAGTTCGGCGCCGGGTATGTGCGCGGCGATGTCCTGCCCGCATTCGACCGGAATCAGCGGGTCGTCGGCGCCGTGCATGACCAGCGTCGGCGCCTGGATCGTCGCCAGCAGCGCCCGGCGGTCGCCGCTGGCCAGAAAGGCGGCCAGTTGGCGGGCGACGCCGGCCGGGTAGTAGCTGCGTTCGTGTTCGTAGATCAGCACGTCGCGCAGCTGCTGCGGGCACGCCGGATACGCCGGACTCGAGACCGCCAGCTGCCGTTTCAGCGCGTCTTCGATCAGGCTGGCCTTGTCGCGTTCGGCCGGCAGCGGAGCGAACAGGGCTTGCGATGCGGCTGGCGTCGGCGGCGGCAGATCGGGGTGGCTGCTGGTCGACATCAGGCAGGTCAGCGACAGCGTGCGCTGCGGGTACTGGGCGGCGACGATCTGGGCGACCGCGCCGCCGAGCGAGGCGCCGACGATGTGCGCCTGTGCGATGCCGAGGGCGTCGAGCAGACCGATGCAGTCGGCGGCCATGTCGGCGAGGCTGTAGGGGGTGTCGATCGCTTCGCCGGTACGCAGGAAGCGGCCGATCGACGGGATGCCGGCCGCGTCGAGTTTGCTCGACAGGCCGCAGTCGCGGTTGTCGAAGCGGATGACGCGGAAGCCGCGTGCGACGAGCGCCTCGCACAGTTCGATCGGCCAGCGGCCGAGCTGTGCGCCGAGCCCCATGATCAGCAGGATGGCCGGCGAGCCGCTGTCGCCGAAGGATTCGTATTCGATCTGCAGTTGGTTGGCGGTGACTTGGGGCATGATTTGACGCGCTTGATGGAGTGGGTGGAGAAGGTTTGTCCGCTGCGTTCGTTTCAATGAACCGCGGCGGGCGCGCAGTGCACGCGCTTGCGTGCGTTGTCGAGACGGCAGTCGGCCAGCGGTCGACCGTCGGGGTCGCGCAGGCTGCCCGTCCATGGCCCGGTGGGATCGTCGCCGACGCGTTCGAGGAGCAGGAAACCGTAGCGGTGCACGACAACGCCCGACGCAGCCGCGCTGCCATCGTACAAGCGCTCGTTCGCCTGCCAACGTTCCTGACTCGCGGCAGCTTGTCCGTTGGCGAAGAAGGGTGAGGCCGGGTCGAAGATTTCGAGCTGGGTGCCGCTGTTGCCGACGATCAGTTGTGCCGGACGCTGTCCGCTATTCTGTGCGGACGTCGTCGCGGGCGCAGTGGCGAAATTGATCGTCTGAAACGCATGTTCATGCCCGGCGAAGACGATCGACAGCGTGGCCGGTAGTCGCGTGCGCAGTGTCGTTTGCAGGCTGTTGGCCGGCAGATCGGCGGCCAGCAGGTCGTACCACAGCGGTTTGTGGATCAACAGCCAGAACGGCTGGCGGTCGGCCGCGTTCAACAGCGCGGCAAGCGATTTTTCGAACACGGCGCTCTCGTGCGGCGCGCTGTCGGCGGCGCGGTAATCTTCGTGGCCGGCGTTGTCGGCGACGATCAGCGCCGGCAGACCGGGCAGTTCGACGCGGTACGCCGCGGCGGTGGCGTTGTTGCTCAATACCGAACGCGGCGGCCGGCCGTCGTCGCCCGTCGGGCAGGTTTGCGGCGGCAGCGGCGACAGCAGGCGTTGCCAGCCTTCGCCGCCGCGGTCGCAATTCTCGTGGTTGCCGCGCACCGTCACCCACGGCGCCGCGCGCAACAAAGCCGCTGCCGGGGTGAAAAAGTCGGCGTTCCAGCCTGCCCAGTCGTAGCCGACAGGGGTGCCTTGCGTCGACAGCGCCGCGCAGAGCGCCGGCTGCCGGCAGTATTCGCGGTAGTGGTAGTCGCCGAGGTGGATGACCAGATCCGGCTGCGTCGCCGCCGCCGCGCCGGCGACGCGCGCCCACGGCCAGGCGGCCGGGTTGGTGCAATCCTGGAGCGGATCGCCGTGACCGCTGGCCGGCACCTTGATTCGGCAGCCGGTGTCGCCGACGATGACGATGCGGCGGATGTCGGCGGCGGCCAGCGGCAACGGCTGGCCGGCGATGCTCGCCTGCCGGGTCGTCGTCGCCACGGCCCGCTCGCAGAGGGTGACCGGGAAGTCGCTGCTGGGCGCGCCGACGCGCGCGTGCAGCGACTGCGCGACGCCGTCGACCGTCGCCGACGGACACGCCGTGCCGGCCGGGACGATGGCGCGCAGACTCAGTTGTCGTTCGGGCAGCACCTGGGTCCAGCGCGGCAGCGGCGGCGCGTCGCCGTCGGGAATGCTGGCGCAGCCGGTCAGAACGGCCAGCACCGCCACTCCGGCAAGCCCTGTCAGACGGGCGGCGGTGGCGAAGTGGCGCGGCGAGCCGGGCAGGGCGGGCATGTGGATTCCTTCATCGGTGCGCAGCGGCGCCGTCAGAGATGCAGATAGCCGGCCACGCCGGCGAGGACGCCGAGCGCCGTCGAACCGTAGACGCCGGCCAGCATCCAGCGCTTGCGCGTCAGCAGCGCGATCGCTGAGAGGGCGATGGCCACCTGCAGCAGCGTCGTCGCCATGGCCCAGCGTTCATGGACGTGCATTTCGATTTCGCTGCGCCGGTCGGCTTCCTTGGCGCTGGCCTCGAGTTTGTCAGCGTCGGCTTTGATGTCCTGCTTTTCCTTCTTGTAGCGCTCGACTTCCTGCTGGTATTTGTCGCGCGCTTCGCCGCTGGTCAGGGTGATCGACAACTCGGCCAGGTTCTGCTTGTTGCTTTTCGCCTGGTAGTAATTCCACTGGTTCGATGCAGCCGTTTTCTGGATCGCCGCTTCGTTTTTGTAGAGTAGGGCGGCATTCTGCGAGTGACCGGCCATGTAGCCGAAGATGGCGCCGATGGTCGAGATGATCGCCGTCAGCACGGCGATGCGCGAGGTGAAGTTGTCGCCGCCGTGTTGGGCGACGTGTTCGATTTCGTGATCGTGCGGACCGTGTACATGGAATCCGTGACCGGACATGGCTTCTCCTTGCGATGAAATGATGCGCAGGTTGACCCTGCGCAGGATGGGAGATTCTAACGCAGTGCCGCGGCGATCGCTTGCAGACCGGCGAGGCCGCCGCAGGCGAGCGGGACGCCTTGACCGGCCGGCACTTGCGCTTCGTTGGGGTTGATGCGGATCAGGGACTTGCTGAGACGTTCGCCGAGCAGGCGAACGGTCGGGATGTGCGTGCCGGCGCCGATTTCGATGCTTACCAGGCGCTTGACGCCGCGCAGCCAGGCGTGCCGCCGCGCCTCCTGTTCATCGCTGCGCCGGCTCAGCCAGCCCCAGTCGCCGAACATCAGGATGTTCGGCCGGGCGAGTCCGCCGCAATGCGGGCAAAGCGGCAGCGCGCTGGTCAAGTGGCATTGCTCGGCATCGATGAACGGCTGAAATTCGTCGGCCGGCCAGATCGCGCCGCCGCAACCGTCCATGCACTGCAAGTGATGGATCGAGCCGTGGCATTCGACGATCCGCTGCGCGTCGAAGCCGGCCTGCTGAAACTGGCCGTCGACGTTGCTGGTGTAGACGAACGCTCCCTGCGGCAAGGCGGCGGCGAACTGCTGCAGCAGCGCAAAGCCGGCGTGCGGCACCGTTTGCCGGTACAGCGCCAGCCGGTGGCCGTAAAAGCCCCACGCCAGGCGCGGGTGCAAGGCGAACGCCTGCGGATTGGCGATCTGCTCGAAGGCGATGCGCGCGCGGCCGAGCGCCGGATAGACGCCCCAGAAGCCTTGCGGACCGCGGAAATCGGGCAACCCGGAGTCGATGCCCATGCCGGCGCCGGCAGTGATCAGCAGGCCGTCGGCCTGCCGCAGCCAGTCGGCGGCTTGTTGCGCGGCGTCAGCGAGCGCAGCGTTCATTCGCCCATCTCCCGTGTCGTCCATGGCGGTGGCGCGCCGATCGTCGGCTCAACCTTCGGCCGCCAGCGCATCGATGACGCTTTGCCGCTGCCCGACACGCTCGTGGAAGGCGAGCAGGGTCGGCCAGTTGGCGATGTCGATGCCGACCGGACGGCCCCAACCGAGAACGGTGTATAGATAAGCATCCGCGACGGTGAACTGCTCGCCGAGCAGATAGTAGTTGTCGCTCAGATGGTGGGCGACGAAGTTAAGACGTGCCGTCAGCCGCTCCTTGCTGCTCTGCCGATACGCGTCGGGGGTGTCCGGCCTGAACAGCGGGCCGAAACTTTTATGCAGTTCGGAGCTGATGAAGCCCAGCCATTCCTGCAGGCGGTAACGTTCGAGCGTGTACGGCAGCGGTGCCAGGCCGCTTTCCGGCAAGCGATCGGCGATGTACTGGACGATCGCCGGCACTTCGGTCAGTCGCACGCCGTCATCGACTTCGAGCACCGGCACGTAGCCCTTCGGATTGACGGCCTTGAAGTCGCTGCCGTCGGCGAGTTGCTGACGACGGATGTCGACGCGCACGAGGTCGAAATCGAGCCCGGCTTCGCGCAGGACGATGTGCGGTGCCAGCGAACAGGTTCCCGGCGTGAAATAGAGTTTGACGTCGAGGCTGTTCGGCAATGAGGGCGGCGCCGACAGCGGTTTCTGCTCAGCGTTGACCGACCACGGCAGTCGTGTCACTTCGACGGTCAGAAAGCCGCTGTTGTTGCCGTAAGCGAAAGCGGAGTCGTTGGCAAAAAAATACAGATAGCCGGCTTCCTGAATCTCGATTTCGCTGTCGTTGGGGGTGGGCAGCAGGCTGCTTTCGTCGTCGATGCGCGCCACGCCGCTGATCGTGCTTTCGATCAGTCCGCTGAGCACGTTTTCCGAATCCGGATTGTTGGCTTCGAGGTCCGGCCGCGGATGGATGGCGGCGACCAGCGAGAACCACGGCCGCTCTTCGAGACGCCGGCTGCCTTCGGCGAGCCGCAGGAGCCAGGCTTTCGATTCGAAACCGTCGGCGTTGGCGACGGTGTTCTTGTCGATCCATTCGCCGCTGGCGGTGATGCGGTAGCGTTCGCCGGCGTCGACTTCGATTCCCGAAGCGTTCCACCATTTGTGCGCGTAAACCGGGAAGCGCGTCGAGCCGTCGACCGGCAGTTTGCGGAAGGGAACGCTTTCGCGTTCCGCCTGCAAGGCTTCCTCGGGTGGCTCGTCGCCGTCATTGAAAAACTCGGCGCAGCTTGCGATTTCCTCGAGCGCTTTCGGCCGATAGTCGGCGCGTGCCTGCAGCCGCTGCAGCACGCTGGGATGCAGCGTCGCGTCGTCGTCGATCTCGCGCTCTTCGTGCGGCCGGGTGCGCCAGGAGAGATGATGCGTTTCGTCGTGCCGGTCCTGCAGCGGATCGGGGGCCAGCGGTCGCTCAAGACGCTCGGGAGACAACTGCAGCCCGGCGTCGAGCGCATTGACTTCGTCGACCATCCATTGCAGGGCGATGTCCGACAATCCGCGCTCTTCGTAGCCGCCGCCGATGTCGGCGTGTGCGCCGGCGAACCACACCTGGCGGATGCCTTCGCGTTCGGTCCATAACGTGGGCATGAAATCAGCACGCCGCTCGTCGATGGCCAGCGCTTGCCGGCCGTTTTCGACCCGTTTGCTGAGATCGCGATCGGCGAATTTGAGGAAGCGCAGTTCGTCGCGGTCGGCCATGCGCAGGCCGTTGAACTCGGGAACGCCGAACTCGCCGACGGTATCGAAGACGCCGATCAGGCGGATCGGCGTTTCGTCGTGATGCCTCCAGAAACGTCCGCCGCGCTTCTTGCCGCGATCCTCCTTGTAATCGAGCCAGATTTTCTCGGCCAGATCCGCCGCGCCGTTCTCGGTGGCATCGACATCGGCAATCAGACCGGTACGCGCGATGAAGGCGCCCAGGCTGCGCGCCGCCCAGGCGCCGCGCGAAAAGCCGAACAGCCAGATTTTGTCGCCCTGACGATAGACCTGTGAAACCAGTACATAGGCATCGATCATGCAGTCATGCAAGCCGATGCCCTGCGTACTGCCGAGCAGGCTTTGCGTCCGGCCGCCGTTGCCGACGCTCTCCAGATAAAAAGCGACGAGATCCTGATCCTGTTTGACGAGATGCGAACGGATCGGGCCTTTCTCTTCGACCGACGTTTCATCGCCGGGCAGCATTTCGAACAGGCGGTAGACATTGGTCCGCTGTATCGGGTCGTTCCAGGTTCCATCCATACAAACAACGATTTGTTTGCTCATCGATTCTCCTCGTTTCTTCAGGTAAGACAGATTGACGGCCATGCGCAGCGGCATGCCGACGCTCGACAGGGGGCCGACTGCGTGTCAGGGGGGATGCCGGCGGTCTTGCGGACGACCGAAGCCGGGCAGGGCGGCGGCGCGCGGCGGGACGTTCAATGCGCTTTGCCGTCGACCCGCGGCTGCAAGAAGAAGGGAATGTAACGCCAGCCGAGAACCGCGAAGCCGAGCATCCAGCATGCGGCGGCGGCGCTGATCCAGTGCGTATAGTGTGCCGGATCGAGCTGCGTCAGCAGCGTGCGGATCGCCAGACCGGCGATCATGATCCACAACACCAGCTTGTCGGCGGGTCCGAAATGCACCGGGCGGCCGGTGTGCCCCTTGGCGATGCGCACCAGCATCGCCGGCACGATCAGTCCGATGGCGCCGAAAGCGAAGACATGCATCGGCAAGGCGCCCGTCCAGCCGGCGTAGCCGCTGCGCTCCAGGCCTTCGAGCAGCAGTTCGCCGACGATCGCCAGTTGCCCGAGATACATGATGCCGATGTCCAGCCGGCGCAGCGCCAGATGCGGTTTCCAGAGCAGCCAGCGGCCGCCGATCAGTACGGCCAGCAGCCAAGCCAGCGTGCCGGCCAGCACCGCCGGCAGCAGGGGCGCGAAAATCAGCGGCAGGGCGAGCAGCTTGATCGCCCGGTCGAGCGGCGGGCAACGCAGCAGTTCGACGTGCAGCGCGTTGCGCATGAACTGGGTGAGAGTCCGTTCGAGCATCACCAGGAAAGCGACGCGGAACAGGCCGAGAGTCATTGCGGCGCCGAGCGCGAAATGTTCGCTGCTCAGCAGCAGCGTCTTGGCGATCAGGAACAGCGGCAGGACGATGAGGAAAAAATAATTGTCGGCGAAAGCGTCGTTCTGCCGGTGGCGGATCAGCGACCAGAGCAGCATGCCGACGATGCCGCCCAGAAAAAGCAGGTTCGACAGACGGAAGAGCAGCGGCGGCAGATCGCCGGCGAACCACATGCCGGCGCGTTCGATCAGCCAAGCGACGACCAGCGCCAGCAGCGCCGCACCGTGATAACCGCGAATCTTCACCCAGTTCTTGGTCGCCGTGAGCAGAAAGCCGCCGAGTACCGCCCAGCCGAAACCGAAGAACATTTCGTGCGCATGCCATTGCAGCGGTGAAAACGGTCCTGCCGGTAGTTGCCAGAGGCCGACGAAGAGCAGCACCCAGACCAGCGGCAAGACGATGCCGGCCAGGCAGGCGAGGGTGAAAAACGGTCTGAAGCCGACCAGCCAGAGCGGATGGTCTACGAATTTCATGGCAGCGTGGTCTCGATGAGCAAACCTGGTCGGAGTAAAGCTGACGGATCGCTGACGATCCGGATGCCAGCCCTAAAGTATAGAGGCAAGCGATGAGCGTGTGTTCGACCTGCGGCACAATCGACGATGCGCTGCCCGAGCTACTTGTGTGTCGGCCTTGCGGGGGGCAGGCGCTAATACGTCTTGCGCAGCGCCAACGAAATGAAATTACGCCGGTAATCGTAAAGATCGATCGTCGACGCCGAGCGCGTGCTGCCGAGCAGCAGCACCGGCGTCAGGCCGGATGCCTGCAGACCCAAGAGACGCGAAAGATTGACGTGTCCGAGACTGAATTCGACAGTCTGTCGCTGATCGACACGGCGTTCGCCGAAAACGGGATCATCGGCCTGGTAACGGCTTTTCGACCGATCGAAACGGGCGCCCAACAGCCAACCGTCGCTATGCTCGTACTGAATGGCGCTCGAGTAAACAGGCCCGGTAAACGCATACGCCGGATTGGTGGCCGTCTGCCGGACGTGCGACACGCCGAATTGCCCGCTCAAATTGGGAGCGAAGACATAACGTGCCGTCAATGCGCTGGTGAATTGCCAGCCGTCGAGATGACGGTATTCGGCGTAGTGCAGTTGTTTGCTGTCGAACGCGCCACCGAGAACAAGTGATGGCGACAACAGCCACTCGTCGGCGATTCGCCAGACTGAGCCATGGTAGAGCCGCTGGTCCTGGTAGCGCGCGATATGCGCGCCGGCTTCGAAACTGGCGCTGTGTGTGCCGAAGCGTTGTTTCGTGCCGATCGTCGACCCGAGATAGCTGAAATCCGCTTCGGCACCGGGATAATCGACGTGCTCGAGGCGTGTCGCCGAAAACAGCCGCCATTGATCGAGCAGCGGATAACGCGCGTCGGCGATGACCATCAGGCCGTAGGCGCCGCGCGATGTCGAATGGCGCGACAGGGCGTATTCCCGCCCCTGGATGACGATCCGGTCGGCCTGCGTCGTCTGGGCCGGATTGCTGTTGCGCACCAGTTGCATGTCCAGACTGATGCCGCCGATATCCGAGCGGATGGCCTGGGTGACGCGCAACACATCGACTTCGACATGGCGCGGCACGCCGGATGACAAGGTCCTTTCCAGCTGGGCGACCGCCTCCTGGCCGCGCCCGCACTGCCACAGCGTCACACCGAGATCGATGCGCGGCCTGGCCAGCGAGGCATCCCGTGCCAGCATGGCGTTGAAATCGTCGATCGCCGTCGTGCAATCGCCACGCACGCGTGCCAGTTGCGCATTCAGGAAAAGGATCTGCAGCGGCGGGAAAGGGGTGCGCCGCAAAGGCTCGACGATCGCGCGTGCCTGCTCGTACTGGCGCGCGGTGAACAGTGCCGTGGCGCGCTGAATCTCTGCGCTGTGTTCCGCATCGGATGCCGAGGCGCTCACTGCACCGGCCAGGCCGACCCACGCCAGGAAGAGGCCGGCAAATTTGTGGAGTGCAAACGACATGCCTGAACCAGCGCGCAAAATGAAGGATTTGCCCTGTACGGCAGGCACAGGGCCGCAGGATGTGGCGGGAACGTCCGTGCCGGGAACCGGGATGGCTATTCAGCCATCCCGGAACGGTCGATTCAGCGTTTGCCGCCAAAAGCGCCGGCGAGTCGGCCCAGCGAACCGGTGGCATAAAATGCGCCGCCGATTTCCTCTGCGTTCGGACCGTATGCGCGACCGTACATGGTGCCGGACAACGTGCCGGCACTATTGGTGATCGGGGCTGAGACGCCTCCGCTGCCTTCCAGGACGGTCGGTGAACCGGAAAAGCTCATGTTCAGGCTCGGGTTGAGCGTCCCCGAGGCCGGGGTCTGCAGTACGTTGTCACCTGTCCGGGTGTTGCTCGTCGCCCAGGACAAGGTTCCCGCACCGAAGTTTGCCGTCGCCGTCATATCGGCAATGAACAGCGTGGCGGCACTATTGCTTGGGACAAAATCACCGATGGCCTTGCCGGTATAGGTCGCTGTGCCGGTGGTCGGCAGGTTGGAAGTCACCCAGCCGCCACTGAAGGCATAGCTGGATCGGGCATTTTCTCCTGAAGCCGGAAGGACCACCAGCCCCACGCTCTGATAATTCCATTGTTGTTGCGCCGGGTCGAGCACATAGGCGGTGCTACCTGGCAAGTCGGAGCTGGTTCCCGTGTAGACCAGCGATGTAGCACCGGGCGCGGTCAAGGTGTAATCGGTGTTCCTGGGCATGAAAGTAGGCTCACCTGGCACATGAATGGTCAGATGGGTCGGCTTGTTGTCTGCCCCCACGCTGATGGTCGCCGTATCGGAACCCATGGATACGCCCGATTGCGAGGACGAGGACCAGGAGTTGGTCAGTTCAGCCGGATCGCTCGTAGTACCGGCAGGAACGCCCAGAAACGAGGCGGAACCTCCACCACCGCCCCCCGAGGCGCAAGCCGTCAGAATGAAAAGAGAAGGAATGGCGACGACGTAGACATTATGTTTCATTGCCATACTCCCGATAGGAAGGAAAAAACGTCTTACGAAAGCAGTGCCTGCATGAGTGCCAGAGTGATTTAGATCCGATACGGGATCGCTTCGTTTCTGGAAACCAAACCATGCAAACCCCAGAAATGACAAAGCAAAGACCGCTGCCGTTTTTCCACGACAGAATGATCGTTTTGTCCGCCTGATTATCACATGTTTTGTGTCAGGTGTTAAATAAATCCTCTTGTTCAATGGGATAAAGCTGAATCCATTGCTCAGGATGCTTTCTCGAGAGGCAATCTGCGTGTATCTCAATCCATACCCTTATACACAACTCACCCCGGGGCCGCCTCACGGATGAACTGGAGACC